>JAAENB010001112.1 GCA_024224995.1 bacterium | reverse complement strand
CGATTTTTTTTCTTTTTCAAAAAAACAGGTTGAAATAAAGGGCTAAATATATCAATAATAATTTTCTATACTGGATTATCCTGTACAATACTATTAGAAATATGTATTAAATTAAGAACAACTATGATTATAAATAAAGAAATGATTTTAAGAAAAGTGGCGTATTTTATGCCGGACGTTCTTGTTTCGGTATATTTCTTTTTTGTCGCCCGTAACTATAAGAGCCTGGGAGATTTATGGGTGTATTATATCCTGGGAGGGGCTTTTGTCCTTTTATTAATCCGGGCTTTCATGCTTGTGGGTTCGCGGTATTCGTATATTCAAAGAGTTAAAAAGGTCAGGGACCTGCTTTCGGACTTTAAAAAGGGCAAGTTTATTATCCAGGAAAAAGAACTGAATGGTAATGATCATCTTACGGGTATTTATGAAGACCTGGTTATAGTGGGAAAACACCTGGATAATATCGTATCGACACAAAAGAATGAAATAGACGCCTTTCATGAATTTTACAACAGCCTTATCTGTTCTATTAATTCCTATTTTATTGTGCTTGATGACACGGAAAAGGTGGTTTTCGCGAATGACGGCTTTAGTAAAAAATTCCAGTTTGTTCAGGCGGACCTGGAAGGGAAAAATATAGAGGATATCTTTTATTTTGTTAATGCCCGGCTCAAAGGAGGGGTTTCCCAGGCAAAGACCCAGGAAAAATCGGTTGTGCTTGAGAAGATTCACCTCCTGTCGGTAAACAAGATATCTATTATTGCCGATATCAAAATATCAAATATAATCGTCCAGGGACGAAGACAGGTTGTTTTAATTATCGATGATGTAACCAGTAAGTTAAGAAAGGATTACCAGATATCCTTGATGAGCCAGATATCAAAATCCATTAAAAGAGATATTGAAATTGAACGGCTCCTCTATACAATTCTAACCGGGGTAACATCGGGTTCGGGTCTCGGGTTTAACAGGGCCATGCTTTTTCTCAATGAAAATGACGAATTTCTGGCAGGAAAAATGGCTGTTGGCCCTGATTCATTTGATGAGGCTATTGAGATCTGGCGTTCGGCTCCTTCCTTTAAGGCATTTGTAGATGATGATGTTGGAAGAGACGGGAGCGGCGAGGTCCTTCTGGAAACGGTTCTCAGTACTAAATTTCCCCTGGGCTGTAATAATATTTTCATACAATCATTAATAAGAAAAGAAAATATCCATATTTATGATTCAAATAATGATGAAAATATTGATGATGATATCCGGCATCTCATGGATGTTAAGGAGTTTGTTATTGTTCCCATCATCGCGGTAAATAAGGCTATAGGAATTATAATAGCGGACAATAAGTTTAACCAGGTTGCTATTGGTAATGAGA
This sequence comes from bacterium, assembly GCA_024224995.1. The sequence continues at coordinate 53,215 of JAAENB010001112.1, read as the reverse complement.
GTATTGAGCTGCTGGCAATTTTTGCTTCACAGGCAGCCCTTTCTATTGAGAGTTACAATAACCTGGTTTCGGTAAAAAAAGAAATGAGACGGCTTGCGGAAAGACAGAATGCCATTGTTGAATCGGAGAAAATGGCTGCTGTGGGAAGAATAGCGGCTCATATTGCCCATGAGATACGAAATCCCCTGGTAACAATGGGAGGGTATTCCCGGAGAATTATCCAATTATCAAAGGGAACTACTATGAATAACCCGGGCGTAAACAAATCGGCATCAATTATTTTAAAAGAATCCGAACGCCTGGAAAAAATACTATCCAATGTTATGGATTTTACGAAACCAACAAAATATATTGAAGAATTTAATAATATCAATGATATAATTAAAGATACGGTAGACCTGTTGAAAAATTTACTTCTCGAACGAAAGATCAATGTAGAGACTGATTTTAACAAAAATATTCCCCTGGTAAAATCGGATTTTAACCAGATGAAGCAGGTTATGCTCAATCTTCTTCAAAATTCCATTGATGTGACCCCGCCGGGAGGAGCAATTGAGATTTCTACCGAAAACGATGAGACCGGGGTGAGAATCCGGGTGAAAGATACGGGAACCGGGATTGATGAAGCTGATCCAAAAATAATATTTGAACCTTTTTTTACCAAAAAGGTAACCGGTGTTGGCCTGGGGCTTGCTAATGTTAAGCGGATCATAAAAGATCATAACGGGTCAATTGATGTAAAAAACAGGGAGAAAGCGGGAGTTGAGTTTTGTATTAACCTGCCATTCCCGAAGTAAGGGCGTGTTTATTTTACCGTTCGGTAAATTTTATGTTATTGCGGGTAATAATATAAAAAAGAGTTGAATTATTATATAATAATTGGAATAATAAATGATATAGGGATATTTATAATAATATTCAAGGAGGACCGCAGTGAGCAGGTTATTAATTGTTGAAGATGAGCAGCACCAGCGGGAATTATATGCTGTTGAGCTGGAAGATGAAGGGTATGAGGTTGACCAGGCATCTAACGGCAAAGAAGCGGTCGATATGGTTAAGAGCAACAAGTATGATCTTGTTATCATGGATATTAGGATGCCGGAAATGGATGGGATTGAGGCTTTAGGCAAGATTCTTTCACGGGATAAAAAGATACCAATTATTATTTATACTGCTTATTCCGACTATAAAAGTAATTTTATGACATGGACCGCTGATGCATACGTAACGAAATCATCTAATCTACAGGAATTAAAAGATAAAATACAAGAGGTGCTCTCATCACGGTAAAAAACCGGTAATTTTATTTTTAAAAAGGGTGCTTTTTTGGCACCCTTTTTTTATGGAATATATTTACAGCGTGCCGTATGTGATTCCCAGACCGTAACCGATTCTATTTCAACATGAGGATAATCTGCTGAAAATATTTTTCCAATTTTTTCCGAAAGATATTGCGCGATATTTTCAGAACTTGGATTAATGTCGGTAAAGGGCGGAGTTTCGTTAATGTTTTTGTGGTCAAGCTCATCCAGGGTCGATTTAAGGATTGTTTTAAGGTCTTTAAAGTCAATGAGCAGTCCTATGGGGTCAAGTTTGGTCCCTTTTACACTTAAAACGACTTTCCAGTTATGCCCGTGAAGGTTTTCGCATTTTCCCTGGTAACCGCGTAATTGGTGCGCTGAAGCAAAATGATCTTCTATTGTTAATATATACATTATCGTTCCTCTTAAAAAATAATGAAGTTTTATATTAGTCTTATATAAAACTTGAAAGTGTCCTGGATATTTTTTCAATCTCTTTTTTCGTAAGTGTAGGATAAAGAGGGATCGTAAATATTTTTTTCGACAGGCGGTCGGTATTGGGAAAATTGACCCCTCGTTCTCCCATGAGAACATGGAGCGGAAATTCCACCGGGTTAACTATCTCAACCCCGTTCTTTTTCCAGTATTTTATCGCTTTATCCGAAGGAGTATCGAAGATGACCGGGAATGACTGGTATGAGAATTGCTCACTATATGGGATTAAGGCTTTATGCGGGGTTATTTTTAAAGCGTCACTGTATACCTTCGCGATATTTCGTCTTCTTTTAATAAAGTCTTTCAGTTTTGACAGCTGGGATATGCCCATTGCAGCCTGGATATCGGTCATGGTGTAGTCCATGCTGAGCTGGTCCGGCCTGCTCCCGCGCATGTCTCTCATTGAAGAGTAGTATTTCGAGTTATTGGTCAATACCATGCCCCCGTTTCCAGTGGTGATTATCATTGACGGGGCAAAAGATATAACGGTAAAAGTGCTTTTTTTCCCCACGGGAACCTCGTTATTTTCCGTTCCAACAGCATGGGAAATATCTTCGATTATTGGAATTTTGATCTCCTCAAGAGTGTCAATATCAAAATGAAAGCCGAATGTATGATTGATTACTATGGCCCTGGTATTTTCGGTAATTTTTTCTTTTATGGCGTCAATCGAAGGAAATAAAGAGTTTTCATCATTGTCTACAAGAACCGGTTTTGCTCCCAATGCGGAAAGAGCGCTTAAGGGAGCCTGGCCCATAAATGACGGTATAATAACTTCACTGGTGTTATCCAGCTGGAGAGAGTGAAAAATAAGATGATAGGCAGATGTAACGGAATTTGTCGCCAGGGAGTATTTTAATTCACAGAGGCTTGAGAAATTCCCTTCAAGGTTTTTTACCGGTCCTCCGGTGATGAGTTCGTTATTAATAAGACGGTCCAGAACTCCTTCCAGTTCTTTCCTGGTTATAGTCGGTTTGGTTGATACTATTTTCATGGTTATTCCTTTATTTTTCTAATTTTTTTCTTACGCCCCCTTTGGGGGTTGGGGGGAAAGCAAAAACAATTTAATAGATACTGCTCTGGCGGTGTCAAATTAATTTTAAGCATTTCATGAAAACTAAACAAAAATAAAGTATAAATACTAAAATAAACTTAAGAGTTTAAGACATAATACCGATATGATTCATATATAAATAGGTAAAACGATATCTGATCAAAAAAAAAGATATTTTTTAGAAGATACGAAGTATGTTGGAGGTATAAGATGGATAGTTTTTTAAGAAGAGTGCTCCTTACAATAGGCTGCTTATTAGTATTCCTGCTGGCGGTTAGCTGTACATCAGGAAGGGCTCAGGCCAGAGGGAATGACAGCGGTGATCTGTATGGACAGGATACGGCGCGAGAAGGCGCGGATGATACCGCTTATGTTAACGAAGCCGGGTATAAAGATGAATCAAACAATTTCGGCGATGATATAAGAGAGCCCGAAAACAAAGCTAAGGACGGTTTTGAGGAAACAGACCGGTACGCTCAGAACAGCCGGGATAGTGACAGCCGAAGAGATAATAATGACTATAACGATAGAAGAAGCGCTAGAGGCGATCGAAATACTTATGATGAGCCGGAGTATAACGAATCTTCAGTTCGGGCAAGCCGGAATAGCCGGGAACCTCGTTCAAGAGAAGAGCGGTTTTATCAGAAAGGGCTGGCATCATGGTATGGAAGAGAGTTTCATGGGAAGGTGACAGCATCGGGAGAGCGGTTTAATATGTATAAATATACCGCTGCTCATAAAAGTCTCCCCTTTGGGACCATTGTAGAGATAAAGAACCTTAAGAACGGCAAGATTGTTAAGGCCCGGATCAATGACCGGGGGCCGTATTATGGAAAACGGATTATTGATCTATCCTATAACGCGGCAAAAGGACTGGGATTTCTTAAGAACGGAGAGGTCCTGGTGGGGATTACGGTAATAAAAAAAGGAGAGGAAAGAGCTGTTAATAAGAGGGAAAAGCGCTACGACGACAGCTATAATAGCCGGAATGTAACACCGGTAGTGAATGATACCTCCAATGATGAAGAATATATGGAAAGTGACCGTGATAATTATTTACTACAGGCAGGGGCTTTTTACTCAAAAGTAAATGCCCGGAACCTGAAAAGGAGACTTGAGGACTTAACAGGAAACTCAGTAATAATTGTCAATGATGAAGATCTGTATAAAGTCCGGGTCAAAGGATTCGGAAGTAAAAACGCGGCCAGGCGGACAAAACGGCTCCTTGCCGATGAAAATATCCCTTCGTTCGTAGTAAGCGGAAGGAACTAGTTAAGAGCAGCTGACCCCGTCGAACGGGGAAAAAATAGATCAGAAACTGTGTTGATACCGGGGTCTGTTTTGCGAAGATGCTCCGGGCAAAGGGTTGGTTCTGAGAGACGTTGCAGTGCAACGCCTTTACTGGCTGATTTCAGGCCAGGGCTATGGAGATTCCGAGGAGAGGGGTGTGAGCCCTGCGAAAGGGTAAAATTCAAGTTCATCTCTTCCCGGAAACCGGCCCTATTTAAAAAGAAGTTTCTTGAGAGGTGATCGGTAAAGAAGGGAGACCTCTATTTGATTTTTACCCTGGCGATGAGAGGGTAGTGGTCTGAGGCACGAGAGGGAACTACCCTGGTGGAGATAGTGGAAACGGCTCCTTTGGTGAAAATATAATCCAGGGTTAAAACTTCCGGGACCAGGAAATCGGGAAAAGCGCTTTTAAGTTTTCTAACGGCACTTTTCTTCAAGGGAAATGTACCTTTTCTGCTTTCAAAAAAGTTGCTGTCTGCGTCAAAGTAGCCATTCCGCAGCATTATCAGCTTATCATCCATGTCGGGCAGTATATTAAAATCTCCAAGAACAACAGTTGGACAATCGGGAGAATCGATCCAGTCAACAAGATCAACAATTTCCTGCCGTCTCATTTTGGCGCGTTTGATATTTGCGGAAATAACAGACTTGCTCTTCCAGACAAAAGGCGAGAGATGGACCGTAACAAAAGCTACTTTTTTATTGTTGATCTTCACGTAAACCCTGAGAGCTCTCCGGTATTTCCCGAGTCTTTTTTCATCTTTTTTAATAACAGGGTACCGGCTCAAAAAAGAAAGAACCCATTTGGTTTTACTCCTCCGGAAAGAGACATAAGGAGCGCTGGAAACCCGGTAATAGCCAAGCGACCGGGCCAGGCCTTTGGAATAATCATACCCCTTGCTATTAACCAGCACTTCCTGGAGACCAATTATATCGGGCTTAATCTTCCTGATGGTATTCCTCACACCGGGCGCGCCCGCGGCAAAGAAATGCACATTATAAGTAGCAATTTTTAATTCTTTAGGCCCCCTGGCCCGGGAAATCTTTTTACGAGCCTTGCCGGTACCGGAACAGGAACAATTAACAACAAGAATTAGTGCGATAATTATATAGAAGATCTTTTTTTTATTCATGTTAGTACGTTTTTGAGTATCCGCATAAGTTATTGTTACAAGAATAATATATATAAAAAACCTGTTCATGAGGGATTTTTTATTTATTTTTTCAAAAAATAATGGAAAACCAGGACCATTTGTATCATATTAATAAAATTTCGTTGACAAAAAAACAGCTTTTTTTATGATTTACTTCTCCATTTGCCCACATAGCTCAGTCGGTAGAGCATTTGCATGGTAAGCAAAAGGTCATCAGTTCAATTCTGATTGTGGGCTCAGGTTTTCAAACCGCTGTTTGGGTTAGAAGAGTAACTCCATACATAGGTGCGCTTTTATTTGTAAAAGTGCTTGACTGAGAAGGTCAGGATATTAGCTTGCACTAGCTTTGTAAGTGGCTTATTTTTGTATAGAGTTGAGAGAGGGGCATAGGGCTTTCCTCTCATTTTGTGCATATACGGTACATTTCTACTGGTAAATATCTATTTTTGGATGGGAATTGAATATGCGAGATGTAATATTATTAGCGTGTCAGGGTTGTAAGCGGAAAAATTATTCCGTAACAAAGAATAAGAAGAATCAAACAGGGAAACTTCAGGTTAAGAAGTACTGTAAGTTTTGCGACAAACATTTAATGCATAAAGAAACAAAGGCATAGTTATGGCGAATATTAAAGCCAAAGCAAAAGAAGCCATAGAGTTCGTACGTGAAGCCAAGGAAGAAATGCGGAAGGTGACCTGGCCCGATAGAGATGAGGTTACCAGTTATACAATAGTTGTATTGGTGACCGTGGTAATTATCGCGGGTTTTTTGTGGTTGGTTGATTCTTCCTTGATGATGTTGATTCAAACTGTGATGAAGTGAGTGTTATGAAAGAATGGTATGTCGTTCATACGTTTTCCGGACATGAGAACAAGGTAAAGCTTGCTCTGGAGAAAAAGGTCGAGACCCTGGGTTTACAGGATCAGATCTACCAGATTAAGATTCCAACTGTTGATGTTCCGGAAATGCGGGAAGGGAAGAAGAGTGTAAGGACCAAAAAGTTTTTCCCCGGTTATGTTCTGGTAGAAATGGAAATGAATGATGAGACGTGGACCGTTGTAAAGAGTATCAATGGTGTTACGAACTTTGTTGGTGCAATCGGAACCGGTAAGCCCAAGCCTCTTTCACGGGAAGAGGTTGATTCATTGTTTGACCAGATGGGTGAGCAGAAAGCACGGGAGAAAGCATCAATAGCTCTTGATTTTTCAGTTGGCGAGCATGTAAAAGTAATAGAAGGGCCCTTTAGCAATTTTAGCGGCATGATAGAAGAAGTATATCCGGATAAGGGCCGTCTGAGAGTAAAAGTTGAAATTTTCGGCAGGGGAACTCCTGTTGAGCTTGATTTTATGCAAGTAGGAAAAATGTAGCCCCGGGCAGTATGGCACGGGATTGCAGACTGTAGTTATTATAGATCAGATAGATAAGATTGAGGAAAGGATATGGCTAAAGTAAAGAAAATTCTTGTACAGATTAAATTGCAGATCCCGGGCGGCCAGGCAAACCCGGCACCACCCGTAGGCCCTGCACTGGGTCAGCATGGCCTTAATATAATGGATTTTTGTAAGGCGTTTAATGATAAAACAAAAGATCAGCAGGGGACCATTATTCCTGTTGTTATTACAGTATATGAAGACAGAACATATACGTTTATTCTGAAGACTCCTCCGGCAGCAGTTTTGATCAAAAAAGCTTTAAAGCTCGACAAGGGATCAGGAGAGCCGCAAAAGGATAAAGTAGGGACTATCAACAGGAGTCAGTTGGAAGAGATTGCTAATGTTAAGATGCCCGATTTGAATGCGAATGATATTGATGCTGCTGTAAATATTATAGCAGGAACAGCCAATTCAATGGGAGTAGAAGTTGACATCTAAGGTGAAAACACTTAGAAAGTATTGTTAGGGGTTAAAAAATGAAACGTGGTAAGAAAATTAAAGAAGCAAGAGCAAGGGTAGATAAGTCACAGCTGTATAATATTGAAGAAGCAGTTGCCTTGATGAAAGAGTTGAAATTTTCCAAATATGATGAATCTGTTGATATGTCCGTAAAAATAGTGCATAAAAGTTTTCAGAACATTCGTGGTTCGGCAGTATTACCTGCGGGAACCGGGAAAGAAAAGAAGGTTCTGGTTATTTGCAAAGGGGATAAGCAGAAAGAAGCTCAAGACGCGGGAGCAGATTACGTAGGAGCTGAAGACGTAATAGAAAAGATAAAGGGCGGCTGGATTGATTTTCAGGCAGTTGTAGCAACTCCGGATATGATGAAAGAAGTAGGAAAGCTTGGACCTATTCTGGGAAGAAAAGGGCTTATGCCGAAACCAAAAGCCGGAACAGTGACCCTGGATGTCGCAGGAGTTATAAAAGAGCTGAAAGGCGGAAGAATTGATTATAAATGCGATAAGACCGGTGTTGTCCATGTCCTCGTAGGAAAAATATCCTTTGAAGAAAATGCCATAATTGACAATGTTAAAGCTTTCTTTAACCAGATAGTAAAAGACAAGCCCTCGGATGCGAAAGGGAATTTTATCAAGTCAGTGCATATAAGCACTTCAATGGGACCGGGAATCAAATTGAATCATAAGGGGATTGAAAAGTAATGGTTAAGCAATATAAAGTTGATGAAGTTCAAAACCTTGTAGGGAAATTGCAGGCGCGCCCTAATTTTATCCTTACCGATTATTCTGGGGTAAAGGTTGGAGAGTTAAGCCAGCTTCGAAGAAGTTTGCGTGAAAAAAATGCTGAATATAAGGTTGTAAAGAATAACCTGTTTAAGTTGGCACTGAAAGAGGCCGGGTATCAGGATATTACGGATCACCTTAAGGGACCAATTGCCGTAGCCTTTATGGGTGAGGAGATTGGGGAAACCGCAAAGGTGCTGAAAGATTTCGCGACAGCGGAGAAGGAATTTAGTTATTCAGCCGGAATTCTCGACAATGTTCTATACGAAGAAAATAAAATAAAAGACATAGCCGGACTACCTTCAAAAGAAGTAGTTCTTTCGCAAGTCTTGCAAATGATAAACAGCCCGGCACAGGGAATCGCCATGGGAATGAACCAGATTATGGCATCTCTTGCCCGCGGAATCAATGCTGTAGCAGAAAAAAGCAACGGTTAAGACTTAAAACGTACGATAAGTTCAATAACAGCATAATGGTAAGATGGGGACACCTGGCGGGGTATCCCCATCTTACCATTATGGAATTAAATAATAGTAAATAAAGGTGGAAAAGGTTTCTGTTTTCGGTATAATCCCTTAGAACCCTTTGTAAGTTTTTGTGGCACTGACCATATTAACTTGAAGAAATTCACTAAGTATAAAGGAGCATACAATGGCTAAACTTTCTGTAGACGAACTGCTGGAAGCTATTGGCAGTCTCACACTTGTTGAGGCAGCGGAAGTAGTTAAGGCAATGGAAGAAAAATTTGGAATCTCAGCAGCAGCACCGGTAGCAGTTGCAGCAGCAGCACCAGGAGAAGCAGCTGCAGCGGAAGAGCAGACTGAGTTTGATGTAATTCTTAACGGTTTTGGCGATTCCAAAGTAGCAGTTATTAAGGAAGTCCGGGCAATTACCGGTCTTGGACTTAAAGAAGCGAAAGAGCTGGTTGAAGCCGGCGGCAAACCTGTAAAAGAGAAAGTGGCAAAAGAAGAAGCTGAAGAACTTAAGCAAAAGCTTGAGTCTGTTGGCGCTACTATCGAGATAAAATAGTACTATTTTTGATCGGAAATCAAAAAAGGATTTTTATCCGATTATTTATCCTTCCGGGATAATAACGAGTAGGTTTGATCTAGATATAGATCAAACCTATTTGTGTTTGTAAAAGACAATCGGTAGAGACGGTTTTTTACAGGCGGGAATTTTTGTAAAAAAGAGTGCAAGTAAAGTAAAAGAAGCGGTTTTTTTACAAATTACCGTCTGCAAAAAACGATGTAATTAAGATAATTTAATTAAAGGTTTGGGACTCTATGCAAGAACAAAAAAAAGTTGTCAATTTTGGTAAGATCAGATCAAGTATAGACCTGCCAAATTTAATTGAGATCCAGTTGAAGTCATATGATTGGTTCCTGCAGGCAATAGTTAAGAAGAAGAAATTGCAGGGACTTCAGGCAGTTTTTGAAGAAATTTTCCCAATAGAAAGTCCTCACGAGGATGTAGTGCTGGAATTCATCAATTATGAGATCGGCGACCCAAAGTATTCCGAATTTGAATGTAAAGAACGTGATGTTACTTTTGCGGCTCCTTTAAAGGCCACCATACGGTTGATCCGAAAGGATAGTATGGAGGTGCGGGAGCAGACTGTATATATGGGTGATATGCCGTTGATGACTTCTCGAGGAACTTTTGTTATTAATGGAGCGGAACGGGTAGTTGTTAACCAGCTGCACCGGTCGCCGGGTATATTCTTTTTCTTTAATGAGGTCGACAGGATTTACAGCTCACGGGTTATTCCGGACAGAGGATCATGGCTGGAGTTTGAGACCGACAATAAGGGCCATATTATAGCCAGGATCGACAGGAAGAAAAAGTTTCCCGTAACTCTTCTTATAAAGGCTCTCGGATTTGAAGCAAATGAAGAAGTGGTGAAACTGTTCTATGAAACTTCCATTTATAAGCTCAAGAAAGAAGAAGATTTTGAAAAATTAAACGGAAAAAGAATAGCGAAAGACGTCTTCAGTAAAGAGACCGGTGAAGTGGTTATTGAAGTTGGTGAAAGAATAAATATTGATGTAATTGACCGGTTAAAAGAAGAAAAAATAAAGGAAGTTGAGTGTATTGATTTCCCTAACAATAAAGAAGATTCATTTTTAAGTTCAACCATGGAGCTTGAGGTTGATTTTATAAAGAAGAATTTGAGAATTGATCCCGATCATGAGTTTTCGAACTCGGAAATAGCGATATTGACAATTCATGCTATTATGCGGCCGGGTGAACCAACAAATCTTGATAACGCGAAGACCGAATTACACAGGCTCTTTTTTAATCCCAGAACCTATACCCTGGGAGGAGTGGGGCGGTATAAGATTAGCTCCAAATTCGGTCTGCAAAACGAAAAAGCATCAACATTGACCAATGAAGATATAATATCAACAGTAAAATATATATTACATCTTATCGCGGAAGCAGATGGGTATGATGTTGAATTAGAAGATAAAGAAGGAAAAAAGATCACCAGCAGGGTGCAAACCATTGTGGATGATATAGACCATCTCGGAAACAGGCGGATACGATCTGTTGGAGAGTTGATCATGAACCAGGTAAAGGTTGGATTCCAGCGAATGGAACGGGTTATTAAAGAGAGAATGACAATTCAGGATCTTGATGTAATAACCCCCCAGGCCCTGATTAGTATCAAACCGATTACTGCTGTTATTAATGAGTTTTTTGGATCGAGTCAGTTGTCGCAGTTTATGGATCAAACAAACCCGCTTGCTGAATTGACCCATAAAAGACGTCTTAATGCTCTGGGACCTGGTGGACTGTCACGGGAGAGAGCCGGTTTTGAGGTGCGGGATGTACACCCCTCTCATTATGGAAGAATGTGTCCTATTGAGACACCTGAAGGACCGAATATTGGTCTTATTGTATCGCTCAGTACCTATGGCCGGATTAATGAATATGGATTTTTGGAAACCCCTTATCGTTATGTCGAGAATGGGAAAGTTACCGATAAGATTGAATATCTTACGGCAGATATAGAAGACCGGTATTTTGTTGCCCAGGCAAATGCCCTGCTTGATGATGACGGGAATTTTATACGAAGCATGATTCCCTGCCGGAACCGGGGAAATTTTCCGATTAAAAAACCCACAGAGATACAGTATATGGACGTATCACCAAACCAGGTTTTTTCTGTAGCAACAGGTTTAATTCCATTCCTGGAGCATGATGACGCGAACCGGGCTCTTATGGGGTCTAACATGCAGCGTCAGGCAGTCCCGCTTTTGATTGAAGAGGCTCCGCTTGTGGGTACAGGCGTGGAGAAACACGCAGCGCGGGATTCGGGAGTGTTGCTCTCGGCAAAGCACGCCGGAGAGGTAACCTATGTTGACGGACTTAATATCAGTATTAAGACCAGTACCGGTGAAGTTGATGACTATTTGCTGCAAAAGTTTAAGCGGACAAACCAGGGGACCTGTTTTAACCAGAAACCGGTTGTTCAGAAAGGACAGAAAATCAAAGCAGGGGATCTCATCTGCGATGGCCCGGCAATCGATAATGGAAGACTGGCACTGGGGAAAAATATCCTTGTTGCGTTTATGCCCTGGATGGGATATAATTTTGAGGACGCGATTTTAATTTCGGAAAGACTGGTGGAGGAAGATGTGTATACATCGGTCCATATTGAACAGTTTGAGATTGAAGCACGAGAAACAAAACTTGGACGAGAGATCATAACAAGAGATATTCCGAATCTTAGTGAAAAGGCTTTTAGAGATCTTGATCCCGATGGAGTAGTCCGGGTAGGGGCAACGGTTCATCCTGATGATATCCTGGTAGGAAAAGTAACTCCAAAAGGAGAGCAGGATCTGACACCGGAATATAAGCTGCTTCATTCGATATTTGGAGAAAAAGCAAGAGAAGTTCGAGATACTTCATTGCGGGTACCCAATGGAGCAGAAGGGATTGTAATTGATGTAAAACGGTTTTCCAGGGAGAATGGTGATGAACTGGCTCCCGGAGTAGAAGACCTTGTAAAGGTTTATATAGCAGACAAAAGAAGGATTTCCGTAGGAGATAAAATGGCCGGCCGTCATGGAAATAAAGGTGTTATTTCCAAGATTGTACCGGTTTATGACCTGCCTTTTATGGAAGACGGAACACCGGTCGATATTGTACTCAATCCTTTGTCGGTTCCATCCCGGATGAACCTGGGACAATTGCTTGAAACCGAACTGGGCTGGGCTGCAAAAGAGCTGAACCTTACAATAGAAACACCGATTTTTGACGGAGCGAAAGAAGAAGAAATACGGGATTACCTGGATAAAGCAGGACTGCCGAATGATTCAAAAGCGCAATTGTATGACGGAAGAACCGGTAATGCCTTTCAGCAAACTGTTATGGTGGGTTATGTTTATATGTTAAAACTGGCTCACATGGTTGATGATAAGATCCATGCCCGGTCTACCGGACCATATTCTCTTGTTACACAGCAGCCACTTGGCGGAAAAGCACAATTTGGAGGCCAGAGACTGGGAGAGATGGAAGTATGGGCGCTGGAAGCATATGGCGCTGCCTATACCTTGCAGGAGCTGTTAACAGTAAAGTCAGATGATATGCTGGGACGAGCCCGGATCTATGAAGCTATTGTGAAAGGAATCAATACAACATCACCGGGAATTCCCGAATCATTCAATGTTCTAATTCAGGAATTGCGAGGACTTGCCCTGGATGTAAAGATTTTTGATGCTGATGGCGTAGAGATAAGTCTTTCCGAATGGACTGATGGGTTCAGCAAATCAAAAAAACGGATAAAAATTGATACCCTGGAGAATGTGTAACCCCGGTTGCGCATTCTTTATAAAGGGAAAAATAATAAAATTATAAAAGGGTTATGGGAAACAATATGAGGGATTTTAACGATTTCAGTTCTATCCAGATCAAGTTAGCTTCACCGGATATGATCAGAGAATGGTCCTATGGCGAAGTTAAGAAACCCGAGACAATAAATTATCGAACACTGAAACCGGAACGAGACGGTCTTTTTTGTGAAAAGACATTTGGAACAACTAAAGAATGGGAATGTTATTGTGGAAAATTTAAATCAATACGATACAAAGGGGTTGTTTGCGACCGGTGTGGTGTTGAAGTAACCCATTATAAGGTTAGACGAGAAAGAGGGGGCCATGTTGAACTGGCAGCCCCGGTAGCACATATATGGTATTATCGCTCTGTACCCTCACGAATGGGATTACTGCTCGATTTAACGGTTAATTCGTTAAAAGCAATTTTGTATTATGAAAAATATATAGTTATTGATCCCGGAGAAGCGGAAGAAGAGGATATTAAACGGGGAGATATCCTGGATGAAGAAACCTTTGACAACCTGTATGAAAAGTATGGTGATACTTTCGTTGCCGGAATGGGAGCGGGAGCAATAAAAGACCTGCTTGCGAGTATTGACCTTGATGAGGTTTCCAGGCAGATCCGTGCTGATATTAATAATAAAGCGGCAAAAGATGTAAAGATCGATAAAAAACTGGTAAAACGCCTTGAAATTATTGAATCGTTTAAAGAGTCCGGTAATAAGCCGGAGTGGCTGATTCTGGATGTTATCCCGGTAATTCCTCCCGAACTACGCCCAATGGTTCAATTGGATGGAGGCCGTTTTGCTACTTCCGACTTAAATGACCTGTACAGAAGGGTAATTAACAGGAATAACAGGCTCAAAAGACTTTTAATGCTGCGGGCTCCTGAGATAATTGTACGAAATGAAAAAAGGATGCTCCAGGAATCTGTTGATGCTCTTTTCGACAACAGCAGAAGAAAGAGAGCGGTAAAAGGGAAAGGGAACAGACCGTTGAAATCTTTAAGTGATATGCTTAAAGGAAAACAAGGACGATTCAGACAGAATCTCCTGGGAAAACGGGTCGACTATTCCGGTCGATCGGTTATTGTTGTTGGTCCCAGTCTGCATCTGCACCAGTGTGGTCTTCCCAAGAAGATGGCAATTGAGCTCTTTAAACCTTTTATAATGAAACGACTGGTCGATAAAGAATTTGTTCAGAATATAAAATCGGCCAAAAAGATGGTTGAGAATGAGAAAACAGAAGTATGGGAAGTTCTGGAAGAGGTAATCTCGGAACACCCGGTTCTGTTAAATAGAGCGCCAACCCTTCACCGTTTGGGGATACAGGCTTTTGAACCCGTACTGGTAGAAGGAAAGGCTCTCAGGCTTCACCCGCTGGTATGTCATGCCTATAATGCGGATTTTGACGGAGACCAGATGGCGGTACACGTACCCCTGTCTCCGCGAGCACAGCTGGAATGCTGGACATTAATGCTTTCATCGGGAAACCTTTTATCTCCCGCCAACGGTCATCCCGTTGTCGCCCCTTCCCAGGATATCGTTCTGGGGATCTACTATTTAACATCAGAGATCGAAGGCGGCGCAGGAGAGGGGAAATTTTTTGATGATGAAGCGGAAGTAAAACGGGCTGTTGACTACGGCCAGATTAAACTGAGAAGCAAGATCAAGTACTTAATGGGTGATGAATTTGTGGAAACAACCGGTGGAAAGTTGATCTTTAACAGCCATCTTCCCGAAGGATACCCTTATGTTAATGAAGTTATCGGAGAGAAGGGATTATCGAAAATAATCGCTAATGTCTTGCGGAGTTACGGACCCAACCTGACGGTAAAGATGCTTGATGAAATAAAAGAAGCAGGGTATCTCTATGCAACATATTTTGCTCCAACTATCTCAATGTCCGATATTCTTGTTCCTGATGTTAAAAAGACAATAGTTGCTGAAGAAGATAAAAAAGTTGAATCAATAGAGATTGAATACCGGAATGGTTTCATTACTGATGAAGAAAGATATAACCGGGTTATCAATTTATGGACCAATGCCAATGAGGTTATTGCAGAGAAGATGTTTGATGAACTCTCTCACGACCGGGCAGGATATAACCCTATCTATGTTATGGCTCAATCAGGAGCACGGGGTAGTAAACAGCAGATACGACAGCTCGCTGGAATGCGGGGTCTTATGGCCAAGCCGAGCGGGGAGATAATTGAGGTTCCAATCCGGGCAAATTTTAAAGAAGGGTTAACCGTTCTTGAGTATTTTATTTCAACAAATGGAGCCCGAAAAGGACTGGCCGACACAGCTCTGAAAACTGCTGATGCCGGGTACCTGACACGGCGATTAGTTGATATTGCCCAGGATGTTGTTATTTCAATGGACGATTGCGGAACAACAGTTGGGATTGATATTTATTCAATAAAAGAAGGTGATGATGTTATTGAATCATTAGGAGCGAGGGCTATTGGCCGGACGCTGCTGTATGACCTGATCCACCCGGTAACAGGAGAATTGCTCTGTAAAGGTGATGATGAAGTTACTGAAGAGATAGCTGAATTGATAGATCAACTTGATATCGATACATTGGAGATCAGGTCTGTATTGACCTGTGAGGCAACTCATGGAGTATGTGCCCAGTGTTATGGCAGAAATCTTGCAACCGCCCGGTCTGCGGAACTTGGAGAGGCTGTGGGGATTATCGCAGCTCAGTCAATTGGACAGCCGGGTACCCAGTTAACCATGAGAACCTTTCATATTGGTGGAATTGCTTCACGTTCTGTTGAAGAGAGTGAAATTAAGTTCAGCTACCCTACATATGTAAAAGAACTGACCTCGAAAACTATTCAAACCGAGGAGGGTAAGACTATATCCGTACGAAGGGGATATCTTATCGTTCAGAGAATTGTTGCTGAAGTGTCACTTTCCGGAAAAGAGGACATTGTTATCAATGAGGAGGAGAAAGTTTATTCGGGTATGGTTCTTGCGAAAGATAAGGAGGGGAATGATATAATAGCCAAAAGTGCCGGTTTTGTAAAGATAGAGAAAAATAAGATCTATCTTCTTGGAGAGCCTCATTCTATTCCTATTAACGTGGGAACGGAAATTATCGCAAAACTGGGAAAATCTTATGAAAGAAAAGATATTCTGGCTGAATTTGATCCCTGGTTTGAGCCTATCTTAACGGAAATTTCAGGAAAGATAGAGTTTGTTGATATAGAATTGAATAAGAGTTTGCGGGAAGAAATTGATCCTCAGTCAAGTGTTACAAAACGGATCATTGTTGAATATAAGACAGAAAAATTGCAGCCAAGAATGAATATCCATGGAGCAAGCGGAGACCCCATTACGTATTTACTGCCAAAAGGGGCTCACCTGATGGTCAACAGCGGAGATGAAATTAACGCGGGAACTATTCTTGCGAAAATGCCGCGAGGAGCTGCTAAAACCAAAGATATTACCGGTGGTTTGCCGAGAGTTGCCGAGCTTTTTGAAGCTCGTGTGCCAAAAGATGCGGCAACGCTTTCCGCTTTTGACGGAACAGTAAGTATTGGTGATACCGTTAAGAACAAGAGAAAGATCATTGTAAAAGGTGATGATGGGGTTGAAAAGGATTACGCAATTCCCGTAACAAAGTTCTTGCGGGTTCAGGACGGTGACTATATAGCGAAAGGAGAAAAGATCGATGACGGACCGGTTGATCCGCATGAGATCTTGAAAATCAAAGGGCCGCGGGAACTGCAAAAGTTTCTTGTTAACGAAATACAGGAAGTTTATCGATTGCAGGGTGTTGCTATAAACGATAAACATATTGAAACCATTGTGCGGCAAATGCTTAGAAAAGTTAAAGCAACCGATCCCGGAGATTCTCTCTTTGTAATTGAGCAAATCGTTGATAAATTTGATTTTATCAAAGAGAATGATAGAGTTCTTCAGGAAGGAGGAAAGCCTGCAACGGCGATTCCCGTACTTATGGGTATCACAAAAGCGGCGCTTAATACGGAATCTTTTATTTCGGCAGCTTCTTTCCAGGAAACAACACGGGTATTAACGGATGCTGCGATTAAAGGTAAGGTAGACCATCTAAGAGGACTGAAAGAGAATGTTATTATTGGACATTTGATCCCGGCGGGAACAGGATTGCAGGACTATCGCCGTGTTGAGGTTTTTGAAGATGATCCCGGAGATCTCGAAGGGGTACAGGAAGAAGCTCCCGCAGTAAGTGTTGATGCCCAGGAGCCGGTTGAAGCTGGTGCGGAAAAAATAGTGGAAGCTGTTGTGGAAGCTGTTGTGGAAACTGTTGTGGAAACTAAAGAAGAGTCTGTACCGGTAGAAATAGAATCAGAGGAGTAATTGTTTAAGTAAAGAATAGATTAATATTAATTTACTTGACAAAATATGGTGAAATTTCCTAATACCTCAATAGATTGAAAAATTAAAAACTATTTTAAGTTAGAATATAAAATCATATTTAATTTATAGACAGGAGTTCAGATGCCAACAATAAATCAGTTAATTCGTAAGGGGAGAGAAAGCAAGAGGAAGAAATCAAAATCCCCGGCTTTGAAACAATGCCCACAGAAACGAGGCGTATGTACAAGGGTAATGACTTTTACTCCTAAAAAGCCAAATTCTGCATTAAGAAAGGTTGCCAGGGTGCGGTTAACCAATGGAATTGAAGTAACAGCTTATATTCCGGGAATTGGACACAACTTGCAGGAACACTCTGCTGTTTTAATTAGAGGCGGCAGGGTAAAGGATCTTCCCGGTGTTCGGTACCATATAATACGAGGTACGCTTGATGCTCTTGGAGTTGAAGACAGGAGAAAAGGAAGATCAAAATATGGAGCCAAGAGACCAAAGGCTTAATTGTATACTATCTAAATAAGAGGAATTGATATGCGTAGAAGGCGACCAGTAAAAAGAGAAGTATTACCTGATCCAAAATATGGAAGTGTTATTGCTTCAAAATTTGTTAATTGTATGATGCTGCAAGGAAAAAAAGGGGTTTCTGAAACTATTTTTTATAAAGCTATGGCTATCATCAAAGAGAAAACCCAAAAAGATCCTATTGAGGTTTTTATCCAGGCTTTGGAAAATGTTAAGCCCCAGGCAGAAGTAAAATCACGGCGAGTTGGTGGTGCTACATACCAGGTGCCTATTGAAATAAGACCCGACCGGCGGCAAGCATTATGTATCAGGTGGATTATTCAATATGCCAGGCAAAGACCTGAAAAAACAATGTTCCAGCGTTTAGCAGGGGAATTCATGGATGCGTATAATAATACAGGAGCATCTATTAAGAAGAAGGAAGATACTCATAAAATGGCTGAGGCAAACAAGGCCTTTGCTCACTTTAAGTTTTAGTATTTTCAAAAATGATGTAAACTTAATCCGAATACCAGGTGTTGCACCTGGTATTTGATGTTTATTAAGAAACCAATTAGAAACCAATTAGAAACCAATTAGAAGCCAGAATTCTGTATCTTAAATTCTGGCTTCTGTGTAATGTCACCGCCAAATTTTGCCCCATTTGGCAGTGCAGGTAATATTTTAAATAATTAATTGTGATAAAGATCGAAGGTAACAATGCCTAGAAATTTGCCATTAAATAGAACACGAAATATTGGGATAATGGCCCATATTGATGCCGGGAAGACCACTCTTACGGAGAGGATTCTATATTATACGGGGAAGACGCATAAAATAGGTGAGGTTCATGAAGGTACAGCTGAAATGGACTGGATGGTGCAGGAGAAGGAACGTGGAATTACTATTACTGCTGCTGCAACCACCTGTTTTTGGCAAAATACCCAGATTAATATAATAGATACGCCAGGGCATGTGGATTTTACGATGGAAGTGGAACGGAGTCTTCGTGTTCTGGATTCGGCTATAGCAGTATTTGATGGAGTCGCAGGTGTAGAACCGCAATCGGAAACGGTTTGGCGTCAGGCGGATCGTTATCATATCCCGCGAATCTGTTTTGTTAATAAACTGGACAGGCTTGGAGCCGATTTTAACCGTTGTCTGGAAATGATTGAAAGTAAATTGTATGCAACACCGCTTCCTGTCCAGATTCCCATAGGACTGGAAGATGCTCATAAGGGGGTTGTTGACCTTGTTGAAATGAAGTGTCTCATATGGACTGATCCGGAAGGACATGATATTGATAAAACTGAAATAACCGGCGAATTATTGGAAGAGGCTAAGTTATACCGGGAGCAAATGATTGAAAAGCTGGCCGATCATTGTGATACCTTAATGGAAAAGTTTTTAGAGGGGATAGAACCGAGTATTGATGAGATAAAAAATGCAATTCGCGAGGTTACGATAAAATCGGAGTTGTTCCCCGTTTTTTGCGGGTCAGCATTAAAGAATAAGGGTGTTCAACCCGTCCTGGATGCAATTGTTGACTATCTTCCTTCTCCCAGGGATATTGGTCATACTGAAGGGCATGACCCAAAAGACAGTGAAAAAATAATAACCAGGGATGCCGACGATAAAGAGCCTTTTTGTGGTTTGATATTTAAAATAATGTCGGATTCATATGTAGGAAAATTGTCGTATTTAAGAGTATACTCCGGACATGTTAAAACCGGAGATACAATGTTGAATGTCGTAACAGAAAAGAAGGAGCGCGTTAACAGGTTTCTCCGAATGCATGCCAATGATCGGAAAGATGTGGATGAGGTTTATACAGGTGATATTGTTGCTGTTGTTGGTTTAAAGAATGCGCGTACCGGAGACACTCTGACTGACGATAAAAATCCTATATTGCTTGAAAAAATGGAGTTCCCGGATCCGGTTATTTCGATTGCTATAGAACCAAAAACAAAAGCAGACCAGGAGAAATTGAATTCATCCCTAACACGGCTTGAAGAAGAGGATCCTACTTTTCATGTTAATACCAATTCTGAAACCGGGCAGCTTCTTATATCGGGAATGGGTGAATTACATCTGGATATCATTGTAAACAGGCTTCTTACGGATTTTAAAATACAGGCAAATGTAGGAAAACCCCAGGTAACCTATAAAGAGACTATAACAAAAAGTGTTATATCGGAAGAAATATATGAGAAACAGATTGCCGGTAAAGATCAATTTGGGCAGGTTAAAATTGAAATGAAGCCGTCCAAATCAGGTGCCGGGTTTGTTTTTGAGAATAAGTTATCATCACCCGATATTCCGGAAGAATTTATTAAGGATGTGGAAGCAGGACTGCGTGATGCTATGGAAGCCGGAGTTATAGCCGGTTACAAGATGGATGATATCGAGGTGTCGCTCATTGGCGGCGCATATCGTGAAAATGATTCGATTGATATAGCGTACAGAATTGCAGCGAATATGGCATTACGTGAAGGAACCAGAAAAGCGGAGCCTGGTTTGATGGAGCCGGTGATGAAACTTGAGGTTGTCACTCCGGATGAGTATAGCGGAGATATTATTGCCGATATTAACTCACGAAGAGGTAAAATTGATAATATAGATTTTAGGGGAGAATTGAAGATAATTGATACTTATATACCTCTTTCTGAGGTATTTAGTTACGCAAACAGTATACGGTCAATGAGCCAGGGAAGAGCTTCTCATACATTGCAGTATTCCCATTATGAGCTGGTGCCAAAGACTATAACTGACAATATTGTAGCCAGAATGACCGGGGCTATATAGGACTGGTATGAACAAAATATGTTGACTTCATGAGTGAATATATTACAATTTATATACAAAATAAAAAATAGTTCAAAATTATCTTTCAATAAGCAATTAATGAGATTAATTGCTTGACAGAATAGGTATATTTTTTTTGTATTCATAAACTGCTGTTCATAGAACTAATAAGTTATTTTATAAAGATGTAAACTGCTGGTTGTCAACCAGTGAAAAATATTAACATCTACTCAATGAATGTAAGGCAAGAATATCAATGCTTTCTCGCCTTACATTCATTGAGTAGATTAAATTTTTATATATTCTTGAAATGAATTATAAGTGAAATTAAATAAGGAGTAAGCTAATGGCAAAAGAAAAATTTGATAGGGCGAAACCTCATGTTAATGTAGGTACTATTGGGCACATTGACCATGGTAAAACAACTTTAACATCAGCTATTACAAAATGCTTCAATACGGCATATGGTACGGGTACGTCTATTGATTTTGATCAGATTGATAATGCTCCGGAAGAGAAGGCAAGAGGGATAACGATTGCGACATCTCACCAGGAGTACGAAACTCCCGCTAGACATTACGCTCACGTAGATTGTCCAGGGCACGCAGACTATATTAAGAACATGATAACCGGTGCCGCTCAGATGGATGCTGCTATTCTTGTTGTTGCAGCAACAGATGGAGCAATGCCTCAAACAAGAGAACACGTTCTTCTTGCACACCAGGTAAATGTACCTTATATGATAGTTTTCCTTAACAAGGCTGACATGCTTGATCCGGAAGAACGGGATGAGATGATTGAGTTGGTTGAAATGGAGATTAGAGAACTTCTGGACAAGAATGATTTTCCGGGAGATGATGTTCCTGTAATTGCTGGTTCTGCTCTTAAAGCTCTTGAAGCAGCTGATTCCGGAAATAAAGATGATGAGTGGTTTAAGAAAGTTCTTGAACTTGGTGAAGCTCTTGATACTTATATTCCGGAGCCCAAGCGTGACAAGGATAAGCCATTCTTGATGCCTATTGAAGATGTTTTTTCAATTACCGGACGTGGAACAGTTGTAACAGGCCGAATTGAGAGAGGTATTGTTAACACTGGTGATAGCCTTGAAATTATTGGTATAAGAGAAACACAGACTACAGTATGTACCGGTGTTGAGATGTTTAGAAAGATTCTTGATGAAGGTATGGCTGGAGACAATGTTGGTTGTCTTCTTCGAGGTACAGGTAAAGACGACGTTCAGAGAGGACAGGTTCTTGCTAAGCCGGGTTCAATTACACCGCATACAAAGTTTGAAGGAAGAGTTTACGTTCTTAAGAAAGAAGAAGGTGGACGACATACTCCATTCTTTGCAAACTATCGACCTCAGTTCTATTTCAGAACAACTGACGTTACCGGTTCCATTACATTGCCTGATGGCGTTGAAATGGTTATGCCTGGTGATGACGTGGATATGAAGGTTGAGTTGATTACACCAATTGCAATGGACGAAGAACTCCGATTCGCTATCCGTGAAGGTGGAAGAACCGTTGGAGCTGGTGTTGTAATTAAGATTACTGAGTAGCATGCTTATTATATAAATACGGACTGCATAAGCAGTCCGTATTTAAAATAATCAAAAAATGATTATTTTTAAGCTGAAAATTGTAAAAAACTAAAAAAGAGTTGCTAAAATAGATGTGTTTTGTAGTGTTGGACCTCACAACTTGAGGTATTGCACTGCAAGATTTATAAGTGATTTGGATAGGAAAGTAAAGTGGCAAAGTTAATGGGACAACGTATTCGGGTGAAGTTAAGATCCTTTGATGCAAAATTGTTGGATCAGTCTGCGGAGAAAATCGTAGCGACAACGAATAGAAGTGGAGCAAAGATTGCAGGGCCAATACCTCTACCTACAAAGATTGAAAAGTTTTGTGTATTAAGGTCGCCGCATGTTAATAAGAAGGCCAGGGAGCAGTTTGAGATACGAACTCATAAACGTCTAATCGACATTATTGAGCCAAATTCAAACACTGTTGAAGCTTTAATGAAGCTTGAGCTGCCTGCCGGTGTATCTGTGGATATAAAATCTTAAATCACCTGTTACTAAATGGATTATAGAAAAATTTTTATTGATTTTTTAAATGTAACTGGCGCTCAAAGAATATGTAGGGATCTCAGAGGGGATTTACGCAGAGACAGGTTTTAGACCTGATTTTTCGTAAACCCTCACTGAGTTTCCTCCGCTAGATTTCTAGAAAATTTTTGAGCAATAATATTGAAAATTGCTAATAGATTAGCAGTGGCTGTTATAGAACTGTACTTTATTGCAATTATTTGACTCCCTTGAAATGGGAATAAACGTAATATAATGTACACCATGTGTGTGAACGGGATAAAGTGATGCGAAAGGCGCTTATTGGTAGAAAAATAGGAATGACTCAATTTATACAGGAAGACGGGACTGTTGTTCCGGTTACTGTATGCGAAATGGGACCCTGTGTTATTGTACAGAAAAAGACTGTTGATAAAGATGGTTATTCTGCTTTAAAACTGGGTTACATGGATGAAAAAGAAAGTCGAATTAGTATGTCTATCTCAAAAGATCTAAAAAAGAAAGGTATTGAGCCTAAAAAGTTCTTTGCTGAAGTTGAAGCTTTTGATGAAGGTCTTGATGTTGGTAATGTAATAGATTGTTCTATTTTTGATGAGAATGAAGTTGTAAATGTAACTGGTGTATCGAAAGGACATGGATTCGCGGGAGTAGTGAAACGCTATGGGTTTGGTGGTGGAAGAATGACTCATGGTTCTCATTTTCATAGAGCACCCGGTTCAATCGGAGCTTGTGCCTATCCTGGTGAAGTCTGGAAAGGGCAAAAGATGCCGGGTCGATACGGCGGCGATACTGTTACAGTGAAGAACCTGAAAGTTGTTAAAGTGTTAAAAGATAAGAATATAATTTTGGTTTCCGGATCTATTCCGGGCAGAAGAAATTCATTGATCAAAGTTAGTGGGAAATAGGTAATAATTGCGATGAAGATTGATAAGTATTCAATTGACGGCAGCGTTGTAGGCCAGGTTGATTTATCTGATGCTGTATTCGGAGCTGAGGTTAATGATACCCTTATATATGAATTGATAAAAGCTGCTAACGCTAATTTGAGACAGGGAACTCATTCAGTTAAAGGAAGATCTGATGTTCGAGGTGGCGGTGCTAAGCCATGGAGACAAAAGGGAACAGGCCGGGCCAGGGCTGGAACGTCAAGGTCCCCTATATGGCGAGGCGGCGGTGTTGCTTTTGGTCCAAGACCTAGAGATTATCGAGTTGAACTTCCAAAAAAGATAAAACAGTCCGCTTATATTTCACTTCTTTCGCTTAAAGTCAAAGAAGGCGCAGTCAAGGTTGTTGAAGATTTTACTGTTTCTTCCGGTAAGACTAAAGATATGGCAAAGATCGGCAAGTCTTTAAGTGTTAACAAAGGTGTTCTGGTAACTGATAGTGAAGATTCACTGTTGAAAAGAGCAATCCGAAATATTCCCTGGTTTGGTTATAATAACGTAAAGAGGATTTCCAGCAGAGATGTATTTTACTCCAAAGAAGTTGTTATGACAGAAAGTGCGGTAAATTATCTCAATGAAAAATATGCAAAGGTGAAGAGTAATGAATCCTAATGATATAATAATTAAGCCGGTTATCTCTGAAAAAACGACTGGGATGATGGAGTTTAATAAATATGTATTCGAAGTTCCTTTGAATGCGAACAAAGTTATGGTGCGACAAGCTATAAATGAACTGTTTGGAGTGAAGCCTGAAAAGGTCAACATGCTAGTGGTAAGAGGAAAGAAGCGGAGAATTCGTTATAAGTTTGGTAACAGACCAGCATGGAAGAAGGCAATAGTTACCCTGAGAGCAGGGGATAAAATTGAGATCTTTGAAGGTCAGTAAAGATTTAACTAATTTAATGAGAAGAGTGCAATAGAAGGTATCTAAAATGGGTATAAAGAAGTATAGACCGGTTACAGCAACATTACGATATAAAACCGTATCTGATTTTAGTGAGATAACTGAAGAAAAACCGCATAAGCCTTTAACCAAGGGGAAAAAGGAATCTGCGGGCCGAGGTCATAAGGGAAGAATCTCCGTAAGAAGAAGAGGCGGCGGCCATAAGAGAAAATACCGGGTAATTGATTTCAAACGGAATAAATACGGTATTGAGGGTCGAGTTGCTTCCATAGAGTATGATCCAAATCGTTCAGCAAATATAGCATTGATCAATTATATTGATGGTGAAAAGAGATATATCATAGCCCCGAATACCTTAAAGGTGGGCGACAAAATCTTTTCCGGAGAAGATGCTGAAATAAAAGTTGGCAATACATTGCCATTAAGGAATATACCTGTTGGAACAAGCATTTATAATATTGAACTCCATAAAGGTAAAGGAGGGCAGCTGGTCCGTTCTGCCGGAACTTCTGCCGTTCTCTCTGCAAATGAAGGAAAATATAGTCTTATAAAACTGCCTTCCGGTGAAATTCGGAAAGTTTTTAATGAATGTTATGCAACAATTGGAGAAGTTGGAAATAAAGATCACTCAAACCTGACTATAGGAAAAGCAGGAAGATCTCGATGGCTGAATAAAAGACCAAAAGTTCGAGGTGTAGCGATGAATCCTATTGATCACCCGCTTGGTGGTGGTGAAGGAAAATCATCAGGTGGAAGACACCCCGTTTCTCCAACCGGTATTCCTGCAAAAGGGTATAAGACCAGGAAGAAGAATAAATATAGTGATAGATATATTGTAAAGAGAAGGAAGTAGAGATATGGCACGATCGATTAAAAAGGGTCCTTTTATAGACATCAAACTTTTTAAAAAGATTGAAGAGATGAACTCTTCAAATAAAAAAACTGCAATCAAAACATGGTCCAGACGGTCTACCATATTCCCGGAAATGATTGGCCACACTTTGATGGTTCACAACGGGAAGACATTTGTACCGGTATATATTAGCGAGAATATGATTGGGCATAAACTTGGAGAATTTGCTCCTACCCGAACCTATAGAGGTCATACGAGTAAAGATAAGGTTGCGGGGAGGAAGAAATAATGGAAGCACGAGCATTTTCAAAGAATAACAGGATCTCTGCATCAAAGGTGAGACTTGTTGCAAATGAGATCAGGGGCTATCCCCTTCCTGAAGCACTGGATATTCTGAAAGCGATGCCTCAGAAAGCATCTAATTTAATTTACAAGACCCTGTATTCAGCAGGAGCTAATGCTAAATATCAGAATCCTGAAATAATAGAAAATAATCTTTTTATTAAGAAGATTACAATTGATGAAGGTCCAACGTTGAAGCGATTTAGAGCACGGGCGCGAGGACGGGCTTCTCGAATTAGAAAAAGAACGAGTAGTATTACCGTAGTCATCTCGGATGAAAGTTAAAAAAGACAGCTAGAGCTGCTTATAATATTAAGAATTTATTCATAAGAATCAATTAAAGAAGAAAGGTATTTAAATGGGGCAAAAGGTTAATCCAATAGGACTTAGAGTGGGAATTACCAGAACCTGGGATTCGGTTTGGTATGAAGATAAAAAGATGTATGCGAAAAATCTTCACGAAGACCTGGCTATTAAAAAGTATATTGAAAAAGAGAAAAAGAGTGCCGGGATTGCAAGAGTGACCATAGAAAGGTTTCCCGATAGAGTAAATGTTAATATTCATGCTGCACGACCTGGTGTAATTATTGGTAAAAAAGGTGCGGATATAGAATCATTAAAAGGGCAGCTTGAGAAGATTTCTATTAAGAAAGTATATATCAATATTATAGAAGTAAAAAAACCGGAAAAGAATTCCAAACTTATTGCTGAACAGATTGCAGCACAGTTAGTTGGAAGGTTTCCTTTTAGAAGAGCTGTAAAACAGGCCATAACAAATGCCTCTAGAAGCGGAGCGCTTGGAGTTAAGGTCATGGTATCGGGACGATTAAATAATGCGGAAATGGCTCGTACTGAGATATACAAGGAAGGAAGAATTCCTCTTCATACCTTAAGAGCTGATATAGATTATGGTTTTGCCGAAGCATTAACTACTTTTGGACTTATTGGAATTAAAGTCTGGATATATAATGGAGATGTTTTGTCCAAAACTCAGGAAAGTGAAGAAGATAAGTATTCTGTAAAAAGAAAGACAAAATAAAAGCAGATTAGAGTATTTGGCTGGTAATTATGAGGTGCCTGAACCGGGTTGATTCTCTAATTTACAGTGTGCATAAAAAATTCAAGATAATTACTAATTGATAAGAAAGGTTGTTGCTTATGTTAATGCCGAAAAGATCGAAATATAGAAAAAAACAACGGGGAAGAATGAGTGGCGTTGCAAGCCGGGGTTCTACAATTTCTTTTGGAGAAGTTGCTCTTAAGTCACTTGAGCCGGGTAAAATAACCAGCCGCCAGATAGAGGCTGCTCGTGTTGCGATTACCAGGAAAGTAAAAAGGGGTGGAAAACTCTGGATACGAATATTCCCTGATTATCCTGAAACAAAAAAACCGGCAGAAACAAGAATGGGAAAAGGAAAAGGAAATCCTGAAGGTTGGGTAGCTCGAATCAAGCCCGGAAGAATACTATTTGAAATTGCCGGTGTTGAAGAAGAAATGGCAGTAGCAGCTTTAAAAAATGCCTCAAATAAGCTTCCTGTTAAAACCAAAATAATTATGATTGATAAATACTAATTAAGGAATATAGTCATGAAGGGAAAATTAGAAGAGCTGACAATTGAAGAGCTCGATAAAAGCCTTGTTGAATCAAAAGAAGAGTTACGGAAAGAACGTTTTAGAGCTGTCACCAGTAAAGTTGATAATCCGAAGAAAATCAGTGAGTTGAAAAAGCATATTGCCAGGATTTTGACAGTTAAAAATGAATATAAACTAGGCATACGAGAGCAAAGAAGTAGCTAAATTGAATATTGAGAAGGTTATCTGAGAATGAAATCAAACAGGAAACAACTGATAGGAAAAGTAGTTAGCGATAAGATGGACAAGACCATTGTAATCGAGATAAGCAGTTTAAAAATGCATCCACTTTACAAAAAGTCTGTTCGTAGAACAAAGAAAATAAAAAGTCATGATGAAAAGAATGAATGCAATATTGGTGATAGAGTTCGTATTGAAGAATGCAGACCGTTGTCAAAAGATAAGCGATATAAACTTGTGGAAATTGTAGAAAAGGTTAAGTAGAGGTTCGGTATGATTCAAGCTGAAACAATGTTAGAAGTCGCCGATAATAGCGGCGTTAAAAAAGTACAATGTATTAAAGTTCTTGGTGGATCTAAAAGAAGATACGCTACAGTCGGTGATATTATTGTCGTTGCTGTGAAAGATTCACAACCATCATATGGTCTTAAAGATTCTACCGGAAAGAAAGTTCATACAAAAGCTGTTTTACGTGCTGTTGTAGTTCGTACGAAGAAGCCGGTACGAAGAAAAGATGGTTCATATATAAGGTTTGATGATAATGCAGTTGCAATTATAGATGCAAAAGGAGAGCCCAGAGGATCACGTATTTTTGGTCCTGTTGCGAGAGAATTACGAGATAAGAATTTTTTAAAGATCGTATCCTTGGCTCCTGAAGTATTGTAAAAGGTGGTTACAGGTGAAAACAAGTCCGGTAAAAACTAAAATAAAACTCAATGATAGTGTTGTTATTATTAGTGGAAGTGATAGGGGAAGACGAGGAAAGGTTTTGCATATAGACCGGAGAGATGGTCGAGTTATTGTAGAAGGCATCAATAAAAAGCAAAAATATGTTAGACCGACACAGGAAAATCCCAAAGGCGGAGTTCTAAAAAAAGAATTTCCTATTGATATTTCAAATGTTATGCTTTTTTGTGAAAAGTGCAAAAAAGGTGTTCGCATAGAAATAAAGGTAAATGAAAAGAGTAAAAGTAGAAACTGTAAAAAATGCGGGAAGAGTCTTGATTAAGAAAGGTAAGTGAAATGGTACCACGATTAAAAGAAGATTATGATAAAAATATTCGGCAAAAGCTAATGGATCAATTTAAATTTAAATCCATTATGCAAGTGCCAAAATTAGAAAAGATTGTTTTGAATATAGGAATGGGTGATGCTCACTCAAATGCAGCCGCACTGAATGGTGCAATTGAAGAGTTGACAACAATAACAGGGCAAAAAGCAATTAAGACTACAGCAAGAAAATCTGTTGCTAACTTTAAAATAAGAGACGGATACGATGTTGGCTGTAGGGTAACATTGAGAGGGCCCAGGATGTTTGAATTTCTTGATAGGCTTATTAATATTACACTTCCACGAGTACGGGATTTTAAGGGATTATCTCCAAAAGCATTTGATAATTCCGGAAATTTTAACTTTTCAGTAAAAGAACAGATTATTTTTCCTGAAATAAATTTTGATAAGGTTGATAAAATCCACGGAATGAATATTACTCTGGTAACAAGCGCAAAAAACAAAGATGAATCCAGAGCTCTATTAAAAGAATTTAAAATGCCATTTAAAGAACAGGGGTGATAATTGTGGCAAAGAAAAGTATGATAGCAAAGCATGTAAGAGGAAGCAAGTTTAAGGTTAGAGAATCTAATCGATGTAAAATCTGTGGGAGACCCAGAGGATATATGCGAAGATTTGAAATGTGCAGAATTTGTTTTAGAAAGCTTGCAAATGAAGGGAAAGTCCCCGGTGTAATTAAATCTTCATGGTAAAATAATAGTAAAGTAGGATAAAAAAGAAATGAGTGCTACTACAGATCCAATTGCTGATATGTTAACAAGAATGCGAAATGCCATTAAAGCTGGGCATTTAAAAGTAGATATTCCTTCGTCGAAAATGAAAGTTTCAATAGCGAAAATACTGAAAGATGAAGGATTTATTAAAAATTTTAAACTAATAGATACAAATAAGCAAAAAACTTTGCGTATTTATTTGAAGTTTACGAAAGATAAAGAATCTGCACTGGCAACTTTGCAGCGGATTAGTAAACCGGGAAGAAGAGTATATATTAAAGCTAAGGATATCAAACCTGTTTTGAACAATATTGGTATCGCGATTTTATCTACTCCCAAAGGTATTATTACTAATAAGGCAGCCAAGAAGCTTAATGTTGGTGGAGAAATCGTGTGTGAAATTACATAGTATTATTATACTATGTAAAAGATTCGAGTTGAATATTGACGAAAATATAGGATTAATACAAAAAAATCCTATACAGAAATAATTGAAATATATTAGAACAGATCGTATATCAAAATAAGAGTGTGTAATTATGTCAAGGATAGGAAAAAAGATAATAGAAATACCTAATGGAGTTTCTGTTGATGTAAAAGACAGTATTGTTTCCGTTAAAGGACCACTTGGGCAGCATAGTCTTAATCTGCTGGATGGAATAAGCCTGGAGATGAGCGAAAAGAATTTTACTGTTGTCGTTGATAATAAAGAAAATGATAAACAGTTAAATGCGTATCATGGACTTTCACGGTCATTAATAAATAATATGATAGTTGGTGTATCAAAGGGTTTTGAAAAAGATCTGGAAATAATTGGTGTTGGATACAGAGCTACACAACAAGGAAAAGATGTTCAGTTTCAGCTTGGATACTCTCATCCCATTATTTTTTCACCACCGGAAGGTATATCCATTGAAGTCTTAGAGGCAACAAAGCTTAAGGTTAAAGGAACCGATAAACAGCAAGTTGGACAGATTGCTGCAAATATCCGTAAGTTAAGACCGCCGGAGCCGTATAAAGGAAAAGGAATACGGTATAAGAACGAGTATGTCAGGAAAAAAGCTGGTAAAGCAGGCAAATAACAGGTAAAAAATAGGAAAGAACGATGGATAGGTTAACATTAAAGAAAAAACGATACCAGAGAAGACGATTCGGGGTTAAGAAGAAAATTCGTTTGAATGAAAATACTTTACGTTTATGCATAAATAAAAGCAGTAAGAATTTTTATGCACAGATTATTGATGATAAAAAAGGACATACCCTGGTAGCGCTTTCAACTATGTCGAAAGATTTCCCTGAATTAAAATCGAATGGAAATATTGAAGCGGCAAAAACATTAGGCAAACTATTGGCTGAAAAAGCAGCAAGCAGCGGTATTAAAAAAGTTGTTTTTGACAGAAATGGATATTTATATCATGGTAAGATAAAAGCGTTTGCAGATGCTGCGCGTGAAAATGGATTGGAGTTTTAGGAGTTGGCTGAATGAAAATTATAAGAAAGAAAATGAATTCTGACGGTTTGGAACTTGAAGAAAAAATTGTTACAATTAACAGGGTTGCAAAAGTTGTTAAAGGTGGTAGAAGATTTTCATTTAATGCCCTTGCTGTAGTTGGTGATGAAGATGGTCATGTCGGAGTTGGGTTTGGTAAAGCAAATGAAGTTCCGGATGCTATTGACAAAAGCAAGCAGGATGCTAAAAAGAATGTTTATAAAATAAATTTAAATAAAAATACTATCCCGCACCAGGTTATTGGGCAGTTTAAATCTGCAAAAGTAATGCTGAAACCGGCTGCTCCCGGTACTGGAATTATTGCCGGAGCCTCAGTAAGAGCAGTTCTTGAAAGAGCCGGTATATCCGATATTTTAACGAAAAGCCAGGGTTCAAGAAATCCTATAAACCTGATACGAGCAACAATGGATGGGTTACTTCAATTGAGAAGTTTAAAAGAAGCTGCCAGCGTACGGGATGTTGCAATTAGTAAATTGTGGGAATAATTTGAAAGCAAGGCAGGAATGTAGCAATGGCAAAGAAATTACTAGTGAAACAAGTTAAGAGTAAAATAGGATCAAAACCAAATCAAAGAGCAACTCTGAGAGCACTTGGTTTAAGAAAAATTAACGCTGAACGTGAGCATGATGATAATCCTGTTATTCGAGGAATGATAAACAAAGTTCATCATTTAATAGAAGTTAAAGAGAAATAATTAAACCAGTGGATATATATCTATTGTTATTTTAAAAGGAATAGAGAGTTACGGTTATGGAAATCTATACAATAAAAAAACCTGATTCAATAAAAAAGCGGAGAAGAGTCGGTTGTGGTCCTTCAAGTGGAAGTGGAAAAACTTGTGGAAGAGGTCATAATGGACAGTTAAGTAGATCCGGAAGCGGCAAAAGACCCTGGTTTGAAGGTGGCCAGATGCCCTTACAAAGACGAGTTCCTAAACGAGGATTTACGAATATATTTAAAAAAGAATTCCAGATTGTTAACCTGTCCCAGATTGAAAAATTGAATATTGACAGTGTTGATCCCGAAGTTTTAGAACAAAAAAATGTAATAAATAAAAGCAAAAAAATGGTCAAAGTTTTAGGAAATGGAGACCTGAGCAAATCGGTTAAAGTTGTCGCGGATGCTTTTTCCAGATCAGCAATTGAAAAGATAAAAAAAGCTGGTGGTGAGGCCGTTATCCGTGAAGTATCAAACGAAAAAGAAGAAAAATAAGCTACTTAATTAGGAAAAATAATGTCTAACGTTGTTACTAATATTTTTAAGATCAAGGAATTGAGAAATAAGATTCTATTTACCTTATTTATCTTGATTATCTATCGTATCGGGGCACATATCCCGATACCTGGTATTAATGTTGACGCATTAAGAGACTACTTTGCGAAGTCCGCTGGCGGTGGAACGACCGGGTTGATTAACTTTATCGATTTATTCGCAGGAGGTGCTCTTAAGCGATTTACAATTTTTGCATTAGGCATTATGCCATATATTTCCGCTTCTATTATAATAGATCTTATGAAAGTTGTTTTTCCGACACTTGAAAGATTGTCGAAAGAAGGGCACGAAGGGCAAAAAAAATTAACGCAATACACAAAATACGGGACAATTCTTTTATGTACCGTGCAAGGTTTTGCTTTAACAAAATGGTTACAAAATATGCCGGGTGTTGTTCCCAAGGACTCCGGAATTGCATTTATATTTATTGCGGTTATTGCAATCGTTACCGGAACAATGGTGTTAATGTGGCTTGGTGAGATAATTACAGAAAGAGGAATTGGTAATGGTATTTCTCTTTTGATTTTTGCTGGTATTGTCGTTCGGGTCCCCAGTGGATTTGAAGCTACATTGCAAAAAATAGGTGATAGTGGTGAACCTATTGTTGGAATCATTCTTTTTGGGGTGTTTTTAGCTGTTATTGCCGCTTCGATCCTGTTAACCTTAGGTACCAGGAGAATACCAATTCAGTATGGTAAAAAGATGGTTGGTGGTGCAGCAGTACAGAGAAATGCTCAATTTATACCATTGAAAGTAAACGCAGCCGGAGTTATTCCAATAATATTTGCTTCTGCCATCATTATGTTTCCCTCTCAGCTAATGAGTACGCTGGGAAAACAAACCAATGAGTTCCTGACTATGCTGCAATATAGTTTGTCTCCGGGGAAAATACCATACATGATGTTATATAGTGGTTTTATTATTTTCTTTTGTTATTTTTATACTGCTATACGATTTAATCCGGCAGATATTTCTGAAAATTTGAAAAAATATGGCGGATTTATTCCGGGAATACGGCCCGGACAAAATACAACAGACCATATTATGAGAATATTAAACAGAATTACTTTATTTGGTTCTCTTTTTCTGGCAGGTATAGCAATTGTTCCTGATATTATAATGAGAGTTTGGCCCGAACATGTATCTCCAACAATGGCTTATATGTTTGGTGGAACTTCACTTTTGATTATTGTTGGTGTTGCTCTTGATACTCTGAACCAGATAGAATCACAATTGATTATGAGACATTACGACGGCTTTTTTAAGAAAAAGCGGATTAAAGGACGATAAATAAGAAATTTTTCAGCACATATTTTTAAAAATTAGATTATTATTGTAAAAAATATTTATTGTATATAGAGAGAATTTATGGCAAAAGAGGAACCAATTGAAGTAGAAGGTGTTGTTGTAGAACCATTGCCAAATGCAATGTTCCGCGTCAAACTTGAAAATGGGCATGTTGTCCTGGCTCACATTTCAGGAAAAATGAGAATGCACTATATAAGAATACTCTCAGGAGACAAGGTCACAGTAGAGTTGTCTCCATATGATCTAAATCGTGGAAGAATTATATATAGATCTAAAAAATAAGAAGAATTAAGAAAATTTAGACCCATGTGTTTATACCCGGGTTGTTTGTTAATGCTAGTTGAATGGCCAGCTGAAAAGAAAGAGGTAAAGAATGAAAGTAAGGGTTTCGGTAAAAAAGATTTGCAGTGACTGCAAAGTAATAAAACGACATGGTGTTGTCAGGGTTATATGTAGTAATAATCCAAGACATAAGCAGCGACAGAAATTGAGAACTGTAAAAAAACATTAATTTTAATATAAGGATAAAAGAGAGGATTCATGGCAAGGATCAAAGGTGTTGATTTACCAAGCAATAAGAAAATTGAAGTAGGCTTGACCTATATTTTTGGAATTGGAGTAACTACTTCTAAAAAGATATTAGCTGAAGCGAGTGTTGACCCATTAACGAAGGTTAAAGACTTAACTGATGAAGAGATAAATGTTATTCGGACAACAATAGATAATGTTGCGAAAGTTGAAGGTGATCTGCGGACTGAGATTGCAATGAATATAAAGCGGCTTATGGATATTGGCTGTTATAGAGGTATTCGCCATAGACGAGGGCTCCCGGTACGAGGACAGAATACAAAGAATAACGCCAGAACCAGGAAAGGAAACCGAAGAGTCTCAGTTAGTAAAAAGAAGAAATAAGGAGCGGATAAGTGAAGCAACAGAGAAGTAGAAAAAAAGTTAAGAAAAGTATACCTGTTGGAAGAGCGTATGTACAGGCTACATATAATAATACAATCATTACTCTTACTGATATGCAAGGTAATGTAATTTCCTGGTCAACTGCTGGTGGAGAAGGTTTCAAAGGATCAAGAAAATCCACTCCTTTCGCAGCCCAGATGGCAGCCAAAACAGCAGCTGAAAAAGCTATTGATATTGCAGGTTTAAAAACCGTTGAAGTATATGTTAAAGGACCTGGTATCGGAAGAGAAGCGGCTATCAGATCATTAGCACAATCCGGTTTGAATGTAACAAAGATCAAGGATGTTACCCCTGTGCCACATAATGGCTGTAGACCCAAAAAACGAAGAAGAGTATAATGGAGAGTTAGAGGTATGGCGAAGTATACAGGCCCAAAATGTAAATTGTGCAGAAGAGAGATGATGCAATTGATGCTAAAGGGACAGAGATGTCTAACTGATAAATGTCCTATTAAAGGTAAGAAAAAATATCCTCCGGGACCTCCTAGAAAAAGAAGAGCTAAGATGTCTGATTATGCTGTACAGTTGCGTGAAAAGCAAAAAATCAAAAGAAATTATGGATTATTGGAAAAACAATTCAGAAATAATTTTGAGACTGCCAATGGAATGAAAGGAGTTACCGGCGAGAATATGCTGTCACTTCTGGAAAGAAGATTGGACAATACGATATATCGAATGGGATTTGCTTCTTCACGAACACAGGCAAGACAGTTTATCCAGCATGGCCATGTTATGGTTAATGGTAAAGTGGTAGATATTGCTTCATTTAAAGTAAAAGAAGGAACTCGTATAGAGATTCGGGAAAAATTTAAAAACAATGTAATGCTGGATGATTCAATTAAATTATCTAAAGCAACAGATTCTGTTCCTGAATGGGTTGAAGTTGATTTTGAGAATCGGGCAGCAAAAGTTCTAAGACTTCCTTTAAGAACTGATATTGCTACTACGTTTAATGAGCAATTAGTCGTTGAATTGTATTCTAAGTAATACATAAAAAGATAGTATAGTAATATAACGTTGCGTGCATTACATAAATAGGGATACAAACAGGCACGCGCGTAGAGTAATAAACTGTATACCGTTAGTTTAATACTGTTTAATAGTATCCACAAATATTTTTCCCATGGGGAGATTTTATTCTACATAAAGTCGAGATCTATTGGGTGGCAGTATAAATAAATGGAGGTAAAAATGGCCCCTAGAAACCTATTAAAAGGTTTTAAACGACCAAGCAAAATTGTATTTGAACATGATGAGCTTCAGGCTAATTACGGACGTTTTATAGCTGAACCTTTCGAAAAAGGATTTGGCTTAACAATAGGAAATTCCTTAAGAAGAGTTTTATTATCTTCTATAGAAGGAGCTGCTATAACTGCTATAAAAATTGAAGGCGTACCACATGAATTTTATACGATAGATGGGGTCTATGAGGATGTAACAAGAATTATTTTAAATCTTAAGAAATTACGATTTAAATATGAAGGTGAAATGGCCAAAGTTCTTCATATCATTAAAGAAGGCCCGGGTGATTTAGTTGGTGCCGACTTCAATGTTGATCCGGATATCGAAGTTATGAATATGGACCTTAAAATAGCGACTTTGAATGATAACGCTAGTATCGATATGGAAATACAGGTTGAACGAGGACGTGGTTATGTTCCTTCCGAATTAAATAAGTCTAGTACTGAAACCGTTGGTGTAATACCCGTTGATTCAATTTTTTCACCGGTAAAAAAGGTGAATATGAAAATTGAAGATACTCGTGTTGGCCAGAGAACAGACTATGATAAATTAATTCTTGAGATATGGACCGATGGTTCAATATCACCGGATGATGCCCTGGCTCATGCTGCTAAAATTATTAAGGATCACATGACCATTTTTATCAATTTCGAAGAAGAAGTTGAAGAAGAAGTCGAAGTCGTTGATGAAAACCTTGAAAGAATGAGAGCGTTACTGGCGAAATCTATTGATGAAATAGAACTGTCTGTTAGAGCATATAATACTCTCAAGAGTCTTGATATAACAATACTGGAACAGCTTGTTCGTAAAACAGAAGAAGAATTGAAAAAATCGAAACACTATAGTGAGATTGTTTTAAATGAAATCAAAACGAATCTTGAGGCTTTACATCTAAGTCTTGGGCTTAAGGATTAAACGAGGTATAACAAATGAGACATCGAAATAGTGTGAGGCAATTAGGCCGAACTCATGCTCATAGAAAGGCCATGTATAACAATATGGTAACATCATTGTTTACTCATGAGAAAATTGTTACCACTAAACAAAAAGGTAAAGAACTTAAAAAAATATCGGAACGGCTAATAACCCGTGCGAAGAAAAACCTGGCGTTAACTGATGATCAGGCTTCACAAAAGCTTCACAATAAAAGAGAAATTATGAAGGTTATTACCAATCGAGATATTGTTAAAAAACTTTTTGAGAATATTGCTCCACGGTTTAAAGACCGGAGTGGTGGTTACACTCGTTTATATCTCCTTGGTCAAAGACCCGGTGATGGCGCTGAAATGGCTATAGTAGAGCTTGTTGATAGAGAACAGCCTTCTCAGAGTAAAGAAGAATCCACTGAGAAAGATAAGAAGCAACTCAAAAAAGAGAAAAAAGAAAAGAAAGAGAAAGAGAAAAAAGCTAAAAAAGATAAAGAATAATCGAAGATTTATTTCGAAGATTTATTTCATAAACAAAAAAAAGGGTGTGATTTTCACACCCTTTTTTTTATCTAATCCCTTCCTGGTATTCACTCATCCTTTTTTGTTCAAGCCTATACAGAAGACGCTGGTTATCTATAGCATCTTTTTTGAATTCCGGTGGGATCCTGTCGTCAAAAATAGGCGTGATCTCTTTAAAATTAAGTCTGTATTTTTTTAAAATATCTCCAAGTTTATGTACATTCCGGATCTTATGTATTTCTATTCCAAGTTGTTTTGCTAATCTGCACGACTTAATAACAGCTAAATAGTTTGAAATAATAATATCCAGGTGTTTTGATGTTCTATTCTTTCTTTCTTTTAAATATTTTATTTCAGGATCATTGAACCGGTTTTTTGCTATTTCAAGGTTCTTATACCCATTTTTAATATACCGCTCAATTTTCTCCCGGTCGCGAAAATAGTGATAATGTGTTTCATTGAATTTCTCAGAATAGGGCTTTAACCCTACCATCGGGTCATAGGGCTTGTAAAAATATGTCGCGTAGGTGCTGTGTTTACTGAAATTTATCATTATTTCAAATGCCTCTTTTGATGTTGAATTCAGTAAACTCTTTGTCGCTTCTATGTATTCATTTGAGACTTTTTCAAGCAGTATTACCATGTCACCTTTTATTTTAACGAAATTTTTATGCGCTTTGATAAAGTGCTGCCCGTAATATATAATCCCCGCCTTTTTAAAATCAGCTTTAAGCTTTTTATATTGAGCTGTATTTTCATCATTCGGAAAGTTTTCTATCATTATTTTTAATTTTCGCAGGGCGTCCAATACCAACCGGTAATCTTCATACGATTTTACCGTTTCCGACCTGGGATATATATTTATTGTAGAAAATATTACAATCAGGGGGATTATTATTAGTAATTTTTTTGATCTCATTGTCTATGCCTCAACAGTTCTCTTACATATACTCTTAGAATATACTATTTTCTTTATTTATCGTCAAAATATAATTTCCCCTTGACGATTATATTAAATATTATTGTTCCGTATTTGTTTAAAAAAGATTATTGATTTTTTGTAACTGTTATATATAATTGTATTAAAAAAGAGAAGATAGAGTCAAATTTACTGATGGAATTACGAGGTATTTATTAAATGGATGCGAAAAAAAGGATCTCTTTTAGACAAAAAGATCCTACAAAATGCCCTGTTTGCTCTCATGAATTCTTTAGAGAAGAGCTGTTTTCCGGCGGCGGACGATTAATTGCCGGTAAATTGACCGATGAATTGCGAAGACAATACGAAGTTAGCAAGAAATTCGGAGTAATATATCCCCTGGCATACCTGTTGACTGTTTGCCCGTCGTGCCTGTATACAGCGTATCCGAAGGATTTTAAAAGTCTACTGCCCGATGAGGTTGAAAAACTCAGGGAATTAACTGCTGCCAGAAAGAATTCCATTCGGAAATTTTTCGGTAATATTACTTTTGCTAATGACCGGGACCTGTTTTTGGGCGCCGCTTCCTATATGCTTGCTGTTGATTGTTATGGTATCCGGAATAAAAAAGTCGCGCCTACGTTCAAAAACGCGGTTTCTTCTATTAGAGCCGCATGGCTTTTTAGTGATCTTCATAACCAGGTTCCGGATAAACCATATAAAAAAATATCGGCCTTTTTCTATAAAAAAGCTTATCAGTATTATCTGAAAGTCCTGGATTATATTCAAACCGGGGAAGAACCTGCTGATGCTGCCGGAAATATGGGGCCGGATTCCGATAAAAATTGGCAATATGACGGTATTTTATATATGTCTGCCATATTAGCAGTGAAAGTCGGTTCAAAAGAGCCGGATATCAACAAGCGGATTGAAAATTTCGAGATCAGTAAACGCTATCTTAGCAGGTTGTTTGGCATGGGCAAAACATCTAAATCCAGGCCCGGTGAACTTCTTGACAAAACTAAAGACCTTTACGATAAAATAAATGAGATGCTTGATCTATGGAACGAACAATTAGCACCGGAAAAAGACGAATCGCCTTAGTTATCCAGTACGATGGTACCGCCTTTCACGGCCTCCAGGTACAAAACGACACGAGAACTGTTCAGGGTGAACTTGAGTCCGCGATTAAAATCCTTTCTAAAGAAAATAGAAGAGTTATTGCTTCGGGCAGGACCGATGCCGGAGTCCATGCACTTGGCCAGGTCGTTCATTTCGACCTGGACTCTCCTATTTCCCTGGTTAAACTCTGTGCTGCCCTCAATGGTATTATGCCCAAAGATGTTTCCGTTAAAAACGCGTTTTCCGTACCCCCGGATTTCCATTCCCGGTATGATGCCGTTGAACGGGAATATCGCTACCTGGTCTATAACCATCCCCTGAGAAATCCCTTCGTTAAATTCCGCGCTACGTGGGTTCACCGGAAAATTGACCTTGATTACTTCAGAGAAACCGCTCAATTCCTGGTTGGTGAGATGGATTTTGCCTCTTTTTGTAAAAAAATATCTGCAGATGAGAATACTGTTCGCAAGATCAATAGCATTGATGTCTCTAAAAAAGACGATATGATTGAGATTTTTATCCGCGGAAATGCTTTTTTGCATAATATGATCCGCATTATTGTTGGCACTATTATAGATATGCATAAAGACGGCAAAGATCCCGCGTTTATTAAGGAAATTCTCGAAAAAAAAGACAGAATTTACAGCGGTTTAACTGCCCCTCCCGATGGTCTTTATCTCAATACTGTGCGCTATGATCCTCCCCTTTCTTCCATGGATTCCGCCTATTAATTAGTTATTGTATTGACATAAAATCCTCTTTTTTCGATATTAGTAGCCACTTTGCAGTATTTGCCGAAAAATAACTATACATCTGCTGGTATTATTAATTTTGTAACATATGTTACATTTTTTTTTCAAATTTTAAAGCTGGTCTTTATGTAGTTATAATCCATTTTGTTGAGAGCATTTATGAAGATTAAACATATGAAAAAAATTATATTCGTTATTATGATAATATTTTTATCCTCCGGCAGCCTTTTTGCCGGTAGAAAAGACTTTTTTGCCAAACCTCAGCTTGGCCTCTGGTTTGGGCCTACTACTCCTCTTGCTTCTACTGCTGACGCTGTTGATACCTTTGCCCTGGGTGTTGGGGCTTTTTTCAGGTATAATACCCCTTTTCGGCCTTTAAAAGTCGGTTTTGATGTGGCGTATCTCCATTATGATTCCGATGGGATTAACCAGCTCGATCTTGTGCCCATGTACTTTACCGGGGTTTACCTGCTTCCCCTTAAACTGCCGGTTAAATTTCAGCTTAAGGGCGGCGC
This sequence comes from bacterium, assembly GCA_024224995.1. Next base: position 12,940 of record JAAENB010001112.1, on the reverse strand, counting down.
CGGTACCAGCTGGGTTGCTATTGAACCCGACAGTGAGAGCCAGTTCGATCTTATGTTTATGACCGGTGTTGAAATGTCTTTCCCTGCCGGCAGGATCGTCAATATTGGCCTTCGTATTGATTATCTTTATATTTTTGAAGGCTTCGACAACCGGGGTGGTCATGTTCTTAATACCGGTATTACTCTGTATTTTAATATTTAATAAAAAATGGTGATATTTATGCGATCTAAAATTTATAATAAAAAACGATTACTTCTTCCCGTGGTTCTGCTGATGCTTTTTTCCCTGGGCTTTGCGCTCATTAGCTGCGATAAAGCTCTTTTTGATGAACTGGCGGAAAACCGGATCGAGATCCGGCTTAAAGGGACTTATGCTTCTAATAGTCCGAAAACTCTTGATACTGCCACCATTGATACTGTGAATAGTGGGGATATGGTGGATGATTCTGTTGATGATGCTCCTAATACTGATACCGCTCCTACAAAAATAATGCTCGATATAGCCGAATTAAGTATTGTGGATACTGACGGAAATGAAGAAAAATTTGCCAATGTGCGGCAGGTTAAGACAGCTTCGCTTTTAGCAACTGACGATTTTTTTGATGGTACCGGGATTGTCCTGGGTAATAATGATGATGTTTCTCCCGATAAAACATATTCCTATGTCAAAGTATATCTAAGAAAGATCATTTTCGACAATGCTACAAATTATACGCATAATGGCAGTTCCTGGGTACTCGATACAGGCTCTGCTAAAGTTAAATCCGATAATTCCGATGGTTCCAGCAGTCTTTACCAGACTGTATTTGATGAACAAGATGTTAGCGGTTATGATATTAACACTACCCGTTACTATCTTTCTCAATATTACAATCTTCACAATTATTACTGGGCCAAAACCCAGAACCTGGTCTATCCTCTGACTATTCCTATTGTTGGCGGACTTAAGTTCGACAATAGTGACGAAAAGACTGTTCTGGAGATCCGGCTTATTGTTAATAATTTCATTAAAAAATATGAGTATCATTATTTATATGATGATAATTTTGATGATACCTATGAAGATTATATTGTCCATTTTTACGGCTTTTCCGACTGGCTCAGGGACGCTAAAGATGGCTGGAATAACAGGGCAGTCGAGAATGCAGACTATAATAATGACGATGATGAAGGCGGGACCGATGAGTTTCTTGGCGGTAATATAATCGCTGTTGCCAGGAGTTATGTTCCTTCTAAAAGTCAGTCCATTAGCGGAACTGTTGGAACTGACGAGTATGTAATTGCAATTCCCGCAACTGATACTCTTACCGGGTATGATGATATTACGCATTATGCTGCGGCTTCTTCCAATATCAGGACTACGTATGTTGCGGCTTGTGATGTTTACCAGAATGTAGATGATAGTACTGGGGCCGGTTCATACAATGAGTTATATGAAAAAAATGTTAATGATACTGATGATATGATATATCCTACCAGTGTATCCACTTATTCTACCATGAGTACAACTGCGAAAGTTGAAGAATGGATTAGATATTTAAAGAACTATGAAGAATTGAAAAACCGCTGGCATACTGCGGTTTCCGGGTGTGCTGATTATGCGGCTTATGATACTGCCTGGTATACTTTTGAAACAAATGCGAATAAATTTAAGGTTGCTCCTATTGCAACGTATACCTCCGATGGAAATTATACATTGACAAATGTTCCTCCGGGTAGTTATAATCTTTATAAAATTACTACTACCCTGGCATATGGTGCATTATTTGATAGTGCAACGCATTCTTTTGTCCAATATGGTACTGTTCCTGTTACGGTAACAACCGGTACGGATTTATCAGGTATTAGTTGGTAAAAATAAAAATACGGAACAGGATTAAAGGATAATCCTGTTCCTGGTTTATCTCATTTCAGATTATTATCACACTGACTTTTTTTCCAGGCTCCTGTTAGCAGTATTCCTTTTTTAAATTTGTCTCTAAAACCGTTTAATATTATCAACAATAGCACATATGCAGGGATATCAGCATCAAATGATCCCCCGGAACCTGTTTCAACCCGGAGCCAGGGCCATATGGCACAAAACATGACATGTTTTCCTTAAATATTAGTAAGCATCCTGCATTAATGAATTTACATCCCGGAAGTATTATTGTGCATCTTCATTAAATCTTTAGTAGTATAAAATATATATCGATGCATCTTAAGTAAATATAAACGCATCTTGAAGATGCGTGCGTGTTTTAAAGCAAAATCACCTGGTTTTATTTATTAAACCTGTTGTTTTTTAGATGATTTTATCTTCTTTTGAGAGTATTTTCTATTTCTTCTCTGTAAATACTGGCTTATGTATCCTGTTTGCCGCTTTTTATCTTCCTGGAAAGCATATTTTCCCGTATTCCTTATCTCATCCACTGCTTCTTTTAAATATGTATACGCCCTGTCACGTATATCCTTTAAATATGTCTGCTTTATTGATGTCTCTGCCAGCAATAAACCCAGCACAGACGAGGTTTCTGCCGCTTTTTCCAGCTGTTCCATGTCGAATCCGATTTTTTTCAGCGGTTCGGGATTATCTTTTCCCAGGACAGAAAGATCATTTAATTCCTGGATCACCCCGGAATTTGTACTTTTTCCATTGTGTCTGAGTGTTTTCATGAGTTCCGGTATATTCCTGTACGCGAAACGGAAGTCGCTCTGCAGCTTATTTTTCAGTTTAAACGCGGCTGGTAATTCCTCATCCCGGCGCTCTTGATCTCCTTCCCGTATTTTCCGGGATATTGCCCACTCGCCCTCTGCTTTCAATAATATCATATACCTTTTGGGCAGGTCTTCTATAAGGACTTCGTTCAGTCCTTTGCTGAGTAATATCTCTTTGTCCTTGAGGCACCAGTGATATAAATTTTCCGCTTCCTGTACATACACGCCTACTGGTATGGCGCGCGGTGCTTTTACCCGGTCCCGGGGGATCGATTTTAGCTCTTCAAGTATGTCCCGGTCCTTTTCTTCCATTTTTTTTTATACTACGTCCGAAGGGAAGTGTCCAGGATTTTTTTGAGGTTTATTGCAGCCGGGGCCGTGCCCCTGCGCGTACCGAACACCCCTGACAGAAACCGATCCATTTCTATAAACAGTTTCTGACCTATTTTTCCCCGTTCCACGGGGTCCGCACTCTTAAGAAACTAAAATTTGAACCGGGGCTTCCTTCATCATAACGTGGGGTTAAAACCCCAGGCTAAAATTGGCTCATTTCCAAAAACTTTTTTGCTCGGGGGGAATAGCAGACTCATTCACGGGTAAAAACCTATCGCCTCAATAAAAATGCTTGTATTTCATGTTCTTTTTTGTATGGTTGTTTTGAATTTATTGATGATAAACTGTCACAAAGGAAATCCTGATGAGCACAAAACCCGTATATTTTCTCGACCTTTCCGTTGAAAACGTCGCCTGTTTCGGAGATAAACAGACCCTTGATCTGTCGGATGGGAAGGGCAAGCCCGCGCGGTGGACAGTGATTCTTGGGGATAATGGGACAGGGAAGACTACTTTGCTGAAGTGTCTTGTTTATATGGAGCCTCTTGATGAACCTTTTAAAATAACAGGTCAGGGTTCTTCCTTAAACTATTCTCCTAAAATGCGTTATCCTATTCTAATTGAAAAGATAATTTATAATCCATTTCTACCGTTGAAAATGCACACTGAACATTTTTATTCCGGAAGGTTAATGGAAGATAAAATAGATGTTTTTGAAGGATACGGTTTAACAATATTAGACGTAAGTGAAGACCCTGAGGAGCCTATAAAGTATGAGACCACGGTTTCTGTCTCAAAAAATTTAAATTTAAAGAATTTAATTATGTATTCTTACGGTGCTTTACGGCGTTCAGGCAAAGCTGCTTTAGCCGAATCTACCAATCAGGATAATTCTGCAAGTCTTTTCTTAGAAGATGTCAACCTTATAAATGCCGAAGAATGGCTTTTGCAAGCATATTTTGCCTCTATAGATTCTGATGAAGATAGCAGGGATTTCACTGAAAAGCGATATAATAAAATAAAACAGCTACTGATCGATATACTGCCCGATGTAGAGGATATCAGAGTAAAGCCGATTACTAAAATACAGCTAAAGCCGGCTATGGAAGCAAAGACTCCCTACAACTGGGTTGGTGTGGATAGCCTGAGCCTGGGATACCAGGCGCTCATTGCCTGGATGATAGACCTTGGACACCGCCTCTTTGAGCGCTATCCTGATAGTGATGATCCATTGGCAGAGCCAGCTGTTGTTCTGGTTGATGAAATTGATATCCACCTCCACCCCAAATGGCAAAGGAATCTTATCAGTCATCTTACAGATATTTTTAAACAAACACAATTTATCGTAACAGCCCATAGCCCTCTCATAGTCCAATCAGCCCAAGAAGCAAATATCGTTTTGTTAAAACGGGAAGGTGATCAGGTAAAGATCTACAACAGGAAAGATAAAGAGGTGATACAGGGCTGGCGCGTAGACCAGGTTCTTACCAGCGACCTTTTTGAACTGGACAGCGCCCGTCCCCAGGAATACGATAAATATTTTGAACGGAAGAAAGAGATCCTGGCAAAACCGCAGTTGAGCGAAGAGGACAAAAAGGAGCTTATTGAGATCGGGGAAAAGTTGGAAGAGTTTCCTGTTGAAGGCGAAAACAGAAAATTGACTGAAATCATAAAAAAAACAGTGAAAACCCTTGAAGAAAAGGGGAAAAATGATCAAGATTAATAAACCTGCTGAAATTCCCGAAATATTGCAAACCAACGGAGTTGAAGAAACCAGGAGAAATCTCGAAGAGTACCTGGCGTTTGAAAATGAATTTAAAGCAGGAACAAGAACGTTTGAATTCAAAAATGAAATTTACGGACATAAAGAAGTAAAAAAAATCTTACGAAAAGCCCAGCATGATAAATGCTGTTTCTGTGAAAGAAAGGAAGAGATCGGAGATATTGAGCACTTCAGGCCAAAGGGAGCTTATAAACAAGATAGAGACGATAAACGTTCTAAAGTGGGATATTACTGGCTTGCCTATGACTGGGATAACCTGTATTTTTCTTGCCCAAAATGCAATAGAAGATATAAGGGAAACCTTTTTCCCCTGGCAGAAGACTCTAAAAGAGCTAAATCTCACCGTGATTGTATCGAAAATGAAGAACCAATATTTATTAATCCTGCCAAAGATAACCCGGAAGAATATATTGAATATAAAGGAGATTCTCCAAAAGCCATAAATGATAATTTTAGAGGAAAAACTACTATTAAAGAGACCGGGATTAACCGAGAATTTCTTCACGAAAGAAGATCAGGGCATTACAGAAATCTTAAATTTTTGTATACAGCAATAAATCTACCAGATATTGAAAAAGGATTAAAGAATGAAATAGAGCAAATACTTGCCGAGTCCATTGAGGATTCAGCCGAATTCGCCTCAATGATCCGTTGCGCACTCAAAGATGAATTTTGTTACTAAACAGATTCCAGCCACCCACCCTTAAAGGGGGCACAAGAGTTTTTGGAAATGAGTCATTTTTAGCCCGGGGTTTTAACCCCATAGGGCAACAGAGCAAAACCCGGATAACATCTTCCGGGTTTTGCTCTGTTTATAAATTATTTCACCAGGATGATGGGTATTTCTCATAGCGTGGGGCTTCAGCCCCTCGTTATGAAAAAGAAGGCCCGCTCACAAAAACGTCTCCAATAACAGACCCTGTTTAGATTTTAGTTTTTTAAAAGGAAATGCCTTATCACGTGCCCCCTTTGGAGGTGCGACCCCTGCGAGGGGATCAGGAGGCTAAAAAACCTCAACAGCAGCAACAAAATCCCCCAAACTCAACATAAGAACCCCTTTCCCTTGAAGTGAAACAGGCTCTTTTTCCGTAAGGACCGCAGGAATCTCGCCGTCCCGGACAAACTCAAGCGCAGTCACCAGCCCAACAGCCGAAGCCGAAGCAAACTCCCCGGTAAACTTCCGGTAGCGGATAACGGGCCCCTGAAAACCTGCGGCTTCGATAAAGCGGTTTAACAGCTTTTCCCCGGGCTCTTTCCGCGAAGCAGGAATCCCTGCAAAAATAGCACCGAATTTATCTGTAATGGAGCCCGTTTCGGAAAGCTTTGCCAGGAGCTCGTTAATAATCGAATCTCCGGTGGAATGAAAGGTATTCTTGAAAAAAGAAGGTAATATCTTAGGCCCGGGAATATTTTCACCGGGTTTAACAGCCCTAACACAAAGAGCACCGCCCCCGTCTGAAGGACCGTTTTCGTTTATACACGAAGGATCGAAAATGGCGGATAAACTCTCATGATGCTCATCAGCACCGATAATGATAATGGAATTATCATTTTTGTTTTCGCTATTATTTTCGTCTTCTTTGGAGATAACATCCCCGGAAGAATGCCCTGCCAGGAGCGAAGCAGAAAATAGGGCCTGTTCAAAGGAAAAATCACCGCCAGTAGTGGTAATATTGGGCCCTTTGGCCTTAAATTTAATAGCAGTCTGCCCCGGAGGAGCATTATGAACCGAGCCCACAAAATCCGTAGGGCTGGTGAATTTTTCATGGGAGTCGAAAAGTCTTTTAAGAAAATCATGAGTTTCCGAAAGAGGACCCCAGCCCGTGCCAAAAAAGATGGACGAAGGATACTTATCGGTATTCGAATCTACACGAGCCGATTCGGCCAGGGAGAGAACCAGTCTTGGCAGCCGTTTTAAGCGGCGGATAAAACGGGCATCCAGGTTTTCGGATACTTCCGCAAGGGGAAGGATACCGTAACAGCAACTATCAGACAGAATTTTCTTAATGGTCCTTTCTTTATTGCCGGCACCTGAAATACAGGAGCTCCCCAGAACAGCCAGGGGAAGATTGCCGGAAGAGCTTTGTTGAGAGGAACCGGAACCACCGTGATCACCAAAAAGCAGGGAGGCATTGTTACCGCCAAAACCAAAAGAATTCGAAAGAACCAGGGAAACCTTTTTTTCAAGAGGCTCTTTTATAGGAGTAATCGGCAGCTCAGGATCGGGAGATTCCAGCCCGGTATTGGGGGGAATAATATTGTCTGATATACATAGCGCGGAGATAACCGCTTCAACAGCGCCGGCAGCAGCAAGGGAATGGCCCAGAGCACCTTTAATAGACGAAGAAGGGGGCACAGGGTCATTAAAAAGATTGGCTATAGCCCGGGCTTCGGAGCGGTCATTGTCAACGGTTCCCGTACCGTGAAGACTGATATAGTCAATTTTATCCGGAGTAATACCAGCTTCAAAAAGCGCCGATTTCATCGCCCTGAACGCGCCGTCACCTTCGGGATGAGGAGCAGTAGCATGATGAGCGTCACAGGAGAGACCGCCTCCCAGAAGCTCGGCAATGGCATTTTCCGGAGGCTCTTCCGAAGCAGAAAGGCGCAGCATGGCAGCACCTTCACCAACAGACATACCCCGCCGCTCACTGTCAAAGGGACGCGCGCCCTCAGGATCAATTAATTGCAGGGAGTTAAATCCGTAATACGTAAGCCTGCACAGGGCATCCGCACCACCGGCCAGAACTTCTTTAGCCTGGCCGCTTTTAAGAAGCTCCAGGGCCATGGTAATGGCAGCAGCACCGGAAGAACAGGCAGTGGAAACAGTTATTACCGGACCGGAACACCCGGTTTCCCGGGCAATATATTCAGCTACAGTACCGGTTCCATGATACTGAAAAAGCTCAGGATCGAGTTTTTTTTCTCTGAGAAGATCTTCGGTTAAGGGCATACCGCCCGTAGTAACACCGAGAATTACGGCATCGGGGCAAATCCCGGAGCCCTTAAGGGCTTCCTGCGCGGCAATCAAAGCCATGGAATGGGTGCGCGGCAGGTCTTTATTTACCGGGAGATCCGCGATCTCGCCAACAGGGAGCGCGGTATCGGGGGTAGAAAAAAGAGCAACCGGTTTAATGAAGCGGTCTCCTGAAGTGATCCGGTTTTTAGCGGAGTCGACCCCGGAGCCGGCCGGAGTAGTAATGCCCATGCCCGTAATAAAAATTCTCATAATTTTTTATATCTACCTGTTTTTGTTAACGATTCTCTGCAATATACTCAGCCAGGGTTTTAATTGTTCTAAAAACTTTGGCGCCAAGTTCTTTATTGTCAATTTTAACCTCGTAATCCTGTTCAATCATCATAACCAGTTCAAGGACATCTATGGAATCAATACCCAGGTCTCCTCCAACAAGCTGGTCTTCGTCTTTAATATCATCAGGAACAACATCTACCAGTGATAAGGTTTCAATAATTTTAACTTTAAGCTCTTTAAGCAGGTCATCAATCGATTGGCTCATTTCTTTTTTACCTCATTTCATGTCGATTATCAATTTTAAAGAAGTATCAAGTCATATTTTGGAAGCAGTGTCAAGTTTTTTTTAAGCAAAACAATTATGGAGGAACTGTGGTTGTAAAGGAGGCTCCGGGACCGGGATAAAATTTTCGGAAACAAGCCCATAGAAGCGTTTGTGTGTAGGAGAGAAGCATCCTCTCCCTTACACACAAAATAAAAAAGGCGAAGAAACAGGGGTTTGAACTCCTGTGAACTTCGCCTTAGAGCCGGTTAAAGCGCCTCATGGGCTTTTTTCCCGTATACTTTTTCATATGCTTTACAATAGGGGCAGATTCCCCCTTCAATAGTCTTAACAAACCAGAATGCCATACCTTTCTGTTTCTCACGAGCTTTTGAACAAACAGGACAGGTCACACATTGCTGTGCTTTTTTTCGATCTTTATCGGTTATAGCTGCTTCAGTCATAGTGCCCTCCGGGGATAAAAGTTCAATATACAATAATAGAAATAATAAATACCACTTGAACAATATACAGGAATCTGTCAAGAAATTTCTTTTCCCCCTCGGAGGGTAGGGGGCAAGCAGCAAAAAACCTGTTTAAAAGGAGTTTCTTGAGAGTGCGGACCCGGCACAGCCGGGAAAAAATACGGAAGAAACTGTTTTTAAAAAATGGATCGGTTTCAGCATGGGGCTACCCGGGGGTGAATCCCCGGGCTACATGACTATACCCCGGGGTATTTCTGGTATGGGACCGAATCGCCCGCAGGGCATTGGTTGACCATTGGTTCAATGCTGACCCAAGACAGAATAGCCCCTATAATGCCGCCATATGGCATTATCAGCGGGGCGACGTGTTGTAGCTCGGGGTTTCAACCCCGTGAAACAGAGCATGGCCCCGGGATAAAATCTTCGGGAACCGGCCCTATTTAAAAAGAGTTTCTTGAGAGAGCATAACAAGGATATATTATGAGATCAAAACACTTATTAAAACGATCACTCTTTTTATTGATCAGCTCAATACTTATAACACTGGCGCTCATTTCTTCACCGCAGCTGTACGCGGCGGAAGACCCGTACAAACTTCCTCCTGATGCCCTTTCGGCGAGTCATTCGGAAGGGGCTTTCGCGCCGCTGGTGAACCCCGCGTACGCGGACCTCTCTTCACGGTCCTATCTTGCCTACCGGTTTGTGAAGTACGACAGCAAAGACGCGAATCATTTTTTTATGCTGAACCTTCTGGGGTTTTCTCTTAATTATGCCTGGTATAACCACGCTTACCGGAACGAAAGCGGAACGGTGGATTCCATCAACGGCAGTTACTTTAATATATCCAAAGGATTTATGTATAAAGAAACTTTTGGCTTTGGCGTATCATACTCCTGGGCAAACAGTGACAACAGTCTCTATGACGGGTATAATTCCTGGACCCTGGGATTTCTCTTGCGGCCCTTTAGCATTCTCTCCCTGGGGATTTCCCTGCGGGACCTGGGAGCCGATATAAATAATCTGGATATAAAAAGGAGTGAGGTCTATTCCGTATCATTGCGGCCTATTACCAACCGCGTCACCCTGACCATGGATATACACAGAGAAGCAGGGCAGAATTTTAAAAATGCCGCATATCTCTTTTCAGCAGAAGGCCGCGTCTTCTACGATATTTCACTCTTTTGTCAAACCGATACTAATTATAATCTATTATTTGGCGTAAGAATGCCCTTTTTCATGGGATCAACAATAGGATCAACCCCGGTAATAGATACATATAGAACCGTCGATAAAGATTCCAATACAAATTATACCAGTTTTGCCGTATCCTACCCTGTGGAGCAATACAATTCCGGCATCCCCCTATCCAAATTATTTTCAATGAGCGGAAAAACCATGCTCAACATACGCCTTAACAGGAAGATAAAAGAAGTGGAACCGGATTACTTCTTCAGCAAAAAGCAGCTTGCTTTTAATGAGATTGTATTCGCCATACAAAGAGCCGGAAAAGATGATACCATAGACGGAATAATACTGCAAATAGACCGTGCCGCTCCTGGTTTCGGCCAGCTCCAGGAACTCAGGGAAGAGCTGCGGCGCTTTAAGAAAGCGGGCAAAAAGGTCTATTCCATATTGACCAGCCCGGGGAATAAAGAATATTACCTGGCAACGATATCGGACAAAATATATTTTGCTCCCCTCTCCCCTTTTGGACTTACAGCGCTTAAAGCGGAAGTCTATTTTTTCAAGGGACTCCTGGACAAGGTGGGAGTCAAATTCGAAGCCATTACTCACGGAAAATTCAAGTCTTACCCCGAAGGTTTTACCCGCGAACATATGTCCGAAAATTTCCGGGAAAATATAACGACCCTGCTTACGGATTTAAACAAACAGTATCTTGACGGAATAACTGAAGACAGGGGCGTAAAACAAAGTGAGCTTGATAAACTATTCGAACAGGGGATCATGACACCGGAAGAGGCTAAAAAAAGCGGTTTTATTGATTCCATTGCTTACCAGGATGAAGCATTAAAAGATATATCAGAAGATCTCACAACCGTTCAAATCTCGCAATACATGGACGTACGGGAAAAAGATTTTACCTGGGGTTCGAAACCTGCCATTGCTATTGTATATGTAACAGGCTCCATAATCAGGGGCAAATCGAGCACCGGGTTTATGCAAAGCTCCACCGGAGACGAGTCCTATAAAAAAATGCTCAAAGCAGCCTTTACCGACGGGTCAATACGGGCAATTATTATCCGGGTCAGTTCCGGGGGAGGGTCAGCAACAGCCTCCGATCTTATGTGGAACTATCTTGTAAAAATGAAAAAAAAGTATAAAAAACCGGTGGTCTTTTCTTTCGGCAATGTCGCGGCATCGGGCGGGTACTATCTCGCCTGTTCCGGGGACAGGATCTTCGCGAACAAAGGAAGCGTTACCGGTTCAATAGGCGTCTTCTCCGGCAAATTATCGCTCAAAGAATTATACGCCAAACTCGGCATTAACAAGGACGTTATAAAAATGAGCACCTTTGCCGATATTTTTTCCGAGTCGAAAGATCTTGAACCGGGCGAGCGAAAAGTTCTCCAGGCAGGAGTTGATTTTATTTATGACCGTTTTACCGGCAAAGTAATGTACGGAAGAAAGATCAAAAAAGGAGAAATTCCCACCGTAGCGGAAGGACGGGTTTTTACCGGGAACCAGGCAAGAGAAAAAAAACTTGTTGATGAATTCGGCGGACTGGCTGCTGCCCTGGAATACGCCAAACAACTGGCCCGGGTAAGCGACCGCTGCGATATAAAAATATTTCCCAATGAAATGAAACTCTATCCCTCAGTAACGGATTACACGGAGATCAAACTGCTTGCGGAGTACGTAAAGCTCCTGTCTAAAAACCTGGCATTGATTGATCTGAAAGACGAGCGGGCGCTGTATCTGTATCCGTATACTATTGAAATTAAATAGGGATCAGTTGAGAGAAGAGTTGAATCGTTTGGGGAGTGCTCGCACCCCCTTTTTGTTTGTTATAGACTACAATATGGAGAAGTGCCATATCCAGCCGCTTGAGAGTCTGGATAAAGATATATTGTTTGATATCGATGGTGTGACGAATGTTAAATCCGCAGTCGCGGAACAGGCTTCTTCCATAAAGATTACCCGCAAAGATCCGGTTTCCCCGGAAGTTTACGGGCGGGCATTTGAAACGGTTATTTCCGAAATAAAAAAGGGGAATACCTATCTTCTGAACCTTACGTTTCCAACTGAAATAGAATTAAACGCGTCACTGCAAGAGATATTTTCCGTGACCAGAGCCCCTTTCAAACTCTGTTATAAAGACGACTTTGTATGCTTTTCGCCCGAACGGTTTGTCAAGATCGAGAATGATGTTATTAAAACCTATCCAATGAAAGGAACCATTGACGCCTCAATCCCCGGAGCCAAAGAGATCATTTTAAACAATAAAAAAGAAATGGCAGAGCATGTAATGGTTGTTGATCTTCTTCGTAATGATCTTTCCATTATAGCCCAAAAAGTACGGCTCAAAAAATTCAGGTATGTCGATAAAATTAAAGCAGGGAACAAAGAACTGCTCCAGGTCAGTTCAGAGATCACGGGAAAACTAGAAGAATCCTGGCAGGATCATATCGGCGATATTCTTCTTCCCATGCTTCCTGCCGGGTCCATTACCGGCGCTCCAAAGAAAAAAACCGTTGAGATTATTAATTCGGTCGAACAAAAAGCCCCGGCTTACAACAGGGGCTTTTACACCGGCATATTCGGCATCTTCAACGGCTCCTCGCTGGACAGCGCCGTAATGATCCGCTTTATTGAACGCGCCAAAGACAAGCGCTTCATTTACAAAAGCGGCGGCGGCATTACTATTGACAGCGACATGGAGATGGAATACGCTGAAATGATAGATAAGGTTTATGTGCCGGTTTAAGAAGGTGACCGGTGGTCCGGAGGGAGTGCGACCCCTGCGGTCGCGTCTTAAGAAAATGTATATCAACCCGGAATGTAAATTATGCCTGCCTGGAGTGATGCCTCTGCAGAACGTTCGGAACTCGCTCCGCTCAAACAGCCTCACAACCCGCAGAGGCATCACTCCAGGCAGGCATAAT
>JAAENB010001111.1 GCA_024224995.1 bacterium | reverse complement strand
TGTGACGCGTCTTGTAAAAATCATTGCCGGGAGAATTGTTTGTATTCCGGTTGACAAATTGAACCCGATGGCCGGGAAAAATAGGTTAGAAACTGTGATGATACCGGGGTCAATTTTGCGAAGATGCTCCGGGAAGGGGTGCGACCCCTGCGAGGGGTGCGACCCCTGCGAGGGGATTCGGTACGCGTACGGGCACGGCGCGCCGTGCCCGTACGAGGTGTTTATTTGGGTTTAACCCTCTGTGACATTTTTGTGTACTTGCACCTGCCTCACCCATACCCGTTTTCTTTAAACCAGGAAACCGTATCGGACAGAGTTTCCTTTAAGGGCCGGAAGGAAGCGCCAAGCTCCTTCTCAGCCTTTGATGAATTGTACCAAAAATTCTTCTGCAACCTCTTAATGATAGCCGGTTTTAAGGGAGAGGGTTTCCCCTTGATCTTATGGATGAAGGTAACCAGCCGCGCAATGAACAGCAGTTTTCCCGGAGACATGGTTTTTGTCAGGGGAGGATTCCCGGAAATTTCCCACAGGGTTTTAAATATCTCAGAATAGGGATAGCTTCTTCCCCCAATGATATATCGCTCACCACTCTTTCCGCTCGTAGTTGCCTGAACTGCTGCCGCAGCAACATCCCGTACATCAACAATCCTGTTTGAACCGGGAATCACCGCTTTGAATTTTCCCTTTAAACAATTAAGAATAAAGTTACCCGTAGGCGTAGGTCCCCGGTCTCCCGGTCCCAGCATAACAGTGGGCAGAAGAGTAACTATTCTCATAGCAGGATACTCCTCAAGAAATTTAAAAACAGCCTGCTCTGCCAGCACCTTGCTCCGGAAATAGGGCTCAGTGGTGTTGGAATAGGGAGTCTTTTCATCAAGCTCTGTATCGTTGTCCGTATCAAGAACCGCTGAAGAACTTACATACACGATATTATTTAGACCCGCCTTTCGGGCTTCATCAAACAGCGCGATGGTACCATTAACATTGATATCAAAAAGAACTTTTTCTTTTCCATTCCGGTAATACTCTCCATAAACGGCAGCCGCGTGAATAAGCACATCGAATTCCCCTAATTTATTCGCGAACCCGTCAACCGCTTCCAGAGAACCTTCAATAAGGTCGACTTTTGGATCAAGAATTTTTCCAGCCCTTTCAAGGGACCGCACCAATGCTGTAACCTCGAATCCCTTATTAAGTAATTCCGTGACAATGCTGCCCCCCAATAAACCCGTTGCTCCTGTGATAAATACTTTTAATTCTTTCATAGTATTCCCTCCTGTTTAATTTTATATAACCAAACGTTTGGTTATATATTATAATAAAAAAAATCCCCCTCTTAGATATGTCCGTCAAGGTGTGATTTTTTAAAAGATTCAAGAAACTTCTTAAAAACCGATTCTTTATCGTAGTTAAAAAATTCACTGAATTTTTCTTTAAATACAATAAACATAATGAACGGTATAAAACCGGTAAAAAATTCATAAACGATAAATTCCATTTTATCTTTTTCGAACAGGTCTTTTTTGGAATTAAAACCCTCGCTGTGCATCTTTAATTCATTATTCATAATTATTTCAGCGCATTTAAAAAGAAAATCGCTGCCGTCACCGTCTTTTAGCGATTCCATTATCATTATGGAAATGATCTTCTTTTTTGCTTCGATAAATTGAATCTCCTTGCCTATCTTTTCCGATAAATTTACTTGTTGATCCGAATCCCCGTGAGATTCGGGAGCCTTCAAATGATTATTCAGATCGATAATTATACTATTAAATAACGCTTCAAGGATATCGTATTTATTTTTAAAATGATAATATATAGTTGCCTTGTTAATGCCGGTCTTCCGGGCTATCTCTTCCATGCCCGTGCCGTCGAACCCCTTTTCAGAGAAAAGATCTTCCGCAACATCAAGTATCCGTTTTCGAGTTATATCTCCGCCTGTTTTCGGCATATTCGTCCTCTTTATTCATAACCAACCGTTTGGTTGACTATAATATACATAAAATTACTCCAACCGTCGACAAAATTTTGATTTTTTCAAAAAAAAAACAAAAAAATGATATCAGGATTAATTATTTTTAACTTTTCTCGATAGGTATATCATCTTCTTCTAAGGCGTTAATTAAAAGCTGTTCCAAAACCTGGCCATTGGTGATATTTTTATTTGATCCTTCAATAGGATACCTGGTAGTTTCAGTCATAAATTCAATTTCTTCTAAAATTTTACTAAAATGCCTGGCTTCCTCCTTTGTTAAATCAACTGTACTGGCTTCATTATCAGCATAATAATGGCTGCTATTTATTCGCTCATGATTCTTTCTCAATATATAATTGACGATGTCGGTTATTTTTTTTATCTGGGATACAAAATTAACGGCTACACTGCTGGTATCGGAAGTTAAATTTAAATCTTCAACTAACAATTCAAAATCACTATATTTTTTAAATTTTGATGTTAATAATTCTGTTAAATCGGCAAATATATAAAGACTTTCAGCGTAAAATTTATGTCTTTCAATTACCAGGTCTTCTATTTTTCCTGATTCATCATGCAGTTTTGTGGTATTTTCATATACTTTTTCCGCGAACTCTAATTGAGACATAGAACTTATATTTACATTATCTGCGATCATCCAGCCTCTTTGTATATCGTTCAGAAGTTTATTAAGATCATTTACATTTTTATTTTCTATTGAAGATTCCAGATGATTAAAATTATCTACCATTTTTAGACCCCTGTCAAGATTGGACTGGGACCCTTTTACCGCTTTTACGGCATCATTACAGCTTTTTTGCGCGTCTTCTTGAAGTTTTTCCAGCAATTTTTGCTGTTCCCCTTTTAATGCAAGTATTTCTTTATCTTTTTCAATTATTTCCTCGTCGCGCCCTAAAATTAATTCAAGTTTAGTCAAGGCCCCGGCAGTAGATTCCTTAAAATCATCATACAGGGTTTTTATTTTTCTTAAAATCGCGGCTTTGAGACTTTTTTTATCAGCGGATTCTTTTAATAGTTTAAAAAGAGCAGATATCTCTTTCCTTAAGTTTTCATAAGAAGTTTTTACGTCAATATCCGAATCTCTTTGCTCTATATTCTTTTCAGCCACATATTCCAGATCATCAATCAGACTTGCCCCAATAGACCTGAGATAAGTGATACTGAGAAGGGCCTCCCGGGAATGATTTGTCCGCAATCGTGAAGAAACATTAACCCGTTTAGCGATTTTAGCGAATTCATCAGCGGTTTTTTGGATTTTATCCAGCAATATTGCGTTCAT
>JAAENB010001110.1 GCA_024224995.1 bacterium | reverse complement strand
TACGGGTACTCTGTATTTATTTGGGGTTTACGCCCTGCGGGGTGTGATACCACAGGAAAGATCTACGGAAACAGACCGGTAGAGGCGTTGCACTGCAACGTCTCTGAAACCACCCCGGGTAAGATCCCCCGAAAAAGGCTCTATTGAAAAAGAGTTTCTTGAGAGTGCGGACCCTGCGGAGCGGGGAAAAAATACGGAAGAAAGTCCAAAAGAGGTTTAATCTTTTTCCGGGTAATTAACCCTCGGATAAAAAACCTCGAACTTCGAACCTCGAACCTTGAACTTTCTTAAGAGAGAGAAGGTGAAGATAAGAAGGCAACAGGCCGATAATAATAGCAAAAAAGGGCAAAATTTCCAACAGGGGCCTAAAAAAACCATTGAGCCTTGACTACTGCTTGACTTTATGATATAATTTATTATTACCAACTATTTGATAATATTCGGAAGCCGCCACATTCTATTTTTTATATACAGGCGCAGTCTCCATGTTCGATAAAAATGGAGCTAAAAAAGAGGGCATTTAAAAAAAAGCGGAGGCTTTGCACAAGTTGGCTGGTAAGAAGAGACAAACCGAAAAAGAAAAGGGATTGGTATATGCCGATATCGCTGTAGTGGGAATGGCGTGCCGTTTTCCCGGAGCCGGGGATTACCGGCAGTTCTGGGAAAACCTGGAAGGCGGAGTCAATTCCATAACAGAGGTTCCAAAGGACCGCTGGGATATAGAGACCTATTACTCCCCTGATATAAATGAGCCCCATAAGGCAATAAGCAAGTGGGGCGGATTCCTTGAGAACATAGACCAGTTTGATAACACTTTTTTTAATATATCCCCCAGGGAAGCAAAGAACATGGACCCCCAGCAGCGTTTGATGCTGGAAGAGACATGGCATTGCATAGAGGATTCGGGAATACCGGCGGAAGAGTTAAGCGCCGTAAGAACAGGAGTTTACATCGGGGTAATGGCAATGGACTATTACCAGGATATTCTTGCCCCGGGAGTGCAGACCGACAGCTACGCGGGCTCCGGAAATTACCAGGGAGTCATAGCTAACCGCATATCGCACTATTATGATTTAAAAGGGGGGAGCAAGTCAGTAGATACGGCCTGTTCATCGAGCCTGGCAGTGCTGCATGATGCCCAGGTGGCGCTTACGACCAGGGAATGTGATTATGTATTTGTGGGCGGCGTGAGTCTTGATTTTAATCCCTGGAAGTATATATCTTTTTCCAAGTCCCGGATGCTGAGTCCCCAGGGACAATGCAAAACCTTTGACAAAGACGCGGACGGGTATGTGCCCGGAGAAGGCGCGGGCATTATATTGGTGCAGCTGCTGGAAAAAGCCGAAGAGGCCGGGAACTTTATATATGGAGTCATAAAAAGCAGCGCTGTCAATCATGGCGGCCGGTCCCTGTCGCTTACCGCGCCAAGAGTGGAAGCGCAAAAAGATGTTATAACCCGGGCTCTGGACCGGGCAAACATCAACCCCGAAACCATCAGTTATGTGGAGGCTCACGGCACAGGGACGTCCCTGGGAGATCCCATAGAAATAGAATCTATCTGCCAGGCCTGGTTTGAAAAGACGGCCCGGAAACGCTTTTGCGAGATAGGAACCGTAAAGACCAACATTGGACACCTGGAAGCGGCAGCGGGAATCTCGGGACTCATTAAAGTGCTGCTCATGATGGTTAATAAAAAGATCGTGCCGACCCTGAATATCAACACGATTAATCCCATAATTGATTTTGAAAATTCGCCATTTATGATAGCGCGGAAAGCCTCACTGTGGGAGCCGGAGCCGGGAGTACCCAGGCGGGCGGGGATAAGTTCTTTTGGATTTGGCGGGGTAAATACACATGCCATACTGGAAGAATACCTGCCGCCGCAAAAAGAAGAGAAACAAAGCGGAAAAGAAAAAGAGAATATTCTTCCGGACAATAACCTGTTCCTTCTTTCCTCCAGGTCGAAAAAGAGTCTGCTTATGTATTTACAGGCATGGTCCGAGTACATCGACACCGGGTTATGCGACAACCTGAGTATCCGGGATATATGCGGAACCCTCTTCCACCGGGAGAATAATTTTAAATACCGTTTTGGTCTCTACTTCGACACCCGGGAAGAATTAAAAGCGGCCATAAAATATCCCGACAAGTACATAAGCCGTATTGGGAGAAAGCAGTTCGACAAGGACCGCCTTATTCTTAAAATCGCGGCCATTGAGGAACTCCATGAAACGGCAATACAGGAGATCCGGGAAATATATAATTCCGATAGCATTTTTCAAGGTTACTTTGATGAGTGCAGGAAAGCGCTTTCACGCCTGGTCCCGGGAGAGAAAATAGGAAAGTGGCTGAGTACCAAAAAGACCGTTATTAAAAAAGACAATATGAAGTCTTTCTGTTTCTCGGTACTCTATTCGTTAAGCCGGAAGCTGCTGGACCACGGCGTAACCCCGCACATTATTTACGGGGAAGGGACCGGGCAGCTGGTAGCCTTATGCGTGAGCGGAATGCTTCGCATGGAAGACTGTTTTAAACTGCTGCTGCCGGGAGACCTGGACAAACGGGTGTATATAAAGCGCCCAACACTCACCGTGTACGACCGGATTACGGGAACCTTAATTGAGCCCTATTCTATTGACTCCAATTACGTGAAGTCCCTGGTAACTCTTTCCATTGAAGAAGAGGCTATTGCCGCCTATATTGAAAAGGGACGGCTTCTTCTTGACACCCAGTTTACTTTTAAGAAATACCTGGAAGAATGGGATATTGACCTGTATGATGTTATTGGTAAGGGGGTGGGTGATCTGTTATTCGATGACCGCCTCCTGGACCCGGAGGCGGAAATAAATCCCAACAGGCGGCTGCTGCTCCTCCTTATTGTTTATTCCGGCATCTGCAAGCTGAACACCAAATGGGATTTAACGGAAAAACGGATCATCCGGAACGAGTATTTTCATGAGGTCGTTGACCTGTTAAACGATGATATTATTACCAAAAAAGAATTTGTTGATTTTATAGACCTGGATGAACATACTGTTCCGCCGGGTTTTGGCGCGGTGCTTGGTGAAGACTACAGCGAAGCGCCTTCCTCCGGCCTGGTGCGGTTTGTTAATGTGGATGAGAGCGTTATTCCGACTATTACCGCCCAAATAAACCAGCGTCTTAAAAAAAGAAAAGTTCCCTTTGACGATAAAGGGCTGTTAAAACATACCACCAAACTCCAGGAGATCAAGGACCGGAAAAAGTGGCTTTCCCGGCTGGGTGAGAGTGTTGAAAGTGATTCAAAAGAATTTGAAACTTTCAAAGATGAATTCAATATTGAAGATCATACCCTGTGTGAAATTACCGCCAAACGCGGCTATAATGAATACGCCGTTTACCTGGAAGATAACGAAAGCCTTCAGCTTTCCATTACGCGGCTGCTGGTGAGTCTCTGGCTCTATGGCGGGCAGGACATTAACTGGCGGGGCCGCTGGAACCTCAGCCCGGGCAGGGAATATTCCCGGGTCTCTTTGCCGGTATATCCCTTTGACCGGAAACCGTTCTGGATAGATTCAGGCGTCTCTCCCGCAAGGGAACGGGTCGCGCAAAAGGCAGTTCCCTTTTACACGCCCGGAACCGGGGAACGGAGAACCAGGCCCGGTTCCCGGCTGGTAGTGCAGACGAATAATGCTTTTAAACGGATCTTTGACGGCGATGATGATATAATCCGGGACCACCTGGTTACGGACAAGATCATTATTCCCGGTGCCCTTATGATTGAGACCGGGCTTGAAGCGGTGCAGGCTACTGCCGGTGAGAGTATTAATTCACTCGCCAATATTCTCATCCAGAGTCCCGGCATTGTGCAAAACCGTTACGAAGTGAGCATCAAAATCGGCAGAGAGAACAAGGGATTCGATATTGTTTCCGATGGAAAGATTCTCTGTTCCGGCCTGTATACCTATAAATCGGGAGAACCCGACGAACTGGATATTCCGGGGCTCCTGGCAAAGGCCGCTCCCCTGGAGAGGGATTTCTATACGGAGCTGTCGCACCAGGGCTACCGCTACGGCCCGTCGCTTAAAGTAGTAACCGCGCTGTATACCGGCCCTTCTTTTGTTCTTGGCGAACTGCAGCCCGTTTCCCGGGGCGGTTCGGTTACGGGATGCAGCCCCTATTTGCTGGACGGCACGTTCCAGGTTGGGCTCATTTACGCTCTTACCAGGCAGGTTTTCGACGCCCGGAGTCTTTTTGTTCCTTATTATATTAAAGAGCTTACGGTATATGGAAACCTTACGGGTAAGTCCTATGTCTACTTTGAAAAAGATGTTATTCAGCTTAAGGGCTTCGACCTGAAAGCTTCGTTCATGGTTTTTGATGAAACCGGGAAACCGCTTGTTCGCGTTAAGGATATGGTTTTTATTAAGGTTTCTTCCACCTTCCTGAGCAATGTCTTTTATTTCAAACCGGTGTGGGAAGAGATGCCTATTCCTGAGTCTGAGAGTTCCGTTCTTCCGAATATTATTACCCTTCACGACGGAATTACGGACGTGAAAGGAATTAACGCTCCTTACCACGTTACGGTTACCCGGGAGGATGATTACGAGACCCTGGTTAAGGATATTATCGCCTGGCATAGCGATGATGAGACTATTGATATTTGTTTTCGTACTGATGTTGATAATCACGGGCATAACCTGGAGCAGCTGCGGGAGGCCCAGGTTTCGGGCGTTTATTCTCTTTTTTACCTGGCCAAAGCCCTCATGAAATCGAAAATAAAAAAAGAGATATGCATGTATCTTATAACCCATAATTCCCATAAGGTGGTAGATGAGGACCTGGTGCAGGGTTTTTCCTTTGCCGGGCTTTCGGGGATTGGGAAAGTTATTGAGCTGGAACACCGGAAAATAAAAGTCAAAACTATCGACTTCGACCGTGCTGTTTCCCGGGAAGAACTGGCTGCCATTATTCGAAATGAAGCGCAGTATGCCTTTTCCGAGATTGCCTACCGCCAGGACAAGCGCTATATTAAACTCATTGATCCCCTGAAGCCGGACCAGAAGCGGAAAGCCTTTTCCTTTAAACAGGGCGGGGTATATATTATTGCCGGCGGCCTGGGCGGTTTTGGTTCCCGTATTTCACGCTATATCGCGGAGCATTCCTATTCCAAGGTTATTATCCTGGGCAGTTCGGAGCTGACCCAGGAGCGGGTTGATATTTTAAAAGAACTGGACCGCTATAACTCCGAAGTTGAATACAAGCAGGTTGACGTTTCCGACCTGGACCGCATGGAAGAAACCATTGAACGGATCAAGTTTAAATACGGCAAAATAGACGGGGTGATCCTTTCGACCGGTGTTCTTGATGATTCCTATATAATTAATAAATCGATCCATTCGTTTAAAAAAGTTATTCCTCCCAAGGTTTACGGCTCCTGGATACTTGATCATTTAACAAAAGACGACAGGCTTGATTTTTTTATTATGTTCTCTTCCGTTGTTTCGGTTATTGGGAATATTGGCCAGGCCGATTATACCGCGGCCAACAGTTTTCTTGATTCTTTTTACGAGCACCGCGTTAGCTCCGGCAGCCACGGAAAAACTATCTGTATTAACTGGACACTGCTTGAAGACGGCGGTATGGGTGCCACTGACGCGGCCATTAAACAGCTGGGCAGTGTGGGCCTTAAACCCCTTCCCAGTGAACGGGCTCTTGAAGCGTTTGAATATATTCTCTCCGGTGAGAGCAGCCAGGTTGTTGTTATTAATAATACCGATATGCTTATTTCGGAGCTTGCCGTAAACAGGATGAACCGGGATTACCGGGACGCGCCCGGTCCGGAAGAACAGGAGCGGGACTCCGGCAGGGAACCGGTACCGGGTACGGGGTTTGTTCGTGATAAATTAATCGAGGTTCTGGTTGATGTTCTTCACGTGGACAAAAATAATCTCGATCCCGAAACCGATCTCAGGGACTACGGGTTCGATTCCGTTGCCCTTACTGAGTTTTCCGAAAGGATCGGCATTGTCTTTGGGATTGATGTTAATCCTTCTCTCTTTTTTGAATATTCCAGCATTGATGAGATTGCCGGTTTTATTGCTCTTGAATATAAAGACAGCTCCGGTGATTTCCCTTTTTCTCCGGGTACGGCCGATGAGGACGGGTACAGTTATCTTGATAATAAAGAAGAAGAGAACCGCCGTTCCGAAATACTCCGGGATGTGATTGAAGAAATTCAGGAAATAAAAGAAATAAAAGAAATAAAAGAGATCAAAGAAATTGAGGAAATTAAGGAGTATGGTGAATCGCGCGGGTTCCCGGTTCCTGAAATTGCCCGGTCCGGAAATCTTGTAGATTTTAATGAAATTACCATCACGGGCGAGAATTTTAAACAGGCTGCCGGCTTCGGGGTTCGCGAGCCCGTGGCTGTTATTGGCATAGCCGGCCGTTTTCCCGGTGCCGATTCTATTGAAGAGCTCTGGGATAACCTGGTCTGGGGCAAGGATTCTATTTCCGAAATCCCGGAAGACCGCTGGGATTGGCGGGAATATTATGGCGATCCCCATACGGAAAAAAACCGTACCAGTAGTAAATGGGGCGGTTTCCTTAAAGATATTTCCCGCTTTGATTATTCATTTTTTAATATCTCTCCGCGGGAAGCGGAGCTTATGGACCCGCAGCAGCGTATCCTCATGGAAACGGTCTGGTCGGCCCTGGAGGATGCCGCCTGCAAACCCTCGCAGCTCTGGGATTCCCGTACCGGGGTCTTTGTTGGTATTTGCAATAATGATTACAGCGAGCTCATGGAACAGTCCCATATTGACATTGAAGCCTATACTTCTACGGGAAATTATTTTTCCATTGTGCCAAACCGCATATCGTACTTTTTAAACCTGAGAGGGCCCAGTGAAGCGTTTGAAACCGCCTGTTCAAGTTCTCTTGTTGCTATTCACCGGGCTGTTTCCGCTATTGGGGCTGGTGAGTGCTCCCTGGCTATTGCCGGAGGGGTGAACGCTATTTTTACTCCCCGGCGGTATATTTCTTTTAGCAAGGCCGGTATGCTTTCTCCCGAAGGCAGGTGCAAAACCTTTAGCGCCGGCGCGAACGGGTATGTGCGGGGCGAAGGTGTTGGAGCCATTCTGCTGAAGCCCCTGAGCGCGGCGCGGGAAAACGGCGACAGCATATACGGTATTATTAAAAGCTCTGCCGTTAACCACGGCGGGTACGCTAATTCCCTTACGGCGCCGAACGTGAATTCTCAGGCCGAACTGCTTATTGACGCCTATGAAAAAGCGGGCATTGCTCCGGCCAGTATCTCCTATATTGAAGCGCACGGCACCGGCACTGAGCTGGGCGACCCTGTTGAAATTAACGGGCTTAAAAAAGCCTTTGCTGTTTTGCAGGAGCGGCAGCTTAAAAAAGATGATACTTCGGAATCCGCTGTTAAGACCGGCTTTTGCGGGCTTGGTTCGGTGAAGTCGAATATTGGCCACCTGGAAAGCGCCGCTGGTATTGCCGGTGTTATTAAAGTTCTCCTGGCCATGAAACACTCGGTAATTCCGGCTTCCATTAACTTCAGCGAAATAAATCCCTTTATTAATCTCGAAAACAGTCCCTTTTATATTGTGGAAAAAAAGCGCGACTGGGCCCGGCTCCGGGATGGGAACGGCGCTCCCTTTCCGCGGAGAGCGGGGGTGAGCTCCTTTGGTTTTGGCGGTGCGAACGCGCATGTGGTAATAGAAGAGGTTCGGCCGGAGGCCGAGGGGCAAGGGGCAAGGGGCACGGTGAAAGAGGAGAGCGGTGAGTGTTTGATGGTGCTTTCCGCGAAGAATGAGGAGCGCTTAAGAGAGTACGCGGGGAGGCTGGGGCATTATCTGGATACCCTGTCCGCTGATGGGGTTTCGCTTGCTTCAGTGGCGTATACGCTTCAAACGGGTAGAGAGGCAATGGAGGAGCGGATTGCTTTTATTGTTTCCGGCAAGGGGCAGCTGCGTGACGCGCTGGCTGCTTTTGCCGCCGGTAAAGAAGAGCAGGGGAGTTTTTTCAGGGGGAATTCCCGGGCGGAAAGGGCGAATCCTCAGCTCCTGGCCAAGGGCAGGGCCGGTGATGAATTTATTCGTATTCTTGTAAATGACCGGGAATATACCACGCTCGCGCAGCTCTGGGTTTCGGGGCTTGAAGTCGAATGGGAACTGTTATACGCTCCGGAGGAAGTGCGCCGCCTGTCGCTGCCGACCTATCCTTTTGCTCAGACCCATGCCTGGATCTCGGAGCCCGTAAAAACCGCGCGGGCGAACCGGCTGCATCCCTTAATTGACAGCAATGCTTCCACGTTGCGGGAAGGGCGGTTTACGCTGCAGCTTACGGGGAATGAATTTTACCTTGCCGACCATATTGTTAGCAGCAAGAGAATTTTGCCGGGCGTGGCCTATATTGAAATGGCCTGTGCCGCCGGCAAGATCATTGGCGAGCGGAAAGTACGGATGATCCGGAATATTGTGTGGGCCCGTCCTATCCGGGTTGGGGCTGTTTCGCAGGAGGTTCACATTAGCCTCTATCCTACGGGGGATCTGCTGGAGTACGAGGTTATTACCCCGGCTGAAGGAAATATGCGGGTTGCCCATTCTCAGGGCAAAGTGGTGTTTTCCGATTACAGCTCCCTGCACGGGGATGGGGAGCATGTTGATATTGAGGCTATCCAGGAGCGCTGTCTTTCCCTTAAGAGCGGGGATGAATATTATGAGCTCTTTCATAATATGGAACTGGACTATGGTCCCAGCTTCCAGGTTATTAAAGAGCTGGCCTGCAATGAGTCCGAAGCTATTTCCCGCCTGGAGCTTCCGGATGTGCGCCGGGCCGATTTTGATGATTTTGTTCTGCATCCCACGCTCATGGACGGTGCCTTGCAGACTGCCCTGGGTCTTATGGACCGCCAGGGTATGGACGCGGGTACTCCCTATCTTCCGTTTGCCCTGGGCGAGGTGGAGATTATTAAACCCCTTACGGAGACCTGTTACGCCTATGTTACCATGCCTTCGAATAAAACGGCTCCCAGCGCTCACGTTAAACGGTTTAATATTCAGCTTGTTGATCCCGACGGCCAGGTGCTGGTTAAGCTGAAGGATTTCTCTTCCCGGGCATACCGCCATTCCGGCGCCGAAGGCTTTGCCGCCAGGCAGGACGGTTTTGTGCGGAGTTATTATAAAAGCGCCTGGGAACAGGCTGCCCTGAAAGTGGAAGAGCCGGAAAAAGAACTCTCCGGTACCATTGTTATTTTTGACCGTTCCGATGATTTGTATACAGGGCTCAAAAAACGGGTCGCGCTCCGGGGAGATGGTTCGGTTTCTATTTTCCTGGTTAAGCCCGGCCGCCAGTTCCATTATTCCGGAGGCCACCTTTTTGAGATCGATCCGGGCAGGGAAGATGACTATGTCCGCCTGGTGGATAACCTGAAACGGCAAAACCTCATGCCCCAGAAAATTATCCATGCCTGGTCCCGTGATTCTTTTGACGGCAGTGAACAGTCTCTTAACCGGCAGCTGGACCGCAGCGTGTACCCGCTTTTTTTCCTGGCGAAAGTTCTTATCCAGGAAAAGTTTAAAGAATCTATCCGGCTGTTGTATCTCTATCCCGGGGGCGAAGATATTAGCATGCCTCTTACTGAAGGGACCTTTGAGCCTTCAATTGATCCTTCGTTCGCGGCAGTGAGCGGGCTGCTGAAAAGTATTCACCAGGAGAATACCAATCTGGTGTGTAAAACCGTGGAACTGCCCGGCCTTCTTTACCTGGACGAGTCTTCCGGTGCCGCAGCTATTCAGGGCGAGCCCGGTGTTCCGGACAGTCTGTTTGACCGCGTCCTTTCGGAGTTTTCCTTCCTGGATGAATCCGAAACCGATACCCGGTACAAAGGTTCGCTCCGGTTTACGCGTGTTCTTAAACGGGCCGACATTGACCGCGACCTTAACCGGAACGTGGTGCTGAAAGAGCATGGCGTCTATATTATCACCGGCGGCGCCGGTGTGCTGGGCCGTATCTTTGCCGAGCATCTTGCCAGGAATTATAAGGCCAGGCTGGTGCTTGTTGGCCGCTCCGATCTCGATCCCCAGATTGAAAAGAGTATTAAGGAGCTGGAATATTACGGCTCTGAGGTTATTTATATTAAGGCCGATGTTTTCCGGCCCGATGAAGTGAAGGAACTTATTGACAAAACCAAATCCCGCTTTAATGCTATCAACGGTGTTCTTCATGCCGCCGCGGTGATTCGGGATTCCTTTATGGTTAACAAAACCAGGGAAGAAATGGAAGAGGTTCTGGCTCCCAAGGTTCAGGGGACGGTTCTTCTGGATGACGCCCTGCGCGAAGAAGAGCTCGATTTCTTTGTGCTCTTTTCCTCTATAACAGCTGTTGTTGGCTACCCGGGCCAGTCCGATTACGCCTATGCCGGTTCCTTTATGGATTGCTTTGCCGCGTGGCGGGAAAACCTTCGCTTCCGGGGCGAGCGGCACGGCAAGACCGTTTCCATTAACTGGTCCCTGTGGCGTGAAGGCGGCGACGGCGGCGATGAACAGACCAATATTATGATTGCCAAGAGTATGGGTATGGAAGCCCTGGAAACGGAGACCGGGCTTAAGACCTTTGAAAAATCCCTCTTTCTCGATGGGAACCAGGTTATTGTGGTGGAAGGAGAACGCCGTAAAGTGCGGCGTGCCCTGGGCCTGAAAGGGGAACATCTCCGGAATGAAGCCGCGGCTCCCGCTCTCGCGGACGGGGATTCCGGGGACGCGCTGCTGCGTAAGATTGAGCGCTACCTGGTTGTTACGGTTTGCGAAATTCTAAAGATCAAAGACGATTATATTGATCTTGAAGATGACATGAACGAATACGGCTTCGATTCCATTACCCTTACGGAATTCGCCAACCGCATGAACGAAAAATATCATCTCGACATTACTCCCGCTATCTTTTTTGAACTTGAAGAGCCTTCCTTTGCCTCTTTTGCCCGGCACCTGGATAGTGAATACCGGGATATTTTTGCGGATTATTTTCGCGATGAAGCCCAGGCCGCGGAAGCACCGCCCGGGGAAGAGCCTGCTTCTTCTCCGCGTGAAGATGTTCTCCGGAGCCGGTTCCGGACCTGGGATACGGAGCAGGCCTTTCACGACAGCAGCTTCCGTTTTCTTAACGAGCCTATTGCTATTATCGGAATGCATGGGCGTTTGCCCGGTGCCGACGACCTGAAATCGTTCTGGAATCTCCTGGAAGAAGGGAGAGACATGGTGCGGGAAATTCCTATTGACCGCTGGGACTGGCGTGAGTGGTTTGGCGATCCCGCGCGGGAAGCGAATAAAACAAATGTTAAATGGGGCGGCTTTATTTCGGACATTGACAAATTCGATCCGCTCTTTTTTAATATCTCTCCCCGGGAAGCGGAGCTTATGGACCCGCAGCAGCGGATGCTGCTGGAATCGGTGTGGAATACTATTGAAGACGCCGGGTACCGCCCTTCAGGGCTTTCGGGCAGCGATACGGGGCTCTTCGTAGGGGTGGCGTCTAACGACTATTATTCGCTTATGAAGGATTACAACAGCCGGGCCGAAGCCTATACGTCTACGGGGATTGCCCATTCCGTTCTGGCAAACCGGGTTTCCTATATTCTAAATATCCACGGGCCCAGTGAGCCTATTGATACGGCCTGCTCCAGTTCCCTGGTTGCCATTCACCGGGCTGTGCAGGCCATCCGGGACGGGGACTGTTCCATGGCTATTGCCGGCGGCGTTAACGTGCTGCTTTCTCCTGAGCTGTTTATTTCTTTCAGCAAAGCCGGGATGCTTTCTCCCGACGGCCGGTGCAAGACTTTTTCCAAGAACGCTAATGGCTACGTGCGCGGTGAAGGGGTGGGCGTGATTTTTTTAAAACCCCTCTCTAAATCTATTGAGGACAGGGATCATATTTACGCCGTCATAAAAGGCTCTGCCGTAAATCATGGCGGCCATGCCAATTCCCTTACCGCTCCCAATGCCATGGCCCAGGCCAATCTTATTGTTTCTGCCTATGAACGGTCCGAGGTTTCTCCGGATACGGTTACCTATATTGAAGCGCACGGCACGGGCACTGAACTGGGCGACCCCGTGGAAGTGAACGGGCTTAAAAAGGCTTTTTCCGAACTGTTCAGGAAATTTAATAAAGACGCGAGCCGCGTGAATTATTGCGGCCTGGGCTCGGTTAAAACAAATATCGGTCACCTGGAAACGGCTGCCGGTATTGCCGGGGTGCTGAAAGTGCTTCTTGCCATGAAACATAAAACCCTTCCTGTTTCCATTCACCTGGATGAGGTGAATCCCTATATTGACCTGAAGAATTCTCCTTTTTTTATTGTAGACCAGGCCACGCCCTGGAAACAGCTGCGGGATGATTATAACAATGAAATCCCCCGGCGGGCCGGAATCAGCTCCTTTGGGTTTGGCGGTGCCAACGCGCATATTGTTCTGGAAGAATACGCCTACCGGCGCTTAAAGAAGATTAAAAAAGGCCGCATGGATATCCCGGAAATATGTATTATTTCGGCCAGGGACGAGGAGCGTTTGCGGGAATATGTTGTCCGGATTAAAAACCATATTACAGCGAAAGACTCCGACTGTGATCTTCGTGATATTACCTATACCCTGCAGGTTGGCCGTGACAGCTACCGGCACCGCCTGGCTGTTGTGGCGGAATCGCTCAATGAACTGGCGCTGCGGCTTGAGGAGTTTCTTGAAGGCCGAGACCATATTGAAAATCTCTACTTCGGCGAGGCCAGAACCAGCCGCAACCGGGAAGCGCTCATTGGCCTTTCCCGGGCCGAGCGCATGTTCATTAAACAGCTGTTTTCCGAAGGCAATCTTACCAAGATCGCCGCGCTCTGGGTCGACGGCGCTGAGATTGATTGGGTTGACCTGTACCAGGGCGAAGGGAAACGCCGGATCGCGCTTCCCGGCTACCCCTTTGCCAGGGACCGCTACTGGATTGGCGAGTTTCCTTCCTTTGCCGTGGCTCCCGGTGTTCCCGGTTCCCGGGGCGCTCCGCTTCATCCTCTTATTGACGCCAATGAATCGACCCTGGATGAACAGGTCTACCGCAAGTGTTTCCGTGCCGATGAATATTTTCTCAGGGATCATGTTGTTATGGACAAACGCGTTCTTCCGGGCGCTGCCTTTCTTGAACTGGCCCGCGCTGCCGGTGAGCTTGCTATGCCGCAGTCCCGGGTCCGGTTTCTTAAGCAGTGCTCCTGGACGGTGCCGGTCTCTGTTGGGAATGGCGAGGGTGATATTCGTCTTTCCCGGGATGTTTCTGTTTTCCTGTTCCCCCTTGTTGACGGTCTTGAATTTGAAGTTGCCGGTTCCGGTCCCGATTCCGGGTCCGATCCGGACGGGGTTGTTCACGCCGGAGGCCGGATTGAGTATGGGCCTGAGGCCCAGGAGCAAGGTGAAAGGGAAAAGGTGCAAGGGGATGGTTTGGGGATTGATCTGGATGCTGTTCGTAAGCGTACTCCTCATGCTGTTGATCCGGGTGAGCTGTACCGGGCTTTTGAACGGGTTGGGCTTTCTTATGGTCCCTCTTTTCGTCCGCTTGTTGAATTGTTTGCCGGTGAAAATGAAGTTCTGGCGAAGCTGAAATTGCCCGGTATTAACACGGGCGAGGTTCCCGGCTCCGGGGAGTTTGTTCTTTTTCCTTCGCTCCTGGACGGTGCCTTCCAGGCTGCTGCCGTGGTTAACCGTTCCTTAAGTGACTTGAAACTCTTTGTTCCTTTTTATCTCAAAGAACTTGAGATCTTCCGGCCCATGCCCCGGACCTGTTATGTTCATGTTCTGCTTTTGTCCCCGGAAAAGAGCGGGTCTGTCCGTTTTAATCTTACTATTTCCGACAGGGACGGCCTGCCTGTTGCGCGGATTTCTGATTTTATAGCCAGAGTCGCGGACCCTGCCAGGCTCGCGGAGCCCGCCAGGGTCGTGGAGCCTGTACAGGTTGCTGCTCCTGCCGTGAGTGAAGAGACCGCTGCCGGTGATTATCAGCATGATGCTTCTTCTTTTGCCCGGGGTATTTATTATAAACCGGTGTGGATTAAGAAAGATGTCTCTCCGGGCTTTGCCGAAGATATTACGCCGGTGATTGTTTTTGATTCCGGTGACGATGTTATTAATGAATGCCGGAGTATGAATATCCGTTCCGTTCTGGTTAAACCGGGTCCGGGCTTTTCCGCGTCCTCGGATAATGTGTTTACCGTTAACCCGGCTTCGCCAGACGACTATGATAAACTCTTTGTTTCCCTGCTTTCTATTAATGTCGCTCCCAAATATATTCTCCATCTCTGGAATTCTCCCGGGCCTGCTTCCCTTCCGGAACAGATCGACCGGGGTATTAATTCCCTCTTTAATATCAGTAAAGCCCTTATGGAAATGAAGATCAAGGCGCGGGTGCGGCTTCTTTATGTTAGCCGGTCTCCGGCCGTTGAGGGTGAGCCGGGTCTGGTCGCGGCCGCAGGGATGGCTGCGGGGTTTATGAAGACCCTGGTGCTGGAGAATCCGCGGTATGAGTTTCATTCGCTTGCTCTGAACGAAGAAATTTCCGCTCCTGAGATTGTTGGCATTGCTTTTGCTGAGTTTTCCGGCGCGAAAAAAGACAGCATTGAAGCGCGGTATGAGTTTCCCGGTGATCCGGTTGTTTCTGTTATTGACGGGGTGGCGCTGCAGCGGGGGTCGCGCTTTATTCGGGGGTTTGAACATATTGATTATGGTTCCGCTCTTAAAAAAGAGGTGCCCATTAAACAGGGCGGTGTGTATATTATTTCCGGGGGGACCGGCGGGCTGGGGCTTATTTTTGCCCGGTTCCTGGCTGAGAAGTTTAAGGCCAGGCTGGTGATTCTCGGCAGGTCTAAGCTTTCTCCCGAAAGAAAGGCGGAGCTGAAAAAGCTCGTTAGCCTGGGCGCGAAGGTGATGTACGTGAAGGCCGATGTTTCGTCCCGTAAGAGCGTGGCTAAAGCCGTTTCCGGCGCGCTTGAGAAGTTTGGCGCTGTTAACGGTGTTATTCATTCTGCCGGTGTTATTGAAGACTCTCTTATTCTTAAAAAAGTTCCTGACGCCTTTTCCCGGGTTCTGGCTCCGAAAGTTTCCGGCTCTGTTGTGCTCGATGAACTTACCAGAGATCTGCCCCTTGATTTTTTTGTGCTCTTCTCTTCGGTTGTTTCCGTGTTAGGCAACCTGGGCCAGGGCGATTACGCTGCTGCTAACTGCTTCCTGGATAATTTCGCCCGGTCCCGTGCCCGCCTTGTTGATGAGGGTGCCCGCTCCGGTGTGTCTGTCTCTATTAACTGGCCCCTGTGGAAAGAGGGCGGTATGCAGGTGCACGAGTCTTCCCGCATCTTAATGGAAAAAAAGACCGGTATGAAACTGCTTGAGTCTGAGGCTGGTATTGAGGCCTTCCTGGTTGCTCTTCGGTGCGGCGAGCCGCAGGTGATTGTTATTGATGGTAATACGGAAAAGATTCGGTATGTTTTTAAGATAAGGGAGGAACAGGGTACAAGGGAAAAGGTGCAAGAGGTGCGGAGGCCTGCGGCCGAGGGCAAAGTGGAGCGGCCCGGGGCCGTGGTTCAACAAGATGTTGAGAGGATTATTGTTGGGATGCTTTCGCGGATTCTTAAGATAAATGAAGAGGATCTGGATGTTGAGAGTGAGGTGAGTGAGTTTGGGGTGGATTCTATGGCGCTTATGCAGCTGTTGAACGCGATGGAAGATGAGTTTAAGACGCCGGTGGAGGCGTCGATTGTTCTGGAGTTTAGTTCTATTCGCGCGCTTGCAGGGCGGCTTGTTGATCTTGGGATCGGGGGACAGCCTGCGGCTGAGGTTCGAGGTTCGAGGTTCGATACTTCGGCTCCGCTCAGCACAGGGGTTCAAGGTTCAGGGGAGAAGATAAGAGAAGAGGTTCGGCGGCCTGGGGCTGAGGTTAAAGGTGAAAGGGGCACGGTGCAAGGGGAGAGAGTTGCTCGTGTTCGCGGCAGGAGTTTATCCAGGCGGGCTTTTCTGGGGAGAGGCGGGGCAAACCGTGGGGAAAACCGGATTGCTGTTGTTGGTATGGCCGGCAGGTTTCCAGGGGCTTCTTCTGTTGAGGAGTTCTGGTTTAATTTGAAAAATGGGAAGGACTCCGTTTCTTCCGTGCCTGCGGCCCGGTTTGATTTTGACCGGTTCTTTTCCGCCAATAAAGATGATCCCGGGAAATCCTATTCCAAATGGGCCGGTCTTATTAAAGGGATTGATCTTTTTGATGCAGGGCTTTTTAATATCTCCAATGACGATGCCCTTGCCATGGACCCGGCACAGCGGATACTGCTGGAACTCTCGCTTGAGCTTTTTTCCCGGGCCGGGTTTTCCCGTGATGATATTTCCGGCTCCAATACCGCTGTCTTTGTGGGCGGTGCCGAAAGCAGGTATGTTGAATCCCATAAAGATTTTCTCTCTCCCAATATGATGAAGCGCTATATTGTTAACCGTATCCAGAATATGCTGGCTTCACGGATCTCCGATTTTTATAATCTTACCGGGCCTTCGTACACCATTGATACTGCCTGCTCTTCCGCCCTTGTTGCTATCCATAACGCCTGTCTCTCTATTCGCTCCGGCGAGTCGGACCTGGCTGTTGCCGGCGGGGTTGAACTCCTTATTGATGCCGACCCTTTTATCGGCTTTTCCAAAGCCGGGGTTCTTTCTCCCGATGGGAAAACCAGGGTCTTTGACGCCAACGCCGACGGGTTTGCCCTGGGCGAAGGCGCGGGCCTGGTGCTGCTTAAATCCCTGGATAAAGCAGTTGCCGACGGTGACCGCATTTTAGGTGTTATCCTGGGCTCTGCCGTGAATAACGACGGGCATACCATGGGGCTTACTACTCCCAACCGCGAGACCCAGAAACAGGTTATTGCCGGTGCCTTTGACTCTGCCGGTATTGATCCTTCTTCCGTTAGCTTTTTGGAAGCGCACGGCTCCGGTACGCTTCTGGGCGATCCTATTGAAGTGAAAGCCGCGTCCGAAGTGCTCCGGTTCTTTTCTTCCGAAAACGGCTTTTGCGCCCTGGGCTCTGTTAAATCCAATATCGGGCATCTTCTTCATGCTGCCGGTATTGCCGGTTTTATTAAAGTGCTGCTCTCTCTCGAACACCGGGAGATCCCGCCTTCCATTCATTGCGGCTCGCCTCATCCGCGTTTTAATTTTCCCGGGTCTCCGTTCTTTCCCAATTCCAGGCTCATTCCCTGGTCTCCCCGTGCCGGTGTCCGCCGTGCCGGGATCTCTTCCTTCGGCTTCGGCGGTACCAACTGCCATATCGTTATTCAGGAATTCTCTTCCGCCGACTTTCCCGGGTTCATTGCCCGGCGCTCGCCTCTTCCGCCTCCGCAGTTTAACCGGAAACGGTTCTGGCTGGGAAAAAAGATCGTGGACGAAACCGCGCTCTTTGGCGGCTTCGACGGTGCCTTCTACATGGACCTGCTCAAAGATATAGAAGAGGGGAATGTCTCTTCCGATGATGGTATCGACCTGATTAGTAAACATGATAGTGAGTTTCTGCCCGGGGGTGGAAAGCGTGAAGATTGATATTCGGGAGATTTTGAAGCAGGTTGAGCGGAATGAGATGAGCCGGTTTGAGGCGTTTGAGCTTATTGAAAAAGTCCGGCAGGAAGGCGGTAAAAAAAAGCGCCTGGAGGATATCGACCTGGCTTCGAAGAGTATTTTTAGCAGGACTTTTGATTTTGATGAACTGTACCTGCGGGATCATACTGTTTTTAATAAGCCGGTTTTACTCGGGGTTACGCACTGCAGCCTGGCTATTGAAGCGGCGTATTCTTTTTATGCCCGTAAAAGCCTGAATCATATTCACAAGCTTTTATTTTTAGAGCCGGTTGTCCTGGAACCATCTGAGATGGTTGATATTAATGTATTTATCGAAGAGAATGAAGGACGTAGTTTTTTTACGAATAAATATGTAAAAACATCGGAACAGGTTTCTTACGATACCGCTTCGGGCGAGTATCTTTTTGAGCCTCTTACCGAGCCTGCTGCCGTTGTGGTGGGGGATTTTTTTAGCCATAATGATATGATTATTGAATCCGGCGGCATTTATGGAAATGAGGTTTCTGTTAAGCATGGTCCCTCTTTACACTCTGTTAAAAAGATCTATGTTCGCGGTAATGAAAGACTGGGTGAAATATCTTTAACCGATGAGATTATTAAAAGCGGCTATAATTATGAAATTCATCCCGCTTTCCTGGATGCTGCTATTGTGAGCGCCACTTCCGCCCTCCCGGATATTTCCGGTTCTTTTATTCCCTTCATGATTAAAGACATTTGTATTTTTGGGAAACCCGACAATGCCTGCTTCTCTTATTCCAGGATTGTGAAAACTAACCAGGAATTGATTGTTGCCGACATTATGCTTTGCGGCATGAACGGCCAGGTCCTGGTTTCCCTGGAAGGTTTTACCTGCAAGCACGTCAGCTCCCTGGAATCTTTTGAACGCAGAACCAAACCCGGTTTATCTTCTTCCGCTTCTGAGATTCTGCGTATTCCGTTTGATAAAAGCAAAAACCTGGAGTCTAATATTCAGAGTTATCTCGCTAAAAAAGTTGAAGCTCTTCTGGATGGTTCCGGGAAAAAATTTGATCCTCGTAAGAATTTTATCGACATGGGAATTGACTCTAATAAACTTGTTGCCTTATCCAGGGGGATTGAAAAAGAACTGGGTGTTGAGTTATACCCTACGCTGTTTTTTGAGTATCAAGATATTAAAGAGCTTTCTGCCTATTTCGCTTCCGAATACAAAAATGAATTTGAGGGTCTTGCCGGTGGCGGTGAATTATCCGAAGGGCCGGAAGCTGTTACTGTTCCCATACCCAATGAATCTTTACCGGTGAGAGAGTTTAAGGCCGATAGTTCTCCGGCCGGTGATATTGCTGTTGTTGGCATGGCTGGCAGGTTTGCCGATTCTCCCGACCTTGCTGCCTTTTGGAATAACCTGGTTGAAGAAAAAGATCTTATTAAAGAAATCCCGCCAAATCATTTCGATTTCAAACCCTGGTTTAATCCCAACCGGGATGCTAGCGACAGGATGTATTGTAAATGGGGCAGCTTTATTGATGATGTTGATATGTTCGATGCCCGGTTCTTTAATATTTCTCCCCGGGAAGCTGAGGTGATGGACCCCCAGCTTCGCCTGCTTCTTGAGGTGTTATACTCTACCGCTGAAGATGCCGGTTACCCTCATAAGATAAGGGGTTCGAAAACCGGTATGTATGTTGGCGTCTGCTTTCACGACTATCAACAGGAAATGGACCGGCTTGGCAAACCTGTTGCTCCTCATGACGGCTCAGGTAATGCCGCTACCATGCTTGCCAATCGTCCTTCTTTTTACTTCAACCTGAAAGGGCCCAGTCTTTCCGTTGATACGGCTTGCTCTTCTTCCCTGGTTGCGCTTCATCTTGCCTGTAATGCCTTAAAAAATAATGAATGCCGCACGGCTTTTGTTGCCGGGGTTAACCTGCTTCTCAGCTCCTGGCATTACCGCTACTTTTGCAGTATCGGGGCTTTGTCGCCTTCGGGCCGCTGTTTTACCTTCGACAAACGCGCCGATGGTTATGTTCCCGGTGAAGGGATTGCCGCTGTTTTACTGAAACCTCTTGAATCCGCTCTTCGCGATAATGACCGTATTCATGCTGTTATTAAAGGCTCTGCCGTTAATCATGGCGGCTATACTCCTTCCGTTACCGCGCCCAGTGTTAAACTGGAAGCCGAAGTTATTCTTGATGCCTGGAAAAACGCCGGTATTGATCCCGGCTCTATTGGCTATATTGAAGCGCATGGTACCGGTACCGAACTTGGTGACCCTGTTGAAATTAACGCCCTTAACCGGGCTTTTAAACAATACTCCGGCAATGAGCCTTTTTGTGCCGTGGGCTCCGCTAAAGCTCACATTGGCCATACCGAAGGAGCTGCCGGTATTACCGGGGTTATTAAAGCTATTCTTTCCATGAAGCATAAAAAGATCCCTGCTATGCCTTCTTTCTCCGAGTTGAATCCCTTTATCGAACTGAAGGACTCTCCTCTTTTTATTAACCATGATATTATTGATTGGAATACTATTGATTCTCTGCCCAGGAGAGCCGGGGTGAGTTCTTTTGGCTTTGGCGGGACTTACGCGCATGTGGTTTTGGAAGAGGTTCAATGCTTCGGCTCCGCTCAGCACAGGGGTTCGGGTGAAGAGCTGGAATGGCTAATTGTTCTGTCCGCACGGAATGAGGAAAGCCTTAAGGGGTATGCCCGTTCTTTTGCCGGCTTCCTGGATTCGGTTGATCCCGGGCTGCTGCCCCGGATTGCGTATACACTGCTCGTTGGTAGAGAGGTCATGGAAGTTCGCCTGGCTGTGGTTGTTTCCGGTGTTGATGAGCTGCGTGAGAAGTTGACTCTTTTTTGCGACAGTGCCGGTGATGTTGAAAATATTTTTTTTGCTAATACTGAAAATGAGAATGAAAAACCTGGTGTTGTTGTTAAAGCGGAAGAAGATAGTGAGTTTTTACAAAAGGTTTTTGATGATAGAGAAATGGATCAGCTGGCGCTGCTCTGGGTATGGAGTACTGATGTTGACCGGGAATTGTTTTATCCCGGTGTTGCTCGGCAGGTGATTTCTTTGCCCGGGTATTCGTTTGCCAGGCAAAGCTATTGGATTTCGGAATCAGTTCCTCAAAGCCATAAACAACAGGCGGTTCCTTCGAAACTTCATCCCTTTATTGATTTTAATAGTTCTACATTGATAGAACAAAAATTTACAACTCGATTTTCCGGTGAAGAATTTTATTTGGCTGATCATCTGGTCGGCAAGCTAAAGGTTTTACCTGCCGTTGTTTCTATAGAAATGGCAAGAAAAGCAGGCGAGTTAGCCGGAGAAAAAAATGTTGTTAAACTCAAGAATATTGTTTGGCCAAGAAGTATTATTTGGGATGAAAATTTTCAGGAAGTGTATACTTGTTTAAATCCTGAAAAGGATGGGATTGGTTATGAAGTTATTTTGGTCGGAGAAAATAATGAAAGAGTCACTTATAACCAGGGCAAGCTGATTTATTGGGATGACTCAGCAGAAGAAGCAGAAAAAGAGATTGTTGATATTGATGCAATAAAAAAAAGATGTCCTGATACAATGCATGGAGAAGAATGCTACAGCCTTCTTAAGTCATTGGGCTTAAACCTTGGACCCGGTTTTCAAGTACTTCAAGAGGTTTACAGCAATGAAATCGAAGCTTTATCTTATCTTATGATCCCGGAGCATTTGAAAGAAGGATTTAGTGAATTTGCTCTTCATCCTTCATTAATGGATGGTGCTTTGCATACAATAATGGGATTCATTGGAAAGGATCTTGAGTCTCTCCATATTCCATTTGCAATGAATGAAGTTGAAATCCTTAAACCTCTTTCTGATGTCTGTTATGCTTATGCAACAGTATTAAAGTCGAATAATGGCATTAATTTTGATGTTTTGAAATTTGATATTAAAATTATGAATGATGCCGGAGAAGTCCTGGTTAAGATAAAGAATTTTCTACCAAGACCTTTTTCTCATAAGATTGAGACGGCTCCTGTTAACGCTGAATCAAAAAAAGCTGAAGTAATATATTATCGTTCTAATTGGGTGGATTTTGAGTTAGATAATACACCTGTTAAAGATGAATTTCCGTATTATATTTTGATCTTTGATACGGATGACAGTCTTTTAAATGCTTTAAATAATGCAGCGTTTAAAAATTACGAAGCAAAAGAATCGCAATTTATCCTGGTTAAACCGGGTGCACTGTATAAAGAATTAGCTGAGAATATTTATGAAATCAATCCGGTTGATTATTCGGATTATGAACAATTGTTTGAGACGATCAAAAATAAGAGTTTGATCCCTTCTAAAATTATCCATTTGTGGTCAAAAGAATTACTTTATGATAAGAAGAGTTTGAAAAGTGATCTTGAACGGGGGTTTTATTCTGTTTTTTCTTTGAGTAAGGCTTTAATAGAGCTGGATCTAAAGAACAGTATCCAGGTGTTGTATATGTACCTTTATCATTATAGTAATCCTCAACCCCAATACGCAGCAGTCAGTGGTTTTGCTAAAAGTATTATGAAAGAAAGTTCCCGAGTTGCTTATAAGACTATTGGAATTAATATTTTAGCCGGAGAAGAACCTGCCGGCACAACATCAAGAATCCTTGATCTGGCTTTAAAGGAATTTCAGGCAAAAGATAATACCGGTATAGATATCCGCTATGAAAAAGAAGCGCGACAGATCAAGCTCCTGGAAAAGTTCGATCCCGATAGTTATACTAAAAAAAATAGCAACCTGAAAAAACAATTGGAATTAAGAGAGAGTGGTGTCTACTTATTGACCGGTGGTACCGGTGGTTTAGGGTTGATTTTTGCTGAATACCTGGCAAAAGAATTTAAAGCCAGGCTGATTCTTGTTGGACGTTCCGAATTAACCCCTGGTATAAAATCAAAGATTGAAAAAATAGAATCTTTTGGTTCCGAACTTCTCTATATTAAAGCTGATATTTCCAATCGTGAAGATGTTAAAAGAGTAATACTGGAAAGTAAATCTCGATTTTCAAATATAAATGGAATCATCCATGGTGCCGGTGTTATTCGAGATGCTTATTTGCTCAAGAAAAATAAAAAAGACATTGATGAGGTTTTGCTGCCAAAGGTTTTTGGTACGCTTAATTTAGATGAAGCAGCAAAAGAAGAAAACCTGGATTTTTTTATTATGTTTTCTTCTATTTCTGCTGTTATTGGTAATTCAGGTCAATCCGATTATGCTTTTGCCAGTTGCTTTATGGATTATTTTGCCGACAAAAGAGAAACTTTAAGACAAATAGGTGAACGTAACGGTAAAACCGTATCCATCAACTGGCCTCTTTGGCAGGAAGGCGGGATGAAGACTGATAAACAAACCGCTATAATGCTCGAAGAAGGTTTTGGTTTAAAACTTTTAGATACTGAAACCGGGATTAATGCTTTTATTAAAGGTCTGCATATAACTGCTAACCAGTTTGGGATAGTAAAAGGGGATACTCAAAAGATGCGCCGGATTAGAGGACTTGAAAAAGTGTTCGACATGAAGAGTTCGTCCGGAGAAGCCAGGGACTCAAAAAAAATCATTTCCTCATTACCTGACTCTTCTTCAGGTGAAGAATATTTACTCCGAATGGTGCAAAAAGATGTTATTAGGATTGCATCTCTGGTTTTGAAAACAGATGAATCCGGTATTTTACCTGGTGGAGATATGAGTGAATTTGGTTTTGACTCTATTAACTTGACAGACTTTGCGAATAAGATTAATAAATTATTCTGTATTGAAATAACTCCTGCTATTCTATTTGAATATAAAACGATAACTTCTATTACTCATTTTTTACTTATGGAATTTAAAGAGAGTTTTATACAGTATTACCAGGAAGACCTGGCTGAAGAGACCCATAATGATAAACTGGAATGGGACAACCTATCATATGAAAATCAAATAACAAAAAGTCGGTTTCAAGAAAAAATTGAGAAGGCAAACGAATTTGAAAATGAATCGATAGCTATAATTGGAATGAGCGCTCGTATGCCTGGATCAGAGAATTTGGAGATTTTTTGGAAAAATCTTGAAACGGGAAAAAATCTAATAACCGAAATCCCTTCTGGTCGTTGGAATTGGAAAGCCTGCTATGGACAACCAGCAAAGGAAATTAATAAAACAAATAGCAAATGGGGCGGATTTATAGAAAATATAGATGCATTTGATCCTTTGTTTTTCAATATTTCTCCGAAAGAATCCACTTTTATGGACCCTCAACAAAGGATTTTGCTTGAGACTGTTTGGCATACAATTGAAGACGCTGGTTATAGACCTCTCAGTTTATCAGGATCAAAAACAGGCTTATTTATTGGTGTTTCATCAAGTGATTATTATTCTATTCTAAAAGAAATGAATTCTGAAATAGAAGCATATACTTCGACCGGGGCTGCTCATTCTATTCTTGTTAATAGAGTTTCGTATGTATTGGATATACATGGTCCAAGCGAACCTATAGACACTGCATGTTCAAGTTCCCTTGTCGCAATTCACCGAGCGGTAATTGCTTTGAGACTTGGTGATTGTGAATTAGCAATAGCCGGTGGTGTAAATGCTTTATTATCTCCGGAGTTATTTATTTCTTTTAGTAAAGCTGGTATGCTGTCCCCTGATGGAGTATGCAAGACCTTTGATAAAGGCGCAAATGGATATGTAAGAGGGGAAGGGGTAGGAGCTATTTTTCTAAAACCTTTAAGTTTGGCAATAGAAGATCATGATCATATATATGCTGTAATTAAAGGGGCTGCTGTAAATCATGGGGGGCATACTAACTCATTAACCGTTCCAAATCCGAATGCACAGTCCGATTTGATTGTCTCCACATATATGAAAGCCGGAATCTCCCCTGATTCTATTACTTATATCGAAACTCATGGTACTGGTACTGAGCTTGGAGACCCCATTGAAATAAATGCTCTTAAAAAGGCATTTTCGGAATTGTTTGAACTATTTAAGAAGGAACAAGATAGAAAAGATTACTGTGGACTTGGAGCAGTTAAAACAAATATTGGGCATTTGGAAGCAGCAGCAGGTATCGCTGGAGTTCTCAAAGTTCTATTAGCTATGAAATATAAGACTATTCCAGCAACTATTCATTTCAAAGAAATTAATCCCTATATAGATCTGAAAGATAGTCCATTTTATATTGTGAAAGAGAATCAACAATGGGAACATTTATTTGATAAATATAATAATGAAATACCAAGACGCGCAGGAGTTAGTTCGTTTGGATTTGGCGGTGTAAATGCGCATATTATACTAGAAGAATATCAAGACCGGAGCTTTGTATGTAAGGATTATGAAGAGGACATATCTGAAATATTTTTATTATCTGCTAAAAATGAAAATTGTTTAAATGAATATATTCAAATAGTAAAAGAGTATATTCAGAGTCATTATGAAGAGATCAATTTAAAAGATATAGTCTATACTTTGCAGGTCGGGCGTGATGAATTTAATTATCGCTTGGCAGTTGTTGTAAATTCTAAAGATGGATTAATTCAAAAATTAGAAAGTTATCTTGATGATGAAAAGAATGTTGAAAATTTATTTTTAGGAAATCATAGATCCGTTACAAAAAAAACAGCAATTGAATTGAATAATCCAGATAAACAATATGTAAGACAGCTTTTTGATGAAAAAAAAATAAACGAAATCGCGGCTTTATGGGTAGAGGGAGCAGAAATAGATTGGAACGAACTGTATAATGAAAATGATAGAAGAAGAATATCCTTTCCAGGCTATCCATTTATTCGACAAAAGTATTGGTTTAATAAAATTGTTGGAAAGACAGATTCTTTCAATACAATTCGGAATAATATTAAAACATTGCATCCTTTGATTGATAGTAATGAATCAACGTTTGAGAAAGAATGTTTTAAAAAAGTATTTACCGGTGATGAATTTTACTTAAGAGATCATATTGTAAAAACAGAAAAAGTTTTGCCGGGAGTTGCATATCTTGAAATGGCTAGAGTGGCTGGAGATTTGGCGAACAAACAGTCGCAGGTAAAGAGACTTAGCAATATTGTGTGGGCAAAACCGATACTGTTCTCTGGTATCCCGCTGGAAGCTTATATTTGCTTATACCCGAATCAAGGGTCTGTTCACTATGAAGTAATTAGCATCACAAAAGAAAATAAGAATGTAACGCATAGCCAAGGAAAAATTATTTTTGAGGATACTATTGAAAATATCTCTGAGTTAATTGATATTAAAAATATTAAACAACGATGTCTCAGCAAAAAGAATGGTGAGGATTGTTATCAATTATTTCAAAAAAAGGGATTGATTTATGGTCCAAGCTTTCAAACTATTCAAGAATTATATTACAATGAAAAAGAAGCTTTATCTCGTCTTGTATTACATCCGGAAAATGTTGGAGACTCTTATGAGTTTGATTTTCATCCGGCATTGATGGATGGGGCTCTTCAGACAGTGATGGGTTTGATGAGTAATACCCAAAAAGATGATAGCAGAGTGTATTTACCCTTTACACTTGGACAAATAGATTTTCTAAGACCACTGCCAGAGACTTGTTATGTTTATGCAGTTTTGTTAGAAAATCAACCAGGCTCCGAATCTGAAATTAGAAGATTCAATATTCTACTTATTGATGAAGCAAGTAATCTTCTTGTCAGAATGAATGAATTTTCTGCTAGAGCTTTTTCCCCGGAAAAGGAAATTGTCATTAAAGAGGAAGCTCCTCAAATGATGTTTTTTCAAAGAGTGTGGGGGAAATCAAATGTAGAAACAGGTCGGCCTGATGATGTTCTCAATGATTTTGAATCAGAGGTGAAACAATCAAGTGCTGAATTATCAGGAAATATTTTAATTTTTGATATTGATTTGGATTTTTCTTATACTCTAAAAAAATATATCTCAAATGAAAAGGATGCAGATGCTTCAGTTGTCTCAGTTATAAAAGGTAAAGAATTTAAAGAGATTAAGACTAATCTCTATGAAATAAATCCTAAAAACCAGGAAGATTACCAAAAATTATTAAGCATTCTTGAAAAAGAAAATTTAATCCCGAGTAAAATAATACATACCTGGTCTCAGAGAACAATATTCATTGGTATAAAAAATTTAAAAGAGCAGCTTGAAGAGGGGTTTTATTCTCTTTTCTATTTAAGTCAAGCTTTACTTCGGTATATACCCAAAAGATCTGTTCAGTTATTATATTTCTATTCTGATTATGAAGATTTGGAAAAACCTCATTGCGCTGCATTAAGTGCTTTTGCTAAAACGGTTCACCTGGAGAACCCAGGTTTTTTTTATAAAATAATAACTTTACAACCTCCTCAGAAAGAAAATCCTATTAATACTACATCCAGGATGTTGGATATAGTATTAAATGAATTCAATAGTGCAAATGGATTGGATATTGAGGTTTATTATAAGGGAGATGAAAGATATTTAAAATA
This sequence comes from bacterium, assembly GCA_024224995.1. The sequence goes on along the minus strand of JAAENB010001110.1, from coordinate 31,306 downwards.
CTTTAAGGAATTCGAACTTGCAGATGATGCTCAGCAGCAAATTGAATTAAAAGAGAATGGAGTATATTTGATAACTGGCGGAACTGGTGGACTAGGATTAATATTCGCTGAATTCTTAACCGGAAAGGTGAAAGCGAAAGTAATACTTATTGGTCGTTCTGATTTAAGTATTCAACAAAAAAGAAAAATGCGTTTAATAAAGTCGTTAGGTTCTGAGGTTGTTTTATTTAAAGCAGATATATCCAATCGTAAACATATGAAAGCTGTGATCGCAAAAGTAAAAAGCCGTTTTAAAAAGATTAATGGTATAATCCACTGTGCTGGTGTGAATAGGGATTCAATAATTCTAAAGAAAACGATACATGAACTAGAAGAGGTGTTAGCCCCTAAAGTATATGGATTGCTTTACTTGGATGATATATTGAAAGATGAAAGTTTCGATTTTGTTGTCTTATTTTCTTCAATTACTGCAATAACAGGAAATCCAGGACAATCTGATTATGCTTTTGCTAATAGCTTCATGGATAATTTTGCAAAGATGAGAAATAATTTATGCAAAAAAGGAGAACGACAAGGGAAAACATTGTCGATAAATTGGCCCCTATGGTCTGAAGGTGGAATGAAAGTAGATGAGCAGACTGAAATTATGCTAGCGAGATCCATGGGAATGAACGTATTAGAAGCTAAGGAGGGGCTTAGTATTTTTATTCGAGGTTTGAGTTTTGCGGAGAGTCAGTTTATAGTCATAAAAGGTGCCCGGCGTAAAATAGAAAGGTTTCTTGGACTTGAAGAGAAGAATAGTAAAAGAGATGCGACTCGTCAGGAAATTAATATTGATAAAAGAGAATTCTTTAGAAAAATTGAAAATGATCTTGTAAAAGTTGTTTCTGCTATCTTAGAAGTCGATGAAAACGATATTGATATTGATGAGGATATGAGCGAATATGGTTTTGACTCAATTAGCTTAACGGAATTCACAAATGAAATCAATGAAAAGTATAAACTTGATATTACGCCAGCAATCTTTTTTGAGCAACCATCAATAAGTGCATTTTCTGAATATCTATATGAAGAATATAAATATAGTCTTATTAAATATTATGAAGTTGATTTCGTAGAATCAAAAAGTAACCAGAGTTCTGAAATTTTTGACGAAGTTTCAAAATATGATGGACTTGATAATCGATTCCAGAGATGGAATGAAAATAAACAAGAAGATGATACTAAATTTTATGAAAAAAATGAGCTTATAGCTATTATTGGCATGTGTGGTGTTATGCCTGGATCGGAAAATTTGGAAATCTTTTGGAGAAACCTGGAAGAAGGTAAAAATCTTGTAAGGGAAATCCCTCAGAGTAGATTGAGCTTGAAAAACTATTATGACAATTCTTCTGAAGCTCTAAATGTGAATAGTACTAAATGGGGAGGATTTATAAACAATGTGGATAAATTTGACCCCGGTTTTTTTAGCATATCTCCTAGAGAAGCTGTACTCATGGATCCTCAACAAAGAATTTATTTAGAAATAATATGGAAAACTATTGAAGATGCTGGATATAAGATAGCTGATCTATCAGGAACGAATACTGGATTATTTGTGGGAGTAGCTACAGCTGACTATAATGATTTGTTAAAAGATAATGATGTTGACGTTGATGCTTATACTTCCACCGGTCTATCCCATGCTATTTTAGCTAACCGAATATCGTATATTATAAATATTTCTGGTCCTAGTGAGCCTATAAATACTGCATGTTCGAGTTCATTGCTTGCTGTTAATCGAGCTGTTGAATCTATCCGTAACAAGAAATGTGATTTGGCTCTTGCGGGCGGTGTTAACCTAATGCTGAGCCCAACATTGTTTATTTCATTTGGAAAAGCTGGTATGCTTAGTGAAGATGGAAGATGTAAAACTTTTGATGCTCGTGCAAATGGCTATGTGCGAGGTGAAGGAGCGGGAGCTATTCTGCTAAAAGCTCTTGATAAAGCAGAAAAGGATGGGGACCATATATATGGTGTAATTAAAGGTATCGCTGTTAATCATGGGGGGCATGTTAATACTCTTACAACTCCAAATCCGAATGCTCAGGCTGAAGTTATAATAAACGCATTTAAAGATGCTGGCATAGATCCAAGTACAATAACATATATTGAGGCTCATGGAACAGGTACCTCTCTTGGTGATCCTGCTGAGATAAATGGATTAAAAAAAGCTTTTAGTGAACTTTTTAAAAGAAATGGAAAACCATTATCGGTTAAACCATATTGTGGTATTGGATCAGTAAAGACTAATATTGGTCATTTAGAAGCTGCTGCCGGTATAGCTGGCATCTTTAAAGTTCTTCTTTCAATAAAAAATAAAAAATTACCAGGAAATATTCACTTTAAGGAACTTAATCCTTATATTAGATTAGAAGAAAGCCCCTTTTATATTATTAAAGAAACAGAGTCCTGGGAATCTTTAAAGGATAATGAGAATAAAATAATACCCAGAAGAGCCGGAATCAGCTCTTTTGGATTTGGCGGTGTGAATGCACATGTCGTTATTGAAGAATATGTTAACAGTTTCCGTCAAACCGATCAACAGATGGAGAAAACTGTTCTTTTCGTTCTTTCTGCCGCAAATAGTGAAAGGCTCAAAGTATATGCTCATAGATTCATAGATTTTTTAGATAAACATGAATTAAGTAAAGATACTCTCGCTCTTAAAATTACGCTTGATGCAATTGCTTATACTTCACAAATAGGCCGTGACCCAATGGAAGAGCGCATGGCATTAATAGTTTCACATATTAAGGAGTTAAAAGAAAGATTAACTCAGTATTGTAATGGCGAAAAAGATGTTAATAATTTATATCTAGGTAATATTAAACAAAGTAAAATAGATTCTAAACTTTTGCTTGGAGGTAGGGCTGGAGAGGAGTTTCTAAAAACGGTTATTGTTGATAAGGATTATCTTAGACTTGCTAAGCTTTGGGTGTCTGGGGTTGAGATTGAGTGGAGGTTGTTGTATGGAGAGCAATTTCCTGGTCGTATAACATTGCCGACCTATCCTTTTGCTCAAGAAAGATATTGGATTTCTAGCACATCTTCAAAATCAATACGAAGTGATGCTTATATAAAAATACTCCCTTTAGTTGATAAAATTGATCTAAAGTTAAGTATTAAAAATGGAATGGTTTTTCTTAAGTCTTTACAGCGAAAAGATTTAATCCTAAAAGATCATGAAGTAAAAGGGGAGTTAATTCTTCCCGGTGTTGCATTCCTGGAGATGGCCTATAGCGCTTTTTCAAAAATTAATGATATTTCAAAGTATAACATTGAAAAAATGGCTTGGCTCCAACCACTTGTTGTTACTGAAGAAAAAAAAGAAGTTCGCATTTACATAAAGGAAGAAAATAATCAATTGCAATTTAAGATTAAAAGTGGAAAGAATAATAATTTGATTGTTCATGCTAAAGGAGAGTTTAAAAATAAGGTATCATTGGAAGAAGATAATCAACATATATCTATTGACAGAATAAAATCGAATTGGACTCAAAGGGTTTCAGGTGATACTATTTATAGTGAATTTAAAAAGGTCGGGATCAGATATGGAAGTTATTTCCAAGTATTAGAAGAAATCTTAATAAACGATAAAGAAGCTCTAGGGGTTTTGAATATGCCTCGAGAATATCAAAATGAATTGAAGTCTTACAACTTGCATCCTTCTCTCATGGATGGAATTTTGCAAACGATATCGGGCATTATATTGAATCATGAGAAAAAAAATTACCGCTTGATGCTCCCATTTTCATTAGAAAAAATTGAAATAATAAAATCTCCAACAATACAATCATTTGCATATGTTAACACTATCGGTAAGAATAGATATAATATAGCGCTTTTAGATAATAATGGAATGGTTTGTATTAAACTGTACGATGTATCGTTAAGAGAAATGAAAGAGTCTTTAAGGCGATTTTTTTACATTCCGGGATGGATGGCGGTTCCATTTGATTCATCTGGTAAAAGTATTACTATTTCAGATGATAGAGAGGAGAATCCAAATAAATCGATTGTAATAATTTATCCTAAACAAGCATATCATTTAAATAAAACTATTGTTGAGAATCATTCCAGAGATGAAATTATTGAGATAGAATTAGGAATGAAAACGGTTAAACATAGCGAAACTAAATGGATAATCAAAACAGATGATCCTTTTGCTTTGGATAACTGCTTTAAGGAAATAAAGGATATTGGGATTGTTTATTTTCTAGGTGGAATTATTGATGGGGATATTGATGTTAATAATCTTGATGAATTAGAGAGAATACAAGAAAGAGGATTGTTTTCTTTATTTAGAATTATAAAGTCGCTCTCTCAGCATAATTTTATACATCAATATTTACAACTGAAGGTGATAACCAATGATGTTTATCAGATTGTGAGGGAAGGAAAAAATAAACCGTATTCTGCAAGTTTATCTGGTTTAAGTAAGTCTATAGCAAAAGAATATCCTAATATTTCTATTAGTTGTATTGATATAAGTATAGAACCTGATTCAACAAAAGTAGATATTCGAAATATGGTAAAAATAATTATAGATGAACCTGCCAATTCAAATGGAAATGAGGTCTTGATTCGGAATGGAAAACGGTATGTTAGAACCATAACTCCTCTCTTGCTACAACCCGTACATCGCCTTCCTTTTAAAAGGCATGGAGTCTACTTCATAATAGGCGGAGCAGGTGGAATAGGTCTGGCGTTTGGGAAGTATTTGGCTGAAATATCAAAAGCTCGATTGGTATTAATAGGGAGAAGTGAATTAAATAAAGATCAAAAAAATAAAATTTCTGAAATTGAATCCAAAGGAGGAAGAGTTTTATATGAGCAGGCTGATATCACAAATATAGAAAGTATGGAAAAAGTTTTAGAAAAGGCTAAGTCTTTTTTTGGTAAAATAGATGGTGTGATACATTCTGCTATTGTTTTAGAAGATAAAAGTATTGAAAAAATGGATGAAGAGACTCTTAAATTAGTTATAGCTCCTAAAGTAAAAGGCAGTCTGGTTCTTGCGAAACTGTTCAGGGAAGAATCTCTTGATTTTTTAATCTTTTTTTCCTCAGTACAATCTTTTATTGGTAGTCCGGGACAAGCCAACTATGTTGCAGCATGTTCATTTAAAGATGCCTTTGCTTTGTATTTAAACCAGGAGTTGTCTTATCCAGTTAAGATAATTAATTGGGGTTATTGGGGTAATGTCGGAGCAGTTGCTTCCGAAGAGTATAATAAACGTATTATAGAACAGGGAATAGAGTCTATTGATTCAGCTGAAGGTATGGAGGCTATAAAAAGAGTTGTCGATAATGATATTGAACAAGTTATCTCATTTAAAGCAAAAGATTATGTATTACATAAGATTGGAGTTGAGTTGGATAAGCGGGTTGAGGTTTATAAGAAAACTATTCCTTCAGTTATTGAGAAATTGAGTGATAATTGTGGTATATTAGATTCTGCAACAATTGACCTGAGTGAATTCAATAATTGTTTTGCCGAAATAGAGAAGTTTGGACAATTCTTACTTCTAGCTGAGTTTAATAAAATTGGAGTCTTTAGCCTGGCTGGAGATATTTTCGATAAGGAACAAGTAAAAAATCTTCTTTCAATAATTCCCCGGTATTACCAGTTATTCGACAGTTTATTAGATATTTTAGCTTTTGCTGGATTTATTAAAGTTGATAATATGCAAATCGTTTCACTTCCTATGGTAGATGATGAACATGTAAAAAATGAGTTAATGAGTCTTGAAAATAAAAGAGTATTTTTAATAAAAAAGTTTCCTGAAATAGAAGCGTATATAAATCTTCTATGGATTTGTGTTTCCAATTTCCATGAAATTCTAAAGGGTAACATTCCAGCAACGGAAATTATATTTCCTGCTTCATCAATGAAGCTCGTAGAAAGAATCTATAAAGGGAATGCCGTAGCTGATTATTATAATAATATGATTGTTCATGATATTAGAGAATATATTAAAATTAGACTATCTATGAATGAAAAATGCTTAATCAAGATTCTTGAAATAGGAGCGGGGACAGGAGGGACAAGTTTTTTACTGTTTAATGGAATTAAAGAGTACGGAAAAAATCTGCAGTATTTTTATACAGATGTCTCTCAAGCATTTATTCAATATGGAAAAAAAGAATATAATCCGGATTATCCTTTTACAGATTATAAAGTTTTGGATATTGAAAAAGATATAAGAGAACAGGGGTTTGTATATGGCGATTTTGATCTTGTAATCGCAGCCAATGTATTGCATGCTGCAAAAAATCTCAGAAATAGTCTTAGAAATGTAAAAGCACTTTTAAAGCATAGTGGTTGCCTGGTTTTAAACGAACTTACAAGTATTCAAAGCTTTACGACATTAACATTCGGTCTATTAGATGGTTGGTGGAATTATGAGGATGAAGAAGAACGGCTGAAAGGGGCTCCTCTCTTGAATTTGGAAATGTGGAAAAGAGTTCTTCGGGAGGAAGGTTTTGATCGGATTATAACACAGGGGAGTTCAATTTTAGGAAAAGATAGATTTTCTCAAAATATTATAATAGCTGAAAGTAATGGCGTGTCAAAATTACCGGTACTAAATCAAAATGATATAATAAAAATGAATAAGGTTGATAATGTACGGATTTATCAATCTATGTCAACAGTTGATAGTAAAGAAGAAGATAGATTTAATTCCCCTGTTACTGGTGAAGAAGATTTAATTCGTTTTATTAAAGTGAAAGTTCTGAATATTATAGCCTCAACTCTTAGTATGAATATTGAGGATATTGACCAGGAAAAACCGTTTTCTGATTATGGTGTTGATTCTATAAACGGAATTGAGTTGATAAATAAAATAAATGAAACATTTAAAATAGACTTGAGAACGACAATATTCTTTGACTATACTAATATAATTGATTTATCTGGTTATATTTTTAATCATTATCGTAGTGAAGTTATAAAAAAAAGCAGGATACAATATGACGATATTAGCTTGGGGAAGAATTCAAAAAATATTGAAATACATAAAATGTACCAATCTGATCCGAAAAATAAAAGCTTACAAAAAGAAAATGATTTTTTATTAGATTTAAAATCCTATGAAGCGAAGAAACAAGTCGGACAAAACATTGCAATTATTGGAATTTCGGGCCGTTTCCCGGGAGCTAAAAATATAAATGAATTTTGGCAAAATCTTTCAGAGGGAATAAGTTCAATCGTTGAAGTTCCAGAAAAACGGTGGAATATAGAAGAGTATTATGACCCTGATCCTCAAAATTTAAGAAAGACTTATTGCAAGTGGGGAGGGTTTTTAGAAGATATTGATATGTTTGATCCATTGTTTTTCAATATTTCCGGAAAAGAAGCAGAACTTACAGATCCGCAACAACGTTTATTCTTAGAAGAATGCTGGAATGCATTCGAGGATGCAGGTTATGCCAAAGAAAAAATTTCTAATACAAAATGTGGTGTTTTTGTTGGTGTTACTACAAGTGATTATTTAAACAAAATGCATGAAGAAGGAGTTGAAAAGCATGCCCAGTCGTTTTGGGGAAATGCTAGTTCAATAGTAGCTGCAAGAATATCATATTTCTTTAATTTAAAGGGGCCAAGCATTAGTATAGATACAGCATGTTCTTCATCTTTGGTCGCAGTTCATTATGCCGTTCAAAGTATTTTAAATAATGAGAGTGAATTTGCAATTGCAGGCGGTGTTTTTATTTGTACAACTCCTGAATTTTTTGTTTTGTCAAGTAATGCAGGAATGCTTTCTCCTGAAGGCAGATGTAAAACCTTTGATCAGAGTGCAGATGGATTCGTCCCTGGGGAAGGGGTTGGAGTCGTCGTCTTGAAACCTTTGGAATCGGCTTTGAGAGATAATGATAATATATATGCTATTATAAAAGGTTCAGGGACAAATCAGGATGGAAAGACTAACGGAATAACTGCTCCTAGTACAATATCTCAAATGAAACTTGAAGCAGATATCTATAAAAAGTTTGGAATAAATCCTGAAACAATAAGTTATGTTGAAGCTCACGGGACAGGTACGAAGTTGGGAGACCCTATCGAAATAGATGCTTTAACAAACTCTTTTAGAAAATATACAGATAAAAAACAATACTGTGCAATAGGATCAGTAAAAACTAATATTGGACATGCTGTAACTGCTGCTGGAATAGCCAGTATACTCAAAGTTGTACTTGCTTTCAAGAATAAAAAAATTTTCCCATCTCTTAATTATATAAAGGAAAATGAGCACCTAAATTTAAAAGAAAGCCCTTTTTATGTGAATACAACTTTAATTGACTGGAAGGTTGAGAAGGATATACCACGAAGAGCCGCGATAAGTTCTTTTGGGATTGGGGGCTCAAATGCACATATGGTATTAGAAGAAATGCCGAGTAATTCAAATCAAGAATTCTCTTTTGGTAATTTTTATTCTATAATCCCTTTTTCTGCAAAAACTGAATTATCTTTAACACACAAAATCGAAGATATTGCCCAGTGGCTTGAACAAGAGGATAAGCATTCAATAGATAACCTTGCGTATATGCTTCAAGTAGGAAGGACTCATTTTTCCTATCGTTCAGGTTTTATTGTTCGTGGTGTAGATGACTTGAAGCAAAAGCTTAAGATGTTTCTCAAAGGAGAGGTTGTCGAGGATTGTTTGATAAGTTCTCAAGAAGAGAGCATATTAATAAGTGAATCATCATCAAATGAAGAATTGGAAAATTTATTAAAGGAGTTGCGAAGTACTGATCTTTTATCAAAAAGTGGATATAAAGAAAAATTATTAGTACTTGCAGATTTATATATTAAGGGGCATCACATCAATTGGGAAGCTTTATGGCTGGATAGAAATTACTATCGTATTCCTCTTCCATCTTATCCTTTTGATCGAGATAGATATTGGATTAAAAGAGTTCCTAATAAAAAACTCTATATACCTTCTTCCCAAAACATTCCATCAATTGTTGATAATATTAGTTGTAGAATTGAACCTTTACAAGATGAAATGATTATAGCGAGAGCCTTTCGTGAGATTGAGCATTTTGGGCAATATTTGCTACTTAATGCTTTCCGGAAAATGGGCGTTTTTAATCATAAAAATGAGAATTACGATAAACTCGTTCTTAGAGAACAACTTAATATTGAACCAAGGTATTATCCTTTGTATGATGCATTATTGGTTATGCTGGCTTCTTCCGGATTTATACAAATTGAGCATCATAGTATAACAACATTTTCTTTAGTGGAAAAAGAAGAATTTAAAAATGATTCTGTATCACTTAATGAAAAAAAAGATTATTTATTAGAAAGTTATTCTGTCCTGGCAGCATATATAAATCTTATTTGGATATGTTTAATTGATTATCCTGCTATTTTAACCGGGAAAACGCTGGCGACTGATATTATATTTCCTAACTCCTCAATGGAGTTGGTAGAAAAGATATATAAAGAAAATTCGTTTGCTGATTATTTTAATCATCAGGTGGTTCACGCAATAAGATCCTATATTGATTTCATTTTACCACGATTAGAGAAAGGGAAAAAAATTAGAATTCTTGAGATTGGTGCCGGAACCGGTGGGACAAGTTCTTTTGTCTTTAAAGCGATTGATGAATACAAAGAGAATATAGAGTATTATTATACTGATATTTCATCAGCTTTTCTAATATATGGCAAGGAAGAATATGGACTGAGCTTTCCTTCTATTAAATTTCAACGCCTCAATATTGAAAAGGATCCAAAAGAACAAGGGTTTAAAACAGGAGATTTTGATATATTGATTGGTTCTAATGTTCTACATGCCACAAAAAGAATAAGGAATACACTCAGAAATGCTAAAATTCTTCTAAAAACAAATGGATGGCTTGTTATAAACGAAATGACTAAGATTCAAAATTTTGCTACATTAACATTTGGTTTGCTTGAAGGCTGGTGGGCTTTTGAAGATGAAGAAAATAGAGTAGAGAGAGCTCCATTGTTGACCTTAAGTATGTGGAAAAGGCTTCTCTCAGAGGAAGGATATGATCGTGTAATTGTATTAGGTAGTGAATCTACGAAACAAGATAACCTTCCACAGCATGTTCTTATAGCTGAAAGTAATGGAACATTGATCGAAAATCAAGAGAGATCTCATGATAAGCAATTTTCAAAAGAAATTTCATCATTAACAAATCAGAGAAAAGAAATAAAATATAATAGAAAAGAAGAAAATAATGAAATTATAAAAGATAAAATTATTGAGAGTTTGTCTGAAGTTCTCCGGATTGAAAATTCAAAATTTGGCTTTAATGACTCTTATTTGGACTTTGGTATAGATTCAATTTTAGCAATTAATATTATAAATAAAATTAATGAAAAATTAGCTATAGACTTAAAAACAGTAGATTTGTTCAATTATTCAACTATAAGTGAATTAACCAGTTATATTGCAGGCGAGTTTTATCATAATATTGGTTGTGATGATGGTGCGATGGATAGGAAAAAGAAGAATAGTACTCCTAAATCGGATTTCCATAAACAAAAAATTATATCTGTGGAAGCTGATCGACTGTTAGAAGATTCAATTTCCATAATTGATATAAGCCCTAAAGAAAATATTATCAATACATTATATAATTATAAGATCAATTCAAAGAAGAGAGGGGGCGAGTTTATTACAGGGAAGAATATATTAAATGAATACCTTGATCTAATTATGAAATTAGATAAAAAAATGGTTAATTTACTGGTAAAAACTTCTTCAAATATTAAAATGGAAGTTGTTATGTCCGGAAGTGGGATACCGATACTATTAATACCTGGACTTGGCATGACTGCTCCTATATGGTTATATCAATTTAAGGATTGGTCTTCTCAATATAAACTTATCGTTGTTCATAAACCAGGACACGGACTAAGCGAAAGAAGTGATGATGTCTCTCCTGATGCTATAAGTACGGAAATTATTGAACTATTAAATGAGCTGGATATAAAATGCCCAATTCATGTCATTGGAACATCATATGGAGGTATTGTGGCACAAGCATTTGTTGAAAAGAATAAGGATAGAATATTATCTTTGACATTATCTAATAGTTTTTATCAGGGGAACCCGGAAATGCTCAAATCAATGTCAGTTGAAAATATTTTGGAAATATTAGCTAAAAGAACAAAAAATGATATGGACAATGTAGTTAAAAATACAAATTCTAAACGTATTAAAAAAAAATATGACAGTTATTACAATTTAATAATGAAAAGTAATTATATAGATCCAATTATGGCATTTAAATATGTGGACGAGCTTATTAAATTAACGGCAGTAGACTTATTGAAGCAAATTGAAATCCCAACTCTAATTCTTTCTGGAAAATTAGATGTTTTTGCTAGTTATGACTTACAAGTATTAAAATCTAAATTTCGAAATTTTCAGTATTTTGAAATAAGTGATGCAGGACACTATCCATATATAACTCATAACCGCAAATTTAATAAAAGAGTGATGGATTTTATTCAAGAACAGGAAGCAAAAACGACTAAAAATTTGGGTTAATTATTATCCATGATTTTTTTTTATTTAATATAATAGAGTGCTTTACATTTCAATAATTAAATTTATCGTATGTTATGCATCATATCAAGAATAAATGGAGCTTTTTGCTATTTAGCATATATTGTAAAGGAAGAAGGGAATAAATTATGAAAACAACTAACAAAATTGCTTTTGTGTTATTTTTGATTATTGCAATCTTGGAAGCAGTAATAGGTGTGCGCTATCTTATTGCATCAGAGCCAATGCCATACCATATGATGGCAATGGGGGATGCTTGGAGCACAACTGAACCAATTGTACAGTTTATGTATATAATGCTTGAAAAGGGATCGGGCTTAGGTTCATTAATGACATTTCTTGCAGTTGTTTTTTTGCTCTTCATTCCTTTTAGAAGAGGTGAGAACTGGTCGCGTTGGGCTCTTATGGTTTTGCCTTTAATTCATAATCTTTTTGTCGTCTGGATTATCATTACTGTTATGCATAAAACAGAAGCAAAACCGCCATTGAATTTGGCAAGTTTAGGGATCATCCTCTCAATTATAGCTTTCTTCCTTTCCTCTGGAATTGATAATAAACAAAGTAATCAAAGTAATCAAAGTAATCAAAGCTAATAATATATATTCAACTTAATCTTTGATCTTTTTCTTGCTTGACTTTTTGATTTAATTTATTAAAAGTTCATTATTTGAGATAGTCTTTTAGATGAAAGCTTAATGGATGTGTGGTGATAATAATTTTATTTTATAAATATTTAACATTATATTGATAAATGTTTAAGCTATTAGACTGGATTAATGAATAAATACATCTTTTAACAAGATTGGGGCTCTTTGAGTAATGGATAAATTCTCTGATTATGCTATTCTTGAAAAAATTACGGAAAATGATAAATTGGTCATTTATAAAGGGCAAAAAGATGCAGAAGAACATACTGTTATTATCAAGATATTAAAAACCGACTATTCAACCTTATCGGAAATTGCAAGATTTAAGCAAGAATGTGAAAAAATTAAGAATACTGGCCTTAATGGTGTTCACAATATTTATGACATAATTGATGATAATGACGGAATTGCATTAATACATGAAAACTTTAACTCTATATCACTTAAGGAATTTAAAATAAATGAAGAAATTGATATAAAATCATTTTTAAAAATAGCAATTGATCTATCTGAGATTATAGGTAATCTTCATAAGAATAATATTGTCCATAAAGATATTCGTCCTCATAATATTTTAATCAATACTGATAATAATGAGATTGTATTAACAAATTTTGGTATATCTTCAGAACTAACTCATGAGAATGAAGAGTTGTATAATGAAGAAGTAATAAAAAACAGATTACCCTATATGTCGCCAGAGCAGACTGGTCGTATGAACCGAACTGTAGATTACCGAACAGATCTCTATTCACTTGGTATAACCTTTTATGAAGTGCTAACTGGCTCCTTACCATTTGAGTCATCAGATCCTCTTGAAATAATTCATTCTCATATTGCAAGAAAGCCTGTTTTCCCCACTGTGTTGAATCAAGAAATTCCAGATATTATTTCATATATTATTATGAGGCTTATTGCTAAAACTGCTGAAGAGAGGTATCAAAATAGCTTTGGTCTTATGGCTGATCTTAAGAATTGTCTGCAAAAACTGAAAAAGAATAGCAAAATTGTATCTTTTGAACTTGGAGCAAAAGATATATCAGTAAAATTTAATATTCCACAAAAATTGTTTGGCAGAGAGAATGAGACAAAACTACTTATGTCTGCCTTTGAGCGTACCAGTAAAGGGAATAGAGAGATAATGTTTGTATCCGGATTCCCAGGTATAGGAAAGTCGGCTTTAATAAATGAAATACATAAACCAATTGTTGCAAAAAGGGGTTATTTTATATCAGGTAAATATGAGCAGTTTGGACGTGATACTCCATATAGTGCTATAATATTAGCTTTTCAAGGTTTGGTGAAACAGATATTGTCGGAAAGCAAAGAGATGATTGATATCTGGAAAGAGAATCTTTCAAATGCATTGGGACCAAATGGAAAAGTTATAACTGATGTTATCCCTGATGTTGAGTTTATTATTGGAGAGCAGCCGGATCTTTCTATTCTTGGATCTGAGGAATCACAAAACAGGTTTAATCTTGTTTTTAAAAATTTTGTTGAATTATTTTCAAAAGAAGAACATCCATTAGTTCTTTTTTTAGACGATCTTCAATGGGCTGATTATGCAAGTATACAGCTTATGGAAAATTTGATAACAGATCCTAATATAAAATTTTTGTTTTTAATTGGAGCTTATAGAGATAACGAAGTTTTAGAATCCCATCCATTACTGGAGACTATAGAAAATCTTGAAAGATCAGACGTGAAGATAAATAATATATCTTTATCTTCTCTTCGTGTTGAAGATATAAATAATTTTATTGGAGATTTTTTAAGGTTTAACAGAGAAAAAGCTTATCCTCTTGCTGAGCTGGTTCATAAGAAAACAAATGGAAATCCTTTTTTTGTAAACCAGTTTATGAAAACGTTGTATGATGATAGAGTAATTGAGATAGACCCTGTCACCGGTTGGCAATGGGATATTGGTAAGATTAATAAATTACAGATGACAGATAATGTGGTCAATCTTATGGCTGCGAAAATTACACGTTTAGATGAAAATACGCAGGAAATATTAAAAATGGCAGCCTGTATTGGTAGTAGGTTTGATCTTGAAACATTGTCTGTAATTGTTGGTGAAAATATAGAAGAGATCTTGAGAGATGTTACAAATGCCGTTGATGAAGGACTTGTTGGTATATCAGATAATACATATATATTCTCACATGATAGAATTCAAGAGGCTGTATATTCTCTAATTCCAGAGGAAAGGAAAAATTATTTTCATTTTAAAATAGGAAAATTGGCATTAGAGAATATTGGAGATGAGGAACTGACAGAAGAAATTTTTTATATTGTGAATCAGTTAAATTTTGCTATTGGTTTACTTTCTACTCAGTCAGAACGATATGAGCTGGCCAGGTTGAATTATATCGCCGGGAATAAAGCCAAAGTTTCTGCTGCTTATTCGCCTGCTTTTAATTATCTTAAGATTGGTATTAAATTACTTGGGAGAGATTGTTGGGAAGAACAATATCCTTTAGCGTTTCCTCTTTATGCCGAAGCAGCTGAAGTGGCTTACCTTAATGCTGAATATGATGAAATGAACAAATATTCGGATACGCTATTAACGCGGGCTAAGTCTTTTTTAGATAAAGTTGAAGTGTATGAGATAAAAATATCAACATATATAGCACAGAATAGATTGCCTGATGCAGTAGCTATGGCATTAAAGGTTTTAAATTTACTTGGAATAAAATTTCCTAAGAAGCCAAGAAAATTTCATGTTTTTTTAGGTCTATTGAAAGCAAAGCTGTCGTTATTTGGGAAAAAAATTGAGAATTTAATTGATTTACCTGAGATGAATGACCCCAGCATTATAGTTGGTATGCGGATAATTAATAGTGTGATGTCGGCTGTTTACTGGATGGACCCAAATCTGCTAGCTCTAATGTCTTTTAAGCGGATTACTTTATCGATTAAATACGGGAATGATCCTGTGAATTCACCTATTGCATATTCAGGCTATGGATTAATTCTTGGAGGAATTCTTGAAGAGTTTGACTCGGGGTACAAATTTGGCCAACTTGCTTTAAATCTGCTTGAACGTATGAATATTAAAGGCCAGGAAGGAAGAGTCTATTTTGGTGTTAATAATTGGCACATACACTGGAAAGAACATGTAGGTAAAACTTTAAAACCTTTACTAGCTGCTCACCAAAAAGCATTAGAAAGTGGGGGAATTGAATGGGGAGCTAATGCTTTAATGACGTATTGTTCTCATCTATATTTTACAGGCAAAAATTTAAGTATACTTGAGAAGGAATTGTCAAAATATATTGATTTAGTCACAAAATTGAAGCAAGAAACGCAACTACATGTGATAAAAACATATCATCAGGTAGTGTTGAATTTTTTAGAGTTAAACCAAAATCTTTCTCAATTAAAAGGTACAAGTTATAATGAAGAAGAGATGTTTCCACTTCATTATAAAGCAAATGATCGGACCGCACTTTTTAATGTATATTTTAATAAACTTATTATTTGTTTTCTTTTTCAAGAATATGAGGAGTCTCTTGAAAATGCAATAGAAGCTGAAAATAACATAGGTGGGGTAACAGGATTATTTGCAGTCCCAGTTTTTTATTTTTTTGAGTCATTAGCTTTACTTGCTGGCTATAATAATTTTGATAAATCTGAAAAAAAACGTATTCATAAAGAGGTTGGTAAAAATCAGAAAAGGATGAAAAAATGGGCTCAACATGCTCCAATGAATCACCTTCATAGATATTATTTAATAGGGGCGGAAATAGCTCGAGTAAAAAATCAAAATTACAAAGCAATGGATTTATACAAAAAAGCAATCAAATCAGCCAAGGAAAACGAATTCACCCAGGACGAAGCCATAGCCTGCGAACTGGCAGCAAAATTCTACCTGGGCATAGACTACAAAGACATAGCAGGAATGTACATGACAAAAGCCTACATCTGCTATTCCCGCTGGGGAGCGCTGGCGAAACTAAAACACCTGGAAGAGACCTACCCGGATCTTATTCCGGCAGCAATAAGGAAAAAGCAGGAAGCTCCAACAACGGCTCCGGCTGTAACAGCAGCAGGTGATACCTCGCGAATGATCGATATGTCGACGATCATGAAAGCCTCGCACGCGGTATCAACAGAAATCGTACTGAGCCGTTTACTCACCAAGCTCATGCGTCTATCCATGGAAAACGCGGGAGCGGAAAAAGGATACATGATCCTGGAAGAGGATGGAGAGCTCTATGTGGAAGCGGAAGGCCACCTGGGAAAAGACGAGGTGTTGTTGTTGAAGTCGATACCGGTAGACCAGCATCCGGAGCTGTCACCGGCAATAGTTCATTATGTGGAACGGACAAAGGAAACGGTAATTCTCAAAGACGCGGCAAACGAAGGCGATTTTACAGACGATCCGTTTATAACAGAAAAACAGCCCAAGTCTATTCTTTGTTTCCCACTGGTAAACCAGGGAAAGATAATCGGGATATTATACCTGGAAAACGACCTTACCACAGGAGCGTTTACTCCTGAGCGGGTAGAGATACTAACCATGATAGCTTCAGAGGTGGCGATATCAATAGAGAACGCGCGCTTGTATGAAAGCCTGGAAGAAAAGGTGCAGGAGCGGACGGAAAAGCTGCTTATAATCATGGAAGAGTTTGAGGTGATGAATGAAAATCTCATCAATACCAACAGGGAATTGGAAACAGCACACCGCGTAGCCAGGCGCGATATGGAGATGGCATCGAATGTGCAGGCAAACTTCTTGCCTAAACAGGTGCCGGAGTGTGAAGATTGGGAAATCTCGTATGTGTTTAAGCCCATGGCAGATGTATCGGGCGATTTTTATGATTTTTATATGCATGAAGACCTGCTTTCGGGAGTAGGGATCTTTGATGTATCGGGCCATGGAATATCATCGGGGTTAATAACCATGATATCCAAATCAATAATGTTTCGTCACTTCGATCGCGGCTTTGATGATCCGATAAACGAGGTGTTGTATGAGGCAAATGAGGCGCTCCAGGCGGAGATAGGCAATGTGGAGAACTATATAACCGGGGTAATGCTGCGCTTAAAAGAAAATACGGTAGAGTATGTGAATGCCGGGCATCCGGATATATTTGTGAAGACAAAAGACCGGATATTCCCGGTGGTGAAAGAGGATGGCGGGTCCATTTCGGGATTCTTTCTGGGGATCGCGGATATGGGGATCGCGTATGATTCCATTACCTTCCAGGTGGAGAAAGGGGATTTTATATTATTATATACGGATTGTTTGAATGAGGCTACGAAGAAGAGGAAAGAATACGGGCCAAAGCGGATAATTGAGTCGTTTGAGAGCGCGTCTTACGAGTTGAGCGCGCAGGAAATGCTGGATCATGTGCTGGAGTATTTTTATGAGTATTTAGGGCGGAGAGACGACTTGCCGGATGATTTGACTGTGATGGTTTTGAAGAGATTGTAGAGGAGTCCGCTTCTGTTTGCCCCCCAACCCCCGGAGGGGGCGCAAGAATGATTTCGAAGGATTTACAGACTGCAATGAAACGAAAAGAAACATAATAAAAGAAAAAACCTCGAAGTAAACAAAAATGAAGAAGAGAAAAATACTAAAAACAGCAGCAGCTATCCTGGTTTTACTAATCCTGGTTATTTTAATCGTGGTTTTTTACCTGGTAAAAGACGGGTTTCAAACAATAGAGACGCGGCCGTATGAAGCTGCGGAGACGAAATACAGCAGCTGGGATGAGGTGCTGACTAAGGCGGCAACAGTGAAAGTGAAAACGCTGCAAAGCGGAACGCTGAAAATGGACCGGGCATTGCTGCTGGACCGGGAAAATTCAAAAACGCCGGACGTGGAGAACAGGTATGATCCGTTTCCGGTAATGTATCACTGGATACGGCATAAAACAGTTGGGGATATACTAATTGACGCGGGGTACGATAGCACTATCGTTAAAAATCCACCTTATGGGAATGATACGGCGGTAATGAAATTGGTTATGTGGAGAAATGGGGATAAAATTTATATGGAGCCGGGAGGCGATGCCGCGAGCCAGGTGAAGGTGAATAATATACAGCCCAAAAAAGTTTTTTTCACTCATTTGCATACGGATCATTCAATGGGAGCAAAAGAGCTGCCCAATGATATAGAGTATATATTTAACAGGGCGGATATCGATTTTAATATGAAGGCGGTAATAGGAGATACCTTTAAGAACAAGCGGAATGTAAAGACCTTTGATTTTTCACAGGGGAAATCCATACCGCCTTTTAGCCGGGTGATAGATCTGCTGGGAGACGGGTCATTGTGGGCAGTATCTACGCCGGGCCAGTCAACAGGACATACATCGTACCTGGCAATAACAAAAAAAGGACCGGTGCTATTAATAGGAGACGCGGCGCATTTTATATGGTCATATGAAAATAATGTGGCGCCGGAACCCTGGACGGAAGAGGTGCGGGAACCGGCGAGGAAAAGTTTAAATGAGCTGCGGGCGTTCGCGAAAAAGTACCCGGGCATGGAAATCCGTTTTAGTCATGACTCCATTTTGTCGTACCTGCCGCAGAGGACGAGAGAGAAGTAATTTGTAAGGTTTGTTTATCTGGTTGAGTTGGTTAAGGGGAAATGCTCAATGGTTAATTGGGGAGAAAAAAACAAAATGAAAAAGAGAAAGAAAATGCTTGCTATAGTAATTGCCATCCTGGGTTCGTTAATACTGATTATTTTGATTGTGGTGTTTTACCTGTTTAAAGGCGGGTTTCAAACAATAGACGCACTGCCGTATGAAGCGGCGGAGACGGTATACAGCAGCTGGGATGAGGTGCTGGCTAAGGCGGCAGCAGTGAACGTGACAACGCTGCAAACCGGAACATTGCAGATGGACCGGGCATTGGCGCTGGATCAGGAAAACCCGAAAACGCCGGGCGTGGAGAACAGGCATG
The DNA here is from genome assembly GCA_024224995.1 of bacterium. Next base: position 12,136 of record JAAENB010001110.1, on the reverse strand, counting down.
AACCGCTTCCCGTACTGTTTCACTGGATTCAGCATAAAACAAAGGGCGATATCCTGATCGATACGGGCTACAATAGTACCATACTCACAGCTCCACCCTATGGAGATGACACAGCGGTAATGAGATTATATCAGCATAAACATGGGTATAAAGTGTACCTGGAAGAGGGGAGAGACGCGGCGAGCCAGGTGAAGGAAAATAACATGGAGCTGAAGAAAGTTTTTTTTACTCACCTCCATCACGACCATATATTGGGATCAAAAGAGCTGCCCAATGATATAGAGTATGTATTTAACAGGGAAGATATCGATTTTAAGATGAAGGCGGCAATGGGAAATGTTTTTAAGAACAAGCGGAATGTAAAGACCTTTGATTTTTCGCGGGGGAAATCCATACCGCCTTTTAGCCGGGTTATAGATCTGCTTGGAGACGGGTCATTGTGGGCGCTATCCACGCCGGGCCAGTCCGCTGGACATACATCGTACCTGGCAATAACAAAAAAAGGACCGGTGCTTATAATCGGTGATGCCGCGCATTTTAAATGGTCCTTTGAAAATAATGTGGCACCCGAGCCCTGGTCGGAAGAGGTGCGGGAAGCGGCGAAACAAAGTTTAAATGAACTCCGGGCCTTCGCGAAAAAGTACCCGGGTGTGGAAATCCGTTTTAGTCATGACTCTGTTTTACGGAAGAAACTGTGAATATACCGGAGTCTGTTTCTTTCGGCCTCCCAACCTCTCGCAGGGAAGGTAATCGGTGGCCCTATGGGCCGGGTAACCGGTGATCGGTCAAGAACGGCACCCGCGAAGCGGGGAAAAAATACGGAAGAAAGTCCCAAACAGGTTCAGACTCATACCAGGCAATTGTCTCCTGGCAAAAAACCTCGAACTTCGAACCTGGAACTTTCTTAAGAGACCCTGGAAGTAACCTGGTCTTTTAAAGTAAATGCTCAAATCCCATTTGCTTCCGGACCTACCATAATTGACAACATTCTCTTTGTCCTCGATATGGATGGAAATCTCCACGCCTTTGAGGAAGATAAATAACAGGGAGAAAAAAGATGAATGAGCTTCATACCACAACACACAACGAAACCATTGTCATTAAAACAGGCTCTTCCTTCTGGCCTAAAACCTCCCTGGAACTCCAATCCATCCTGGATTCCCCGGAAGAAACCAAACCCGGGACAATATCTCCGCGCAAGGGATACGCAGGGTTTAGTCCGGAGGTCTTCCGCAGGACCGAAGCGAAGCGGAGCCCGGAGAAGCCCGGCCCGAAGGGTGCGCCCAAAATTACCCGCGATTCCCCTCAATACAGAATATTTTGGTTGACTTTTTTAACGGTAGGTTGCGAATATTGCACACCAAAAGCAATTTATCCTTTGTTTTTTTGGGGGATTGGTCAATGCAATATTATAAAACTAACTTAACCTGTTTACCTCTAATAGTACTGGTACTATTAATAGCACTCCTGCCGGTACAATCATGTTCCGGCCCGGAAATCAGAACTGTGGATAAAAAAGTCTCTCAAGCCTATTCAAATCCCGAATCATTCTATCATAAATCAGCCGCAGACGGGGATATAATATCGGTCATGCGCCTGTTGGAAGAGGGGCTGGTGGAGGATATAAATTCCAGGGACAGTTCCGGCTGGACAGCCTGTATGTATGCCGCGCGAAACGGAAAGAGCGGAATTGTTGAATACCTGCTGATGAAAAAGGCCGATATTCACCGGAAGGATATAAACGGATTAACCGCGTTTAGCATCGCGGTGAACAACAGTTACCACGAAGTTGTACGGTTACTCCTTGAAGCCGGAGCAGATGTAACAGTAAAAAATTCTTACGGCTATACTCCATTGTTATATGCGGCGTATTATGGTAATGAACCCATGCTGAAGCTGTTGCTGAAAACCGGGAAAGGGATAAATATGCGGAACAATGAAGGACAGACAGCCCTGCATATGCTGGTATCGTATAAATTTTATAACCTGGTTCCCCTGCTTATACGCCATGGCGCGAACCCGAATATAAAAGACAACAATGGCGAAACCCCGCTGATTCTAGGATTGGACAGTGTGATAGGAACAAGAATCAATAGCAATTACTATAAAGCGGTACAGGCACTCCTTGAAGCCGGAGCGGATGTGACAGTAAAAAATTCTTACGGCTATACCCCATTGATATATGCGGCATATTATGGTGATGAGCCAATACTGAAGCTGTTGCTGAAAACCGGGAAAGGATTAAATATACGGAACGATGATGGAAAGACAGCTCTGCATATGCTGGTATATTATAAATATTACAACCTGGTACCCCTGATCATGCGGCATGGCGCAGACGCAAATGTTAAAGACAATAATGGCGATACCCCGCTGCATAACGCAACGGTCAAAAGTAATTTAGCAACACTCAAAGTGCTGCTCAACAATGGCGCGGATGTTAACGTAAGGAATAAAAAAGGGATGACCGCGCTAATGACGGCAGCATATTACGGCTATTACGAAATGACAGAGTGCCTGGCGGAAAAAGGATCCGATCTGACCCTGAAGAACAATGAAGGAAAAACAGCCCTGGACCTGGCCCGGGAAAGCAGGTATCATACTGTTGCAGACTATCTGCAAAAAAAGATGGAAAAATAAACGAGTGTAAAACGAATGAAACAATATAAAAAAAATATATATCTTATAATATTTCTCATCTGCGGAATTCTAATAACGGGATGCGCCTATTTCAGTATTGGCCAGCGGGATAACGTAGAGGAAATAACAACGAGGCTGCAAAACGACAAAGAGCTAAAGATCTATAATTCCAGTGTCATTATGGGGAAGGTCATTAGCAATAGTGATTTTAATTACCCGGTAATGGTTATTGCCCACCCCCTAACTTTTACGAATACGACACCCACTGATTTTGTAATACTTAAAAAAGCCGGGACTTTTATGCTCTATCTCCCGGAGGGGCAATTCCATATCTATACTATTACGGATTTTAACAACAATGCCGTTTTCGAACAGAACGAAGTATCGGGGGTTTATAAGAATAAACAAAAAATAAATCTCAGGACAGGAGAGGTACGCAAAGGGATTAATATAGAGTCAGGGGATAGCAGTTCCCGAAGTATGAGTTATCCGCAGAAGCTTTTTATCAAAGATGATTTCGATGCCCTGACCTACCAGGCGGCAAACGGCCAGCTGATGAAGATATACGATGAGACATTTTCCATGGCCAATGCCGAAGCCGGGCAGTGGCGGCCTTCGGTGTTTATGAAAGCCTTTGGTGCCAATATTTATTTCGCGGAAAAATACGATCCCAACAAAATCCCCGTGCTCTTTGTACATGGCGTGGGCGGAACCCCCCAGAACTGGGTCTATTTTCTAATGCGCCTGGACCGCAAGCGATACCAGCCCTGGTTTTATTATTATCCATCGGGAATACGGCTGACCCTTTCTTCACGGCTTTTATTTGAAAAGCTTATTGAACTTAAAAAGAAATATAAGTTTAATAAAATGTGTATAACCGCCCATAGTATGGGAGGCCTGGTAACCCGTTCCCTCTTAACGCAATATAACTTTAAAAAATATGATAACTTTGTAAAGCTTTATATCACCTTTGCCACTCCCTGGTCCGGCTTTGAATCGGCAGATTATTCTCTCACGTTCGCGCAGAAAAAACTTCCAAACTGGCTCGATGTGGGCTCCAGAAGCGCCTTCATAAAAAGAACCCTCAGAGCCGATCTGCCCCCGGAAACACCCTACTACCTGTTCTACGGCAAAAGGGATACCGTAGCAAAAGGAAGAGCCCTTGATGAACGGGCATACAGAAGCTCGAAAGGAAAATTCGGCTTCAACTGCGACCATGATACAATTCTCTCTAACAGAAAAGTTTTTGAGAAATATAATGAGATATTGGGGAACGAATTGTAAAACCATCCTTTTGACCTTCTGTTTTATCTTGACTTTCCAAAAGAAGTGTTGTACCATAATATGGGACAATTTTGTATAGTGAAGAGTCAAAAAACAGGATAAGGGCACATGACAATTCTGGAACTAAAAACAACCAGGGCCAGCCGGTCCGACATAGCCCGGTTTAAGCAGGAATACGAAAAGATCCGGGCTCTGGAAATGCCCGGCGTGCTGAAGACCCTGTCTGTAACGGAAAAAGACGATACCATAACCATAGAGGAAGAAGAATTTCCCGGAGCGGCGCTGAAGGAATTTATTGGCCGCACCGAGCCGTCGGTGAGTTTCTTTCTGGAGACAGCGGAAAAGCTGTCGGAAATAATAGGGGAGCTCCATAAGAACAGCATAACGCACCGCGATATACGGCCGCAGAATATTTTAATAAATATCTCAAGCGGGGAGATCAAACTCACCGGGTTTGGCGCCCGGTATGAGATAACTCATGAGAATGAGGGGATCTATTCGCAAATGATGTGCCGCGAAATTTTGCCGTATATATCACCGGAGCAGACCGGCCGAATGAACCGGGTAATCGATTACCGCACCGACCTGTATTCGTTGGGAATAACCCTGTATGAGTTTGTAACGGGCAAGCTGCCCTATACTTCAGACGATCCCCTGGAACTGATCCATTCGCATATCGCCCGAAAGCCGGTGCCGCCGATTGAGTATAATACCGCAATGCCTGAAATGGTCTCAAACATAATCCTGAAGCTCCTGTCAAAAACAGCGGAAGACCGCTACCAGAACGGCTACGGAGTAATGGCCGATATACAAAAATGCAGGGAACAACAGCAAAAAACAGGGAGCGTAGAACTCTTCGAGCCTGGTGAAAAAGATATCTCCCCGCGTTTTAGCCTGCCCCAAAAGATCTTTGGAAGAGAAAAAGAAATAGAAATGCTCATAGCCGCCTTCGACAGGGTCGGCGCAGGCTCCAGGGAATTGATGCTCATATCCGGAGCGCCCGGAATAGGCAAATCGGCCCTGGTGCGGGAGGTCCATAAGCCAATAGTCGCGAAGCGGGGCTATTTTATATCCGGGAAATATGAGCAGTTTGGCCAGGACAAGCCCTATAGTTCCATAATCCGGGCATTCCAGGGCCTGGTGAGGCAGCTGCTAACAGAGAGCAGGGAACGGATAGAAGCATGGAAAGAGTGGCTGAAGGAAGCCCTGGGCCCAAACGGGAGAGTAATAACGGATGTGATCCATGAGATGGTGCTCATCATCGGCTTTCAGCCCGATGTTCCGGAACTGGGAGCGGAAGAGACCCACAACCGGTTTAACTATGTGTTCAAAAAATTTGTAGGAGTCTTTGCCAGGGAGGAGCATCCCCTGGTACTGTTCCTGGACGACCTGCAATGGGCCGACTTTGCCAGCCTGAAGTTAATAGAGAATATAATAACCGATCCCGGGATTGAGTATCTTTTTGTTATTGGGGCTTACCGGGATAACGAAGTACCCGGCAGTCATCCCCTGGTGAAGACAGTGGAGAGCATCGAGCAGGATAAGATCCGGGTAAGCCGAATAGAACTGCCGCCGCTCCCGGTCTGTGATGTGAAGCATTTTATCAGCGGATTTTTAATGGCAGGAGATGAGAGAACCGCGCCGCTCGCGGAGCTGGTGCATAAGAAAACAAATGGAAATCCTTTTTTCGTAAACCAGTTCATGAAAAATTTGTACGATAACCATCTCCTGGAAATTGATCCGGCCCGGGGATGGCAGTGGGATATGGACCGGATAAACCGGGTGGAAATGACCGACAATGTTGTAGAGTTTATGGCAAAAAAAATAACACAGCTGGCTGCGGCAACACAGGAAGTCTTAAAAACAGCAGCATGCATAGGAAACCGTTTTGACCTGGAAACCCTGTCGGCGGTAGAGGAGAAAACGATCGACGCGGTGCTGGCCAATCTCACGGTGGCAGTTGATGAGGGGCTGGTGGGCATAACGGAGAACAAGTATGTTTTTTTACATGACCGGATACTTGAAGGGGTCTATTCACTCGTTCCGGAAGAAAAACGAAATAAACTTCATTTGAAAATTGGCCGGTATCTACGGGAGAAAACACCGGAAGAAGAATTGACCGACAGAATATTTGATATAGTAAACCAGTTAAATTTTGGAATAGACCTGTTGGAATCACCGGAAGAAAAGGAAGCCCTGGCACGGCTTAATCTCATAGCCGGGAAAAAGGCAAAACGTTCCATAGCATATACCCAGGGCTATGAATATTTGAAAACAGGAATAACACTGGAAGGAGAAAAACTCTGGGAACGGGATTATCCCCTGGCACTATCACTACATGAGGAAGCAGCAGAAGCAGCCTATCTCAGTACAAAAAATACTCAGATGGAATACCACCTGGAAGAAGTATTAAAAAACAGCAAAACTTTATTAGATAAAATTAAAGTATATGAGATAAAGATCCAGGCATGTTATTCCCGCTATGATTTAAAGGAAGCAATTAAGATCGCGTTGCCGCTGCTGCGATCACTGGGAATAAATTTGCCGGAAAACCCCGGGAAGATTTATACGGTAATTGAAATATTACGGATAAAGTTTTTCATATGGAGCAAGGATGCAAAAGACCGGGTAAATACAAAGGAAATGGAAGACCAGCGGACATTGGCGGCAATACGAATCATGGCAAGAACTATTTCGGCAGTGTATAACTATTCATCGGAGCTGCTGCCGTTCTTCGTGTTAAAAGTAATACAAATTTCAAGCAAATACGGTAACGCGCCATATTCGGGCTTTTTTTATGGTGCTTTTGGATTAGTTGTATCCGGATTATTGGGAGAATATGAAAAAGGATACCAGTTTGGTGAAGCGGCTATACAATTATCGAAAAGATCAAAAGCAACGGAAGGGCGAACAATATATATCGTCAATTCTTTTTTACGGCATTGGGTAGCTCATTTTCGGGGAGCAACGGACCCAATGTTGGAAGCGTACCGGAAGGGGCTGCTCTATGGAGACCTGGAATACGCGTGTCATGCTTTATTTAATTACCTGTTTATTTATTATATTGCCGGAATTAACCTGGATGTTGCGGAAAAAGAAATGGCAGTCTATTATGATATAATGGTAAAATTGAAGCAAAAGCAATCCATCCTGATTCTTGAAATATATTACCGTTCCGTATTAAATTTAAAAATAGAGAAGAAGCATGCAAGTGCTTTTAATGCGGAAGAATATGATGAGCAGGCAAAGCTGTTGTATTTTCAGGAAATTAATGATAAAAGCGCGATTTGCCAATTCTATTCAATTCAATTATTAAACTGTTATCTTTTCCGGGACTATACAGGCGCGCTTGAGTATTCAATTAAAGCAAAAGAATACCTGGGAAATATACTGTCATTTCAGATAGTTACAGTATATTATTATTACGATTCACTGACCTCCCTTGCGTTATATCCCGGGTCAATAAAAAGCAAACAAAAACAATTTCTTAAGCAAGTAAAAAAGAACCAGGTAAAAATGAAAAAATGGGCGCATTATGCACCAATGAATCACCTTCACCATTATTACCTGGTAGAAGCAGAACTGGCCCGGGTAACGGGCAATGACGCCCGGGCAATAGATATGTACCGCAAGGCCATAAACTCCGCCCACGAAAACGAATTTACCCAGGACGAAGCCCTGTCTGCGGAACTGGCAGCAAGTTACTACAAGGAGAGAGATTACATTGAGGAAGCCCGGGCTTACCTGAATCGTTCTTACGCCTGCTATCGCAGGTGGGGAGCAAAAGCCAAACTCCGCCACCTGGAAGAAACCTGGCCGGACCTGGTGCCAAAAGCACCGGAAAAACCGGCAAGCACGGAGGAGCCGACAGACACTTCATCGACAAGGGCGTCAGAAGCAATGGACCTGTCAACAGTAATGAAAACCTCCCAGGCCATATCCGGAGAGATTGTGCTTTCAAGATTGCTTTCCCGGCTTATGCGGCTGGCCCTGGAAAACGCCGGAGCCGAACGCGGGGTTATGATCCTGGAACAAGAGGGCGAGCTCTACGTGGAGGCCGAAGGCCGGGTGGAAACCGAAGACGTGACCGTACTGCGAAGTATTCCCATAGACAAGCACCGGGGACTTTCGTCGGCAATAGTCCGGTATGTAGCCCGGACAACAGACCAGGTGCTGCTGAGCAACGCGGCAGAAGAAGGAGACTTTACCGATGACCTCTCTGTAGTAGAGCGGAAACCGAAATCGATACTTTGTTTTCCAATCGTAAACCAGGGAACCCTGACCGGAATATTTTACCTGGAAAATAATTTAACAACGGGCTCATTTACCCCTGAGCGGGAAGAAGTACTTCGGGTCATCTCTTCACAGGTAGCGATTTCAATAGATAACGCCCGTTTATACGAGAACCTGGAACGAAAGAATATTCGCCTTGAAGAGCTGGACCGGCTCAAGGACGAGTTTTTGGCCAACACCTCTCACGAGCTGCGAACTCCGCTCAACGGGATAATCGGTCTTGCCGATGCTATGCTGGAAAACCCGGGAACGGAACTGACTCCGGATGCCAGAACAAACCTCTCGCTCATTACGGCCAGCGGCAAGAGGCTCTCGAACCTGGTGAATGATATACTCGATTTTTCAAAGTTGAAAAACAAGGATATGGAACTGAAACAGAACCCGGTGAATTTACGGACGCTCACGGATGTGGTGCTAGAACTCTGTAAGGCTCTTAAAGGTCCAAAAGAACTGGAACTTGAGAATGCAATAGAACCGGGCACGGTAGTACGGGGAGACGAAGACCGGATGCAGCAGGTGCTGTTTAACCTGGTGGGGAACGCGGTCAAGTTTACGGAAGAAGGCCGGGTGCGGGTAAGCGCAGAGCCGGAAAGAGAATTCTATCGCGTAACCGTGAGCGATACCGGGATTGGGATTCCCGTGGAGCGGCAAACCGGGGTGTTTGAATCCTTTGAGCAGGCAGACGGTTCTATCTCCCGGGAATACGGCGGTACGGGAATAGGGCTTTCCATCGTAAAACAACTGGTAGAGCTCCACGGAGGGAACATATGGGTTGAGTCGCAAGTAGGAAAAGGCTCGCGCTTTATGTTTACGCTGCCGCAGTGGAAGGGAGACATTCCGGAAGAAGCAAAGCCCAGGGTAACAACGGTGCGGGAAGCAGGGAACCCCTTACCGGAGCAGGTACTCGAAGAAACAGCGCAAGCGCCGGTCGAAAGTGCCGTGAGCAATGAAGAGAGCAAGGGTTTTGTGCTGGCAGTGGACGATGACCCGGTGAATTTACGGGTGGTGGCCGGGTATCTCATTAATGAGGGATACACCGTAGAGACCGCGTTAAACGGGACAGAGGCGATTGATAAAATTCGAGAGCGGGGGGCGGGAGAGCAGTACGACCTGGTGCTGCTGGATCTTATGATGCCGAAGGTCTCGGGCTATGAGGTGTGCCGGGTATTGCGGCAGAGTTATTCGTTATTCGAGCTTTCGGTAATTATGCTCACGGCAAGGAATAGTGTGGAAGACCTTGCGGCGGGATTTGAGGCCGGGGCAAATGATTATTTGCCCAAGCCGTTTAACCGGAAAGAGCTGGTAAGCCGGGTCGAGACACTGGTGACGCTCCGGCAGACAGTACGGGAGCATAAAGAAGCGAAATATAAGCTTTTACAGGAGCGGATGAACCCGCATTTTCTGTTTAATGCCCTCAATACCATTCATGCCTATGTACAGGTAAAGCCGGAAAAAGCAGCAGACGCGCTTCAGAAATTGTCGGAGAACTACCGTTTTTTAATGGACAAGTCTTTATTGTCAATTATATCATTTGAGGATGAGTGGCAGTTCGTGAAGAATTACCTGGATATGGAATCTCTGCGGTTTGGGTATCGAATGAGCGCGGAGATGGAGAAAAAAGGAGTTTTTGAAGATGTGGAGGTTCCGCCCTTGTGTATACAACCGCTGGTGGAAAACTCCATGAAGCATGGATTGCGCGATATGAAAGGGAAGGGATATATTAAGGTGTTTGCGGAGCGGGCTGGTAACCGGGTAACGGTAGAGGTTCTTGACAATGGCATTGGGCTTACTAAGAAAGATATCTATTCGCGGTCTCTTGGGAATATATTGAAGCGCTTAAAGTATTATTACGCGGACGCGAGTTTGGAAGCTTGTAATCGTGATGAGGGAGGAGTGCGGGTTGTGGTGGCGTTTGGTGTAGGGAAGGAGGGTGCATGAAGGAGCTTGAACTAAAGACAACCCGTGCCAGCCGTTCCGACATAGCCCGGTTCAAGCATGAATACGAGAAAATCCGGGCTCTGGAAATACCGGGAGTGCTGCGAACCCTTGCCGTAACGGAAGAAGATGATACAATCATCATTGAGGAAGAAGAATTTTCCGGAGGCACGCTGAAGGAATTTCTTAGCCGTGCAAAACCCTCTCTGGAATTTTTTTTAGAGACAGCAGAGATACTGTCGGAAATCACGGGAGCGCTGCATTCGAACGAAATAACGCACCGTGATATACGCCCGCATAACGTTTTGATAAACATCTCAACCGGGGAAATTAAACTCACCGGGTTTGGCGCCCGGTATGAGATTACTCATGAGAATGAGGACATTTATTCACAAACAGTGTGCCGTGAAATTCTGCCCTATATTTCACCGGAGCAAACCGGGAGAATGAACCGGGTAATCGACTATCGAACCGACCTGTATTCTCTGGGTATAACCCTGTATGAGTTTGCTGCAGGCAAGCCGCCCTATACCTCAGACGATCCCCTGGAATTGATTCATTCACATATCGCCCGAAAGCCGGTATCGCCGGCAGCGTATAATGCCGCGTTACCCGAAGCGGTCTCAAACATCGTGCTGACGCTCCTGTCAAAAACAGCAGAGGACCGCTACCAGAACGCGTACGGAGTTATGGCCGATATTCATAATTGCAGGGAGCAGCTCAAAAAAACAGGGCGTGTTGAACTCTTTGAGCTGGGAGAAAAAGATATATCTCCGCGCTTTATCCTGCCGCAAAAACTTTTTGGCCGGGAAGAAGAAATAGCGGAACTTATGGCGGCTTTTGACCTGGTAAGTCACCCGGAACGGGAAACCGCGGGAAAGGGAGTGGTGATGATGCTGGTGTCCGGGGCGCCGGGTATCGGAAAATCGGTTTTAATAAAAGAGATCAATAAACCGATCGTTGCGAAGCGGGGATATTTTATATCCGGAAAGTATGAGCAGTACGGACGGGATGTGCCCTACAGCGCTATAATCCAGGCGTTCCGCGGATTGGTAAGAAATATCTTGTCGGAAAGCAAACAAAAGACCGAGACCTGGCAGCAGAAAATAGGAAAGGCACTGGAGACATTGGGAAAGGTGGTAACCGATGTGATACCGGAAGTGGAACTCATAATCGGCAGGCAGCAGGATGTTGTGGAGTTAAATCCCGAGGAAGCCAGGAACAGGTTCAACATTGTCTTTAAGAATTTTATAAAAGTCTTTGCCTCCGGAGATCATCCCCTGGTCCTTTTTCTCGATGACCTGCAATGGGCCGACCAGGCCAGCCTTAATTTCATGCGGAATATGATAATCGATCCCGGGATGGAATCATTGCTGCTCATCGGAGCATACCGGGACACGGAAGTATCCGAAACCCATCCGTTAATGGGAGTACTGGATGAGATAGGAAAAGAAGAGGTCTTGATTAAAAAAATAGTCCTGGCCCCCTTAAGTACGCGTCATGTGAATGATTTTGTCAGTGAAGTGCTGAGATGCAGCAAAGAACGGTCGCAGTCTCTGGCAGAACTGGTGCATGGGAAAACAGGAGGGAACCCGTTTTTTGTAAAGCAGTTTATGAAGACCCTGTACGACAACGGTCTCCTGGAAATAGACCCGGTAAAAGGCTGGTTCTGGGATATAGACAGGATCGGGGAGACGAATATCACCGCTAATGTTGTTGAACTCATGGCGAATAAGATTGACGGCTTAAATAATAAAGCCAGGGAAATATTAAAAACAGCAGCCTGCATCGGAGACCGCTTCGACCTGAAAACACTCTCTGCGGTAACCGGGAAGTCCATAAGCGAAGCGCTTAACGAGTTGACGGAACCGGTAGAAGAGGGCCTTATAGGAATGTCGGATGATATATACAGCTTTCAGCACGACAGGATCATGGAAGCAGCCTATTCCTTAATCCCGGAAGAGATAAAGAAAGAGCTGCATCT
>JAAENB010001109.1 GCA_024224995.1 bacterium | reverse complement strand
CGGCAGATAATAGCCCGGCAATTCATTGCCGGGGTAAGATCACACACATCTCAAGTCCCGTTAGGGACGGCAGAAAAAGCTCTGTCGTCCCTAACGGGACTTGACAAAAGGGCATAACCGACCCGGCAATGAATTGCCGGGCTATTATCTGCCGTCCCTATCGGGACTTAAAGTGTCTGTCCCTTAACTTAATGGCAGTGACGCTCTGCGTGGGAACGAGGAGTTGTTTTATTTTGGTTACACTCTTTCCTGTTAATCCGGTTAATCCATAATCCCCAGTTCAGACAACTATAATCCAATGTTACACATGGTTTAAATTGTGAGCCGCCCAAATCTGCCCTGTCATCTTAAACCAGAAATTTTCTGAAGGAGATATACTACTTCAGCAAAACTGATTTTACTGTCTCCGTTTATATCATTCTCAAGAGAGATACCGCCTGGATTCAGTCCTGCCAGTGCCTTTAAAATCTTTACAGCGTCATACAGCAATGTTAAAACAACATTTCCGCTGTCATCAATGCTGAAAGTGATCTGCTTCGCCAGTACCCACTTTCCGTATGAATCCTGACAACGGATATATAGTTTATGTTCTCCTGGTTCTAATTCTGATACGTCAATTTCACCTTCAAATTCTTCCTCTTCTTCGTCAAAATTGCCGTCAGAAGCAGTAAAAGGGGTTCCTGTTTCTGATTCCGGGTAAACATCAATATAATATTCAGCACCTTTGAAAAACAGTGGAACGCCTGCATTAAAAACCTCAAAAGCATACTGTCTTGGCTGTCCCCATGTTCCTTCGGAATTTTTCATTCTTACAAAGATATGATGTATGCCGGATTCAAGTTCTGAAGTGTCAATTTCTGACAACTCGAACAGGCCGTTGCCTGTTGAATTCAATGGAGTGCCTTGTCCATTGCCGGGATCGCTGTCAATATAATATTCAGCAGCACTGACAGTTTTTGTACCGGTTATCATAAACAGGTGTTTTCTGCTGATACCCCATGTGCCTTCCTCATTTTTCATGCGGACATAAAGAAAATGAGGCCCTATGGTAAGATTCGGCAGGGTGATTTCCATGTCTGTAGTTTCAAAATCGCTGTCAAAAGTGCCGTCTTCGGGATTAAGCGGTGTACCGTTGCCTTCACCCGGATCATTGTCAATATAATATTCCGCCCCGGAAATAGTATGTGCTCCGTAAGACATGCCGGGCAGAATAAAGACGATTGCCGCAAGTATGACAATGTATTTTATCATGCAACCCCTCCTTTATCTGACCCGTCCTTTGGCTCTGATGGTTATTTTGCTACCCTCTGGAAGTGATGCGGGAGTTACGGTTAATTCTGTTATAACAGGGCCGCCTGTAATATAAGGCCAGAATGAAACAGAATCGGGGCCGGCATATGCGCCCATATCGTTTCGGGTTCCGTCTGGATCGTTATACGAGGGAGCTTCGATTCCGTTGTCAATACATGGAGAATCGCCGCTTTTCAATGCGTAATTTCCTGTGTCGCGGTCAACGAATTCTGGTTTTTTTTCAATGTCGTATAAACCAGCCTCACAACCATAATAATTGCCTTCTGAATTTTGATACACATTATTGTAATCAATTATCCAGGTAGCCCAACCATGTGCCTTTATACCATATCCCCCATTGAATGCCAATATATTCCCTTTGATATTTCCCACAGAGTTTGTATTATAACTAAGATTAAGAGCGGTGCCATCATTTGAAACAATAGTGTTATTAAGAATAGTGGCGTTAAGGTTTTGTGATTTACAGTATATGCCATCTGCACAATTCACAATGACACAGTTTTTAATTGTGCAGATAATCAGTTCTTTAGCAAGATCAATTCCTCTGACCCCGGATGTTATCGTAAAACCGGATATAACAACAGGCACATTGCTTACTTCAACAGTGATTGCGTTTTTAGGCGCATCAGTATATCTGCTTGTGTCAATGATGGTAAAATTAGGACCGGAGCCGATCAGTGAAACCTTTTTGTCTATGACCACTTCTTCCTCATAAACCCCCGGTGCAACTTTGACAATATCGTTTACTTCAGCGCTTCCGTCTGCTGCGTCTATCCCTTCCTGAACAGTTTTGTAATCCCCACCGCCGGACTGATCCACATAAATTGTAGCAGCCATGCCAATAGCGTTGAACAAAATTCCAACACCCAAAACAACAATAAACAAAAACGACATCCTTTTCATAAAAATTCTCCTTTAAAATTATGAAGTTAAACTATAAACCCATGATTTTATGGGCGACTGACCTGCAATGATGATCTTTATATTTTATACATCGCCGCAAAAATAGGTATCAGTCAAAATTTTTCAAAATAATTGTATATTTTTTTTAATCTGCTGAAATAAAATGTTTTTTAATTTTCATTTTTATCTGAACTGTGATTTCCAGAATTCACAGAACTGTCAATACTGTCAATACTTGACTGTTTGACAAATATTCACATTGAGAATACTATACACTATAGAAGGTGTTTTAAAAGTCCCAGGGGACGGCATGTTTATAGCCGCATGTCCGAAAAAATTCAGAAAGCCCCATAGGGGCGACATGTGATAGATATTGCCTCAAAAATACCGGCTTCCGAAGAAAATCATTTTTTCATGCCGCCCGCAGTGTTTTTTTCAGCATTCAGGCTATAAACATGCCGTCCCTCTGGGACTTTTCAAACACCCTCTAAAGAATTGGAAGGAGGAAAGGAGATTGAAAAATGATTAACTTCAAGCAGGAAGAACTGATTGAAAATCTTGTAGGTTATGTGAGAGAAAGATTTCCCGACGTGAAATTCATCAGCGTTACAGAAAGCCCTGAAGACCCGGAAAGCCTTTGGATCAGAGTGACTGCGCCGCAAGATGAAGACAGGGAATCAGAATTGATAGAATACTCTGCTGACAAGTCTATGGATATTTTACTGGATTACGGGTATCATATGCTGGTGATGCCGACCCGGAACTGACCTGTTTCCTGGGGTAAACGGTCTGCGATTTTTAAACCTGTTTCGGACTTTAAATTGCAAATCAAAATTTGTCTGGATATTTCATGAAACATAGGATAAGTCAATTCATGGCACAAAAGTT
>JAAENB010001108.1 GCA_024224995.1 bacterium | reverse complement strand
GAGAGTACAGAGTCGCTTCAACCAGCTCTGCCCTGGCTCTCATCCCGGGATTTTCGGACCATGCATTTTTTTTCCTTTCCCATTCCTTCCATAGTGCATCAGTATCCGCAGGCGAAATATCCCTTGCCGTGTATGACTCTCCGTCATATTCGATCAGACCTTTTTTGGAAAAAACAGCAAGGCTCTGTTCAAGCCATCTGTCATACAAATGGATAATTCCGGTTTTTCTTTTTATCGTTTCCGTCCTTTGTCTCTTTTCGGCAAAAAGTCCGACAGCCTGTAACTGCCCCTGCATCATCCGAAAAAGAAGCTCGTTGAGTTCGGTTGCAAAATCGGCTGACTCACGGATTTCTTTAATATCCCGGTTCAAAACACTGCCCAGGATATTTTTCATATTCAAAGAGACATTTTGCGGACAGAGGGCTACTGATTCGCCGGTATTTATTCCCTGCCAGTCAAAGGATTCGGTAGTTTTCATAAAAGCAAGCCGGTTCACAGGAGCCGCAAGAAGTTTTTCCAAAGCGTCCATCCCTTCTTCCGGTTCGACAGAACCTATGCCCAGTCCTGCCATCTGATCGTTGTACTCTTTTGAAGCGACTATCCCGACACTTCCCCAGTATCCCCAGTTTATAACCTTTACAGGATAATCCGTGTCGCAGGAAAGCCTGTGCGCAAAAGCATCCTTGAATGTGCAGCCCGCGGCATAGTTGCCCTGGCCGGCAGCTTTCATAAACGATTGAATGGAAGAGAAAAACAGCATAAAATCCAAAGGCTCTTTTGCAAAAACCTGCGCCATACAAACAGAGACGTCAACTTTGGCGGAAAGAGACGCGCGAAACTGCTCCTCTTCCATATTCATCAGACTTTTATCTGACAATACGATAGCAGAATGAATTACGCCGTCGATTTTCGAATACTTACGCTTAATCTCTTCATATGCTTTTTGCAGCGCTTTTATGTCGGAGGCGTCCGCCGAAATATATAAATGTTCAGGGCGACCCATACTTTTTATT
>JAAENB010001107.1 GCA_024224995.1 bacterium | reverse complement strand
AAGACATTGCCCGAAGCATCTTTGCAAAACGACCCTCTCCTCGGAATCTCCATAGCTCTGGCCTGAAACCAGCCAGTAAAGGCGTTGCACTGCAACGTCACTCAGAACCAAACCCCTCGCAGGGGTCGCACACCTGGCCGGAGCATCTTCGCAAAATTGACCCCGGTGTAACCACAGTTTCTTTCGTATTTTTCCCCGTTCGACGGGGTCCGCGCTCTCAAGAAAGCTCTTGACAAATGGATTCGGCATTGTTTAACATAAGAAATCTTTTATTTTAAGGAGATACAGTATATGAAAAGAGAACAATTTTCCTCATGGAGTTTCAAGCTCTTCATTGCTTCGGTAATTTTATGGGTCATTGGTGCTTCAATCAGCATAGGAGGCAGCGCGGTCCTGAGATCAATAAGCAATATATGCATTAATTTCTCATTGCTCATGTTCCTGGCTTCATATATCGCCTGTCGGCTGGCCAATTCGGAAAAAAACAGTTCGGTAAAATTATCGGGCTGGGAATATAAACGGTCTCTATTCAGCGCTGTTATCTTTTCAGCTCACCTGCTCCTCATAATAGTTATATTACTCCCGGTAGGAGCCTTTTTCCTGTTTGAAGATAATTACCTGGACAAAGGCGCCATACTTTTCGGGAAAAAATACCTGGGAACAGACATTATGATGATAATAAGCGGTACGGTTTTTGTCTTTACCCTCATTAGCCTCTTCTTTTTATTCGCGGCACACCTCTTTCCCAATGTGCTGAGAAGTGTGTTCTTCCCCCTGTTCAATAATGAACGGTTCGGAAAAAAACGGATTTATGCCATAAGCTCCCTGGCAGGGCTCCTTATCTCAATTGTTTTTTTTGTTTTGTATATTATCCTTAGACCGGTTCTATTATTTCGATGAAACCGAAACGAAATATTTTTTTTACTCTATGGCTCTCCTGGTGCCTGGTATTAGACTATTTTTTTTGATTTTCCATACAATTCTTGTACCTTAACGAGTCCGTCTAGATATGATTCAATATCTATGGTTTCGCATTTTTCAGAAAATTCGATTATTTTTAATTTTCGGTTTTCCCAGTCAGCGTATAATTCATCCAATACAGCAGAGTTTTTAATTTCTTCTATAATTGCATGGGCATTATTTGCTTCAAATTTACCGGAAACGATCTCATCGCAATGAAGTACTCCCTTTTCAATTGCCAGGGCAAGAACACTGGAGCTGAAATCCCCCTCTTGAACTTCTCTTTCCCAGGTGGAAAGATCATTATCAATACGGGTCATATACTGCCCCTCCCAGGCAGCTCTTCTAAGAATGCTCAGGTCCGCAAGGCTGAACTCCGGGGAACACATAAGGTCAATCGTTGAAAAAATCATAAGGTTCATATTATGTGAAACATACAAATGGTGTTCATTCAGGTTTATAAGATGGGGGTTTTCAAATATCAGGAACGAATACTCAATACAATTTAAAAACTGTTTTATATCATATTCAATAATTGTTTTAAATTGTTCAAACCGGGGAAAATTTCCAATCATATCAAAAAAATCTTCCCGAATACGGCAATAGGTAAAAAACCACTCCCTGTCATCCGGACTAATTACGGCCAGATCTTCTTCTTTTAATTGAAAAGCGCTGGAGAGCATTGAGCGTGCCAGAGTCATATTTTTATAGGTATCAACCACATCATCCAAAAAAACATCCCACAATACAAAAAGATGCTTCGCGTTTACCGCCTGCTCCCGGAGCCCGGGATCAACACCGGGAAGGGTTATGTAACCCAATCCGACATTAAGAAACTCTTCAAGACCTTCACGGTTGCGGGTTCCCCCCAGTGAGTAATATGTATCAAGGACTTCCGATATTATAGGATCTATCTCAACTTCTGATTTTGACATGGTTATCATATAAATTCTCCTTCTAAGGCTTTTTATATAATATAAACTTTTTTTCCCATTTAGGCAATACTCGAACACTCAAGCAGGAATGAACGCTAGGTGTAGAGCAATAAACAACAGTATTTTGCTGATTTTTTTTATAACAGTTCAACCGGCTCCCGAAAAAACTCCCGGGATTATGATTGACAACTTGCAGAATAAACCTGTATGTGTTGATAATGGCGGTTTTTCTTTAAGAAGTCACTACAGCGCTCCATAAGGTCGATTCCATTCTCAAGAAAAACCATTTCCTCTACCGGCCTGGCGGGGCTGCCTCTGGTTAATAAAAGGAGACCGGGAACGGGCTACTGCCGACTTTAAGACTGCTGTTGAACTGCGGAGCCGGAACCAAGCTCCTTTTAAAAGCATCGAATTCGATGCTTTTAAAAGGAGCTTATAACGATAAAAACGGGTTAAACCTTCCCGCCCTCTTTTTTATACGCCACATAGCAGAAATATATCACAATTAAGGACTGGGTTATCCACACAATGGGATAATACTGAAAATGCTCATGGCCCTTAAAAATAATAATAATCTTGGCTATAAGATTTATTCCCCCGGCACCCATTCCAATAAGATAACCAAATCGAATACGTGCCACGCTTAAAATAAGCCCCAGACCGTAAATTGACGATAAAACAAAATTCCCCGCAACTGCGGGCATCCCCGATGATTCCTGCACCAGCTGTGCGCATGAATACTCGATTATGAGCAAACAGAGTATTCGCAATAATAAATGCGATATAGCTGCCTTTGACTCGGGAGAAAATTTATTAAAATAATTCATTATTCAATACCTCTAGTTTAATATTTACCAATCAGAAATAAAATACCAATAAACAGGAGGAAATTCTTACAAGATTATAATTTCGGATGGAAAAAAACTTACAATATTATAATCAGCTTACTTTTCCAGGTGGTTTCGGCGGAATTCAGCGGGAGAGAGCCCGGTATTCTTTTTGAAGACCGAATGGAATGTTGAATATGAATTAAAGCCTACGGCGTAAGCAATGGAGAGGGTATTCCGGGTTGGCTCCGTCAGCAGGAGATCCTGCGCGTCCGCGACGCGGTACTCGTTTATGAAAATATTAAAATTCTTTTTATGATGCTCGTTTAAGAACCGGGAGAGCTGGTGGGGAGTCAGTTCCAATGCCTCACTTAAGCGGGCCAGGCTGAGGTCTTCATCGCAATAAAACTTTTCTTCTTCCATTAACATGGTAAGTTGTTTATTTGTGTTGTCCAGGTCTATTTTGTCAAGATTGGACTTTGCCTGTGGAGACCTCTTTAAGGGAACTGTCGCGAATCTTATAAGGTGGGGATATCGCTGATCCAGCAGGTACAGGCAGATTATTATCACACTAATTAAAATACTGATAATCTTCATCAACGAGAACGAGAGCGTAATAACGGCAATAATCCCGGTCATTCCCGTGAATAACCATGCCATTAGCAGTAGAACCCAAAAAGCCAGTTTTTTCTGGCTCCGGTTTTCACTTTTCAGGTTTATCACTATGGTTCGTAATGATAGTATTACATAGATAACTACCATACTAACGGCCGCCACCATGCCCAGCCGGGGCAGTATAAACTTTTTTTGGATCAGTACCAATTCAATAAATTCTCTTTTTTCAACTGCCGATAGAAGAATCAACGGGATCTCCGCGGTGAGCAGTATTATTGCCGGAGCGAAATGAAACCACTCTTTCCGGCTCAAGGTCTCCTTGTTTCCTCCAAGGCTCAATATATAGAAATAAATCAGCGGACCAATGCCCACAATTACGGGAGCATGGATAAATATAAAATGAGGATATTCCAATATTTTCAAACTATGGACCAGGAACAAAAACAGGTGAAGATACCCCAGAAAAATAAGCAGTATGGCAAATACCAGGGTTCGAAAACGAATTGGACGGATGAGCTGGCCCAGGGCCATTAAGAGAACAAGGCCAACAGTAAAAAGGGTGATATAATCGGGCAGGTTCATTGTTCCGTGCTCCTTTTTTGATTGGGAAAACTCCGGTATTGGATTATTTATTAAATCTCCGGTCAATATAATTTTTTATTTCTCAAAAAAGGGATTGATTTTCCATTGTTTTATTAGAATATATAGATCTTAATAAAAAAACAAAGAAATGGAGTCTCCCTATGAAAACCGGATCATCCCTGTTAATAAAAACTTCAGCATGCGTACTGCTCTTCCCGGTGTTTTTGTTTATTTCCTGTTCAGAACCAAAAAGCAGCGTCTCCGGGTCCGGTGAGTCCGGCGGAAAGCAAAAAGATCTGATCCTTGTTTTTGACACATCTACAAGCATGGCGGGACGTGGGGAAACCGGCGGCAGGAACATCCTGGATAAAACAAAGGGCAGTATTGAACACGTTATCGATAAACTTGAGGATGGGGACCGGCTTACTTTTGTGACGTTCGATAAAGAGATTAAAATATATCCTTCGGTTATAGTTGACGACGAAAACGACCGGGATATTTTAAAAAAATATATTTCCATGATTGAGGCAAAAGGAAAGTGGACCTATACTTCCAAGATGATAAAAGCAGTAATGCAAAAGGCGGAAGAGCTTTCCAGTGCAGATAGTGAGAGAACCATAAAAATTGTTGTTATTACCGATGGAATGGATAATCCCCCGCCTCAATTCAGGAAAAATAAATTATCGCTTGATAGCATTAGCAAGCAGTATGACGCAAGTGCCTGGTGGATATATTTAATCGATTTTAAGTCCCAGAAAGGCAGCCGGGAAGACCCGGCAAAAGTAATTGAAGCTGATCTTAAGAGATAAGGTCTACCTGTTCATAGTCCCGTTCAATATAAATGTATACTATTTTTGTTGATTTACGCTCACGACTATGATACGATTTCCGCATGAATAACAAAAAAAAGATTCATCCCATAGTCCGGTTTAACTACCTCCCCCGAAACGTTGGCCTCATATTGCTCTTTATTATTATGATAACAATATTTCACGGGTCCCGGAACTATCTCATGTGGGGAATTTTTGCCTGGTTTGCTTTTATATGGCCTCACCTGGCCTATGCTCACGCCAGGAACAGCCGCGACTCCAAAAAAGCGGAATTCAGGAACATGTATTTAGAGCTCTTTTCCACGGGCTTTATTATGAATTTTATCGATTTTATGCTGTTCCCAACCCTGGCAATGTTCCTGGAAGTAACCATGAATACCATGGCTACGGGCGGCCCCGCTTTTCTACGAAAAGGGCTTCTCTTGATTGCCGCCGGCATTGGAATAAGCGGCCTTATTATGGGTTTTTCTTTTAACCCCGACTCCCCTCTTGTTACTTCCCTGTTATGTATATCCGTTGTCCTCATCTATTCGTACCTGCTGGCATACCTGAATTATGTTAACGCGAAAAAACTCATAAGGAGCAAAAAGTCCCTGGAACAAACAAAGAATAAGCTCTGGAGTGAGATGGAGCTTGCGTATAAAATACAAACCGTGCTGCTTCCGAAGAAACCGAATATCCCGGGCTATGAAATTGCCGCGTACATGGAACCGGCCAGCGAAGTAGGCGGCGATTACTATGATATTATCAACCAGGAAGAGACCGACTGGATCATCATCGGAGATGTTTCCGGTCATGGTGTTCCCGCGGGACTCATTATGATGATGGTCCAGACCGCGATTCACGCGGTGGTGAATCAAAATAAAAATTTAAATCCCTCTCAATTGCTGGATGCCATAAACAAAACAATTACAGACAATATTCAGCAGCTCGATGAAGATAAGTATATGACCATAACCGTTTTAACCGCACATAGTGAAGGAACATTCATATTCTCCGGGCTTCACCAGGACATCTTTGTGTACCGGGCTCGAAGTGAATCGATTGAGGTTATTGAAACAAATGGGATCTGGATTGGGCTGTCTCATGTATTTAAAGATGCCTCTCAAAATTACTCGTTTACCCTGGAACCGGGCGACTGTCTGCTGCTGTATACGGACGGCATAACCGAAGCGACCCCAATAGACTGGCAGGGTAAGGACCGTTTCGCCAATATGTTTGGCGCGGAAAAACTACAGAAAACATTTTTATCCTGCGGTGAAAAATCTCCCGATGAAATAAAAGAAAAAATTATTGTCGCTCTTGATGAATATCTTTGTCTTGACGATGTAACCCTGGTTGTTATAAAAAGAGTTACGTGAAAATCAAAAACATCTCAGGAGAAGGACCATGTACATCACCTGCGAACCCGCGCAAAAAGAAGAGAGCCCCCGTATTGCCGAGCTCATAAATATTGCCTCATACGGGCTTGTTGAATTCATGTTCCACGACCTGGTACCGGGACTCACGCCGGTGCAGCTTGTTGCTTTTTCTCTTGCCGAAGACAAAAATCACCATACCTACCGGAACGCCGTTGTTGCCAGGTCAAACGGTACTATTGCGGGAATGATTTTTGCTTATTCTTCGGAATTCAAGGGGCTCGATGAAGAGACGCGTTCCCTTGTTCCTCAGGAACGGCTTGATCATATTATGGAAGTTTTTACAAAAACCGTTCCCGGAAGTCTCTACATTGACGCCCTTTGTGTGGATGAACAGTACCGGGGCCGTGGTATTGGGACCGCCCTGCTCTCCAGCGCGCGAGACCGTGCCCGGGACGAAGGCTATAATTCCCTGAGCCTCATTGTAATGGCCCATAATGAAAGGGCTCTTTCCGTATACAAAAAGTTCGGATTTAAAACAGTGGATACTGTTGCGGTAAAACCCCACGAGCTGATACCGCAGGAAGGCGGAGCCTATCTTGTTCGGTACATCCTTTGAACTTCTCCCGGAAAAAACCTTGCTCTTTGGTTTACAAAGAGGGGTTATATTGACTGCGGAAACTTTAATTTCATAACCCAGGCTTCCCACTTCTTTTGAAAAAGGTTCATATCCCTTACGCCAAGAACCTTTTTCAGGGTTTTATACCCCGTAGGATCTTTTTTTACGTTAGCGGTAAAGGATTGATAAAATTTTTCAAGGAGCCCGCGGTTTTGCAGGTAATAACAGAGGTACCGTGCCTGGGCATACCCATAGTCAAGAGAATAAAACTCTTTTGACGATAAGAGCGTTTTAAACGAAGGCAGCCTTTTGTACCGGATCGACTGCTGCAGTCCGGCAAGACGCCAGTTCGTAAGACCGATAATTTTCCCATCGAGGGAAAAGGATTGTTCGTACAGCGAGCCCATTCCTTCATTGAACCAATCGGGACAATCCTCAAAATTAGATTCCATAAAGGGATGAACAATCTCATGCACCAGGGTTCCCCCGCCAGTGGCGATATTCATTACCAGAACCCCGTGATGCCGGGAATAATACCCAAAGTGAGTTGACGGTTCCGAATTCCAGAGAAGTTTCGCGTATCTTCTATAGCTGTGATTATCTTTAAAGAGCCAGATATCAAGAATTTTGTTCGGATCTTTTTTAAAGTACCGCTCTTTTAATTTTTCCACAGCCCAGGCGATTGTTCCCTTTGCCCAGCGGTCCTCAAGAACCTTACGCGGCATGTTCCCAATGACAAAAAAAGGTTTTTGCAAAACAACGGAAAACGAGTCGCCGGGGATACGTTTTTTCAGCCCCCGTAAATGCCGGGTATAGTCCGCGTCGGTAAATCCTCCGGATTGAGGATACATACCGGCAGGTATTAAAAAAAATGCGATTATGATACCAAGAAGCACTCTGTGCTTCACGTTTTTTGTTATTGCCATTTTTAGACTCTCGGTTTGTACCCGGAATCCTTGAATCGAATCCGGCATTGAACTCCTTCACTGATTTCGAAGCTGACTT
Organism: bacterium; assembly: GCA_024224995.1. The sequence continues at coordinate 13,000 of JAAENB010001107.1, read as the reverse complement.
CACCACGAAGTTGTTTTTCAACAATTGTATGAATAATTTGAAACCCAAAAGAATTATTGTTTTTATAGTCGAAGCCATCGGGAAACCCAACCCCATTGTCGGAAAAATTAAATTCAACTTCATCCGTTCCTGTTTTAGCCAGAAAGATATGAATCTCTCTTTTTCTTTCGTCCGGAAAAGCATGTTTAAAAGAATTTGTAATTAGTTCATTTAAAACCAGGCCAAAGGCAAGAGCGGTATCAATTACCAAAAATATATTTGCGATGTCATATGTCAGGATAACACTCTCTGCCGGTACACCAAAACCCTCCATCACGTATTGGGTCAGTTCAAGAATGTACTCTTTCAAATTTATCTTTGAGAGATCTTTCGATCGATACAATTTCTGATGAACCAATCCCATTGCCTGGATCCTGTTTTGCGTTTCACTCAGCATCTGCGTGATTTTATCATCATCAATATCCTGGAACTGGAGAAAGAGCATTGAACTGATAATCTGCATATTATTTTTTGTCCGATGATAGAGCTCACGCAAGAGTACTTCTTTTTCTCCCAGGGCGTCCTTGAGTTCACGCTGCGTATTAATAAGATCCGTAATATTCCTGACGATGCCCGAAATACTGAGAACGGTACCGTCTTGTATTTCCAATGGAACCTGTATGGTGAAAAAAGTATACTCTTTTCCGTTTATGCGTAATGATTTGATTTCGCTAACCTCTTCCCCGGCAAATGTCCTATCGTCGACATCTTTTATGAGAGCCGCGGCATCAGGGTCAAATAATTCTTCAGGAGTCTTCCCGATCAAATCTTCCTCTGCGCAGCCGAATAACTCGGCCATGGAAGAATTAACGAAGGTATAACGACGGCTTTTATCTTTACAAAAAACCGAATCAATGGCAGTTGTAGTAATCGCCTTAAACCGGTCCTCGCTCATCCTCAAGGAATTTTCCGCTTCCTTCCGCTCTTGTGTTTCAACCGTTAAGAGGCTTTTACTTTTCCTGGTTTGCCTCCTGAAAAAAAAAACTATTATCAGAAGCAGGCATACCGCTCCTGCGGCAGCGGCAATAAGCCACTTTATCCATTGGGGAATAAAGAGTTTTTCAAAACCAAAGGATTTATCAAAGGCGGTATAAAACAATGATTTTTTGTCGGCCTTTAACAGCCTGAGATGTTTATCAATGGCCGGGGCAAGATCGCGATTTTTATCTTTTGGAAGAGCGTAGCGGATCTCAATTGGATCAAAAATGATATGTGTTTTTTCAACAGTATAATTTTTAGCTGCGTACAGACCAAATATTCTGTTCACAATTACCGCGTCGGCTTTTTTTTCATGGACCAGTTTCAAGCCGGAATGGTGATCCGCGACTTCGATAATGCTTACCCGGATATTAAAACTATCAACGAGTTCCTTAAACGCATGAGCATGAATCGCTTTACTCAGGATTGCTGCTTTCTTTCCTACCAGGTCGAGAATTGTTTCTATTCCGCTTCCTTTCCATGTATATACAACTCCCCAATTCCCAATTAAGGTTTCCTGTGTAAAATCATATTTCAGGGCTCTTTCTTTTGAGTAAGCAATATAGACCTGCATATCGGTTTGGCCCTTTTCAAGCATATCAAGGCATACAGGCCAATCACAAAAGACATATTCAAGATCCCAATTTTCCTTTCCCGCAATATATTCCAGGATCTCCACTGAGTATCCGGAAATTTTTCCGTCTTTATCCCGGAACACCATTGGCGCGTTATCGTAAACACCGATTTGAACGGGACGGGAACGTGCGTGAATAGAGGCTGAGGAAAAAATCAGCAAGAGAATAATTGCCATATATTGCGCCTTCCGGATCATATAAATAGACTAAGTAGAAATTAGCAAAAAAACAAGTTCTTTTTGGCAATATCTTCCGTTTTTTCCGGGGACTGGGACGCGTCTAAAGTCATTGCCAACAGATCCTCAGAAATCAGAAAATTATTGTGGACACCAGGAGCACAAAAATGCTAGAGTAGCCTTTCAACCTGCGGCACTAAAATTTGCTGCAGCCGCATTACAGGAGTGGCTGAACAATGAACATGACTACAAAAACAATATATATCTTTTTTGCAGCAATACTTTCAATTCTTATTCTTTTTAATCAAAACGCCGCTGCCGATACCATTACCCTGAAAGACGGGACTTACTTAATTGGAAAAGTAACCAAAACAACAAAAGATGAGCTTATTTTTAAGAATTTTTTTGGGGTTTTTACTATCAAAAAAAGCCATATTAAAAAACTATATATTACAAAGAATTATAAGGAAGATATTAGAATAGGTAAAGAACTGGGGCAGACAATTGATGAAAAAGAAATAAAGAAGCAGGTTCTTGCAGGCCTGGAAGGCCAAAAAAAAGAAGAAGAAAAAAACGAGAGGGAGAAAGAAAAAGCAACGAAAGAGGAGCCGGAAAAAGAGAGCGGTGCCTGGACCGGCGGGCGGATCTCTCTAATGGGCGGATATCTCAGAACAGCAACCACTTCCGATGGGAGCACAGCAGCGAACGGATTCAGCGCTTTAATCTCCTATGACCAGGGTCCGGACGGACTTTTCGGCTTAAAGAGACATTTTTATATGCCCGGTTTTCACCTTGAGGGAGGGTATATCAATTTCCCAGGCGACCAGGAAAGTATTTACGGTTTTACCTGTTCCGCAGGGCCACTATGGTTAATCCCCTTTATTAACGACGCATGGGGAAATATTGCGGTTTCCCTGCTTCCGGGAGCATCGTTCCTGAAGACTACAGACGAGTTCGATGGAACAAGCACCTGGGCAACCAGCTTTTCCCTCTATACAACCCTGGGATATGAGTATTCTTTTGGCGATTTTGCCATGTTTATTCAAGGCAGGTATTTGTATATGAATAGTGAATCAGGAGCCACTCACGACTTAGGTGTTTTTGCCGGAGCCTCATATTCCCTGTGGTAGCACGAAATTATTGTAGACACCAGGATCTTATTATGCTACTATTTTTAATATGAATACAAAAACAACATATATATTTTGTATCGCCATATTGCTTTCAGTTCTTATTCTTTTTGATAAGAATGCTTCTGCCGATACCATTACCCTGAAAGACGGGACTGTCCTGATTGGAAAAACCATCAAAACAACAAAAGATGAGGTCATTTTTAACAATTTTTTTGGGGTTTTTAAGGTCAAAAAAAGCCTTATTAAAAAAACATATATAACAAAGGACTATAAAGAAGATATTAAAATAAATAAAGAACTTGGAAGAACGGTTGATGAAAAAGTGATAAAAAAGCATGTTCTTGCAGGGCAGGAAGCTAAGAAGAAGGAAGAAGAAAAAAAAGTCAAGAAAGAGGAGCCCGAAAAAAATGAGCCCGAAAAAGAGGCTCCTCCCTGGACCGGCGGACGGATATCTCTAATGGGCGGGTATCTTATGGTAACAGGCTCTTACAGGGATACCTTTCCCAGTGGCGGATTCAGCACGCTAATCTCTTATGAGCAGGGATTGGACGGACTTTTCGGCTTAAAAAGACACTTTTATATGCCCGGTTTTCACCTTGAGGGAGGATATCTCTATATATCAAATGATCCGGCTAAATTGTCCGGTTTTACCTGTTCAGCAGGACCAATATGGTTAATTCCTTTTATAAAATACGGCTGGGGAAATATTACGGTTTCCCTGCTTCCGGGAGCATCGTTCCTGGCGGTTAAAAATACCGATACAAGCGGAACCGGGACAACAACTGTCCGGAATAACAGCTTCACCCTCTATTCAGCCCTGGGATATGAGTATTCTTTTGGCGATATTTCCGCGTTTATTCAAGGCCGGTATTTGTATATCTATGACACAACCGAAGCCTTTCACGGCTTCGGAGCTTTTGGCGGTATCTCTTATAGCCTGTGGTAATAGTTAAATTTCTTAAACTTCGAACCTGGAACCTGGAACCTCGAACCTGCGGCAAAGCCGCACTACGGTATTACAACACGGCTTTTGATATATTTTTTTTCAATGGTAATTGTATTTCCCAGGTTGGTTTTAAACAATATTGCCCCTGCCCGTTCCCCGGTAATTGTCCCAATAAAAGAACTACCGTCCGTGGTAAATATCTTATACTTCAGATTTTTTTTGATAACCGGAGCCGTACGCGAGCTCTTTTCGACCTCCTTATTGACCTTTTGTATGATCTTTTCAATTGTTTTAATTTCATCCCTGCTAAAGACCGGAGTTTCCTTTTCAATCTCCGCCAGAGCTTCATTAAAAGAATCATTTTTTACCGGCGCAGGAGGGGCTTTTTCGGCAATGCGCTTTTCTTCAGCTCTCATTTCTATTAAGGCTTCATCTTTAAGCAGGAGATTATTCTTGAACGCAAGCTCTTTTAACACCGCTCCATTATGGGCCCTGACCCCTGACAGGTAGACTCTTCGGTTGGAATATTTCGCGTACTCCGATTTTGGATCCGAAATAATGGTCTCCTGGTAGACTTGCAGAGCTTTATTTCTGTCTGAAAGCTCCTCGTAGCATCTGCCTTTATAATAATTGATCTCGGCCTTTTCTTTACTTTTCGCGTCTTTTTCAACCCGTAAAAAGACCTTTAGAGCCTCCCGGTAGGCGATAAGACGATACAATTGTTTCCCCTTTTTCACGGAGTCTTCTTTTTTTATTATCCTTTTGATCTCACTGGTAAACCCCTCCAGGTATCGCAGTAATATTGCCGCAGTTATTGATGGTTTTTCATCCCCGTAATTCTTTATGACAAGCATATACTTTTGTATAGCTTGTTGATAATTTCCCACAATGGAATGACAATATCCCTGGTGAAGCATAATACCAGCGAGCTGAGCCCTGTGGAACTTCCCTTCATTCAATATTTGTTGATATAAAGTTATTGCCTTCCCGTATAACTTATTCCGTTCATAATAATAGGCGATATCCAGGGCTACGGAGGACCGCTTTTGTAAAACATTTTCTATTGGTCTTTTACCCGCGATCCTGCGAATAAAATTCATTAAAATGAGCACCGGCTTTTTAAAATACCCTTCTTTTTCAAGAAGAACATCTTCCTTTATGTCTCCGGACAAGAGAATTGAATTCACCCGAATTTCAATCATATCCGCCTTAGCCGGGGAGATTTTTTTTCGATAACTCTTTTTATGATTCCGGTAATTCATAACCAGGCTAATATGATCCAGGGAACTACTCACACTATTCGTTTGCTGCAAAACGATCTTTAATTCATCCAGGCGGATATCTTTGATGGTATCATTTAATACAAACATCCCGATAATTAATATAATAGAAATAATTATCAGTACAATTTCTGTTTTGATTGCCCTTAATTTCATTACGGAGAATTCCTTATGCCGCAATTATTTTACATCAATAATAATCAGCGTAGCGTCATCTTTTAGATTATCGGGATCGGCAAAATCGCTAAAATCGTCAATAACCGACTTGAGAATCAGCTCGCCGGGGTCAGAGATAGTCTTTTTAATTGAATCCATGACCCTGCCTATTCCATATTGCTCCCAATCAGGATCGGGCTGCTCGGTAATTCCGTCGGTAAACATTACAATTTTGTCACCGCTCTCCAGCTGCATTGACCGGGTTTCATACATATGACTCATTTCCTTAGAGATTCCAACAAGAAAACCGTCTGTCGTTAACGGCTTCATTTCTTTCATTTTATCTTTTATGATAAATTGAGTCGGGTGTCCGCCGCTGCAATAGTGAACCTTTTTATCACTATCCAGTATGAGATAGAATGCCGTAAAATAATACCCCTGCGCGTTTTGTAAAATCTCCGATATTTCATTATTTATTTTTTTAAATAATTCTCCCGGATCCGTGAGAAAGGGCGCGTATAACCTGAATTGTTCCTTTGCCACCATGGTAATCAGGGCCGCAGGTACCCCATGACCCGAGGCATCAACAAGGAGAAACCCGTAGCTCGAATTACCCAGATCAAAAATATCATAATAATCACCGCTAACTTTGGCAAATGACTTAAAAAAGACCGAATATTTATAATATTGTGTTTCCTCAATATTGGGAAACACAATATTCTTTTGAACATCACCGGCGATTAATAGCTCAGACTCTACTACATCGTTATATTTTTGCAGCATTTCGATCTTTTCCTGGATTGAATCCGCCATACTGTTAAACGCGATACCAAGTTCTCCAATCTCATCTTCCTGTTTAATATCGGCCCGAACAGCAAGGTTTCCTCTACTGATCTCAAGGCTCTTTTCGTGAAGAGAGTTAATTGGTTTAATAATCAACCTAAAAAGGAAAAACGCAAAAACCAGGTGAAAAACAACAATAAACCCAATAACAATACTGACTATTGTATATAAGCTCGATACATATTGATCGAAATCTTCCATTTTGAATCGCAATAGCAGGATCGATCCGGTTAAGGTGTGGACTTTTAACGGGATATAAGAAGATAACTCATATGTCTCCTTATTGATCTTTGATACATATCGCGTTCTTAAAAATTCTTCACTCGTAAGGGCCTCCATTCCAACAACCAGGTCTCTGTTGGCTATTTCCAAACCGGGTAATGATTTATGTAAAATCTCTCCCTCTTCGGTAAATATCATAAAACTTTTAATCAGCCTGGATTTGGAAATTGTATTCCTGTTTTCAATTTCACTGCTGATAATCTTGATTACGTCCTGCCTGCTTCTTCCGTCGGAATGCCATTTTCCCGAAAGCGTGTTTAAGTAATGAATAAAGTTGCTGCTGTATTCTTTGACGTTATACTCGGTGTTTTTGCTAATTAATTCAACCTGATTATAAAAAATAAGGCTGGTGAAGATCGTTATGTTTACAATAGCAAGAAATAAATACAACAGACCTGCTTTTGTTTTAATACTTAATGATTTCAGTTTTAATCGCATATTCAATATTTCGTTATTTAAATTTAAACTAAACTAAGCTATTATACTAAAGAGTCAAATAATATCAAGCAATTTTCCCATGCCCTGATTCTCTACTCTATCCCTATTACCGTTATATCATCAAAAAGTTCCGATTCATCCACAAAATCGATCATTTCCTCAATAACCAGGTCAATAATTTCAACAATGGGCTTGCCGCTGTTATTTACAATTACTTCTCTGGCTCGGTCTTCTCCAAAGATCTTTTTATCCTGGTTAAACTCTTCAAAAAGGCCGTCCGTAAAAAGAAGTATTTTGTCCCCTTTTTGATAGTCAATCTCATGTGTTGAACCTTTAATTTCCTCAAGAACTCCCACGACTCTTCCTGTTCTGGGCAGCTCAATCAATTGTCCCTCTCTTGCCAGGTACTGAGTGGGATGTCCCGCAGAAAAATAGACAATTTTCCCATTTTCCAGGTCTATATCCATCAGAATTCCGGTAAAAAAAAGATTCAGGTCACTATATTTATCAACAAATATGCTGTTAAAGGCCTTCATTGCTTTCAGCGGATCACTTTCTATTTCCTCCATGCCTTTAATTTTTTCATATTCGCTTTTTATGAGCATGGTAATAAGGGAGGCAACAATGCCATGACCAACTGCGTCAGCAAGGAATATCCGAATGACTCCGTTTTTCATTTTGTAAATATCGTAAAAATCGCCTCCAATCTCAATTAAGGGCAAATATTCAATATGAAAATATAAGCCGTCGATTTCGTCAATATTCCGGGGGAGTATTTTATCCTGGATAATTTTGGCCAGAAGAAGATCTTCCTTCATTTCCGAATAAGCAGCGCTCAGTCTCTCATACGCGTCCTGTAGTTCCCGGTTGCTCTCCAGCACCTTTTTTTTCAGAAGCTCAGTGGCTTCCCGCCGTGCCAGGGATTTTTCCAGCTCAGTTTCCCTGATACGGGATGCCAGGGCAAAAGAGAAAAAAACAACTCCCATAACAATCCCAATTCGATGGCCGTTTTCCACGATAAAGTAATGAGGAATAAACCCCAGAGCTCCCATGCTCAGCATCATGAGACATACCAGGTATACGGTCCAGCCAAAAACCATATAAAGAAGCGTTATACGAAACCTTTTGAAAAGCAGGTAATACGCGGTAATAACCAGTATACCGGAGGTACATGCCGTTAACAGGAGAACAGATTTGAGAACAAGAAGATAGTCGAGTAAAAAAACAAGTCCCGTTCCCAGGACAAAGAATCCGGCACAATAAAGCAGAACCAGGTCAATAAAAGGCAGGATTTCTTTTATATTCAAAAAGCTTCTGCAAAAGAATATTATCCCCACCATAGAAAAACCGATAAAGAAGGGAAGCGCTTCATTGGTAAGGAAGGGAATATTGGGCCAGAGATACTGGAAACCGAATCCATCATAGGCGAGGCTGAACAAGGTATACCCCACAACAAACAGGATGTAATAAAAATAGTTTCTATCGCGAATAATACAAAAAATAAATACGTTATACAGAAAAATTATGAGCAATATTCCGTAAAATAGTCCATAACCCAAAAACTCTTCCTGCTGGTGTACATTAAAGTAGAGAGGGGTTTCCAGGGAGATTGGAATCCTGCACCAGCCTTTCATTTTTATACGGATGTATATCGTAGTTTTTTCATGTGCTTTCAGCGGTATGGAGAAAATAAAATTATGGTGTTTTATTTCACGCTCCCCAAAGGGGACTTTATCCCCGGTTTTAACCGTTTTACTGATTCCTTCGGGAGTAATGAGATACAATTCCAGGTAATCGAACTGTGACTGGGCCAGGTTAAGAAGCCATTCCCGCCGGGATTCATCATTTTTTGGAGAATACAGGAGCTTAATCCGCAGCCAGTGGGCCGAACCGGTCATCCCTAAATTAATCATTTCTTCTTTGTTTGGAATAAATTGTTCGGACGCGGGAAAAGACCGTACATCCTTGATCGTCAATCGCCCCTTTGTATCCTCAAGATAGTCCAGGTAGTAAACAAGGTTATAGTACTCCCCGCCCTCTTCCGGCTCCTGGGTGGGTGCCGCGTTAAGAACTGCGGGAACAATACATATCAAAACAATAATAATCCTGGTTATTCCGGCCGTGACCCGGGATGCCATACTCCCTCCGTTGATACAGTTCTGACTATACCCTGAATCCCGGAATAATGCAACTATATTTAATTAAGTATTTTTTATTTGATTTATTTTATATTCCATACTACAATACAAGGAGCTTGTACTTTTAAAAGGAGTAAATCCCTATGAAAAAGATATTGGTTGTAGATGACCAGCCGAACCTGATAAAAATAGTATCCATTAAATTAAAAAAACTGGGATACCAGGTAATCTCTGCTGAAAACGGTCAAATGGGCCTGGAAAAATGCAAATCGGAATTACCGGATCTTATTATTATGGATATAATGATGCCCGTAATGGACGGATTTACTGCTGCTGCCAAAATCAAAGAAGACCCTGATACAAAAAATATACCGCTGGTCTTTCTTTCGGCCAAAGGGCAGGAACAGGACAGGATACAGGCCAGGGAACTGGGCGCTGTCGATTTTATTGGCAAGCCATTTAGTCCCAAAGTCCTGGTTCAACGGATAGAGAAACTACTTGAAGAATAAGATGCGATACGCACTAACCATTATGCTGATAATTCAGACACTGCTGGCGGGCTCCTGTTTTTCCGGGAAGAAGCCTCCTGCTGCCCAAAAAGGTGTTCTTCACCTGGAGGACTGGGATTTTGAAAAGCACGGCCCCGTAAAGCTTAATGGAGAGTGGGAGTTCTACTGGAAACAGCTCCTTACAAACGAAGATTTCGCCGGAGAAGACCGGCCCGTAAAAAGCGGTTTCATCACGGTTCCCGGAATATGGAACGGCTATGAGATAGATGAAAAGAAAATTTCAGGGGACGGCTATGCCACCTACCGTCTCCTGGTTTTAATAAAAAACCCAAAAGAAGCTCTTATTATTCAATTCCTGCCATTTTCCACGGCATGTACGGTGTATGTAAACGGAAAAAAAATCCATTATTCGGGAGTTGTAGACAAAACCAGGGAAACAATGGTTCCTGCATTTTCACCCGGATTCAGCAATATTACTCCGGAAAAGAATCAACTGGAGATAATTTTTCACGTTTCCAATTTTCATCATAAGAAGGGAGGGGCCTGGAATGTCTGCACTGTAGGGACAAAAAAAGATATCCATAAAACCAGGGAGCGGCGTATCTACTTTGACTTTCTTCTACTGGGCAGCATTTTAATCATGGGATTCTATCACCTGGGACTTTTCTCTCTCAGGAAAGATGAGAAGTCCACCTTATACTTTGGGCTTTTTTGTTTACTGGTGGTGGTACGGATACTTACAACAGGAGAGTATTATCTTACCACTTTTTTCCCGGGAATACACTGGGAGCTGCTTATTAAAATTGAGTATCTATCCTTTAGCCTGGCTGCTCCTATTCTCATCTTGTTCCTGTATCAACTTTTCCCCTGGGAAATTCCAAAAAGAATACTGTATATAATAATAATTCCCGAGCTGATCCTTTTCGTCTTCATTCTCTTCACTCCGGCAAAAATATACACCCATATTCTTTCCGTATACCAGGCTATTATAGTTTTCAGCATGCTCTATGGGATTTATTTTGTTTCCCTTGCGGTAATACGAAAAAGAGACGGTGTGGAGATCTTTCTTGCCGGTTTTTTTGTTTTTCTACTTACTATTATAAATGATATTCTTTTTAGTCATAATATTATTTCAACCGACTTCCTGGTTCCCTTTGGCATTTTTGTATTTATCCTCAGTCAATCATTTCTTATTTCCCGCCGTTTCTCAACGGCGTTTACCAAAGTGGAAAACCTCACGGAAAAACTGGATATTAAATCAATTGAAGTTGAGAAAAAAAATATTCAACTCCTTAAAATGGATATACTCAAAGACCAGTTCCTTTCAAATATCTCTCACGAAATGAAAACCCCGCTTTCCGTGGTTTACGGATACGCGGAATTGATGTGCGACGAAGAGGAACGCGATGTTGATACGCTGAAGTCTTACAGTGAAGATATATTCAAAGAGTCTAAAAACCTCACTGCGACTATCGACAACCTTATCCTGGTCACGGGCATAGAGGCAAACCCCACTCTTGAGATTGGACCGGTAGATCTTTCGGACACCGTGAAGCAAAGCCTGGAGTACCACTCAGGTATTATATCGCGGAAAGAGATCATCGTGGAGAACGAAATAAGCAGCGGGATTTCCCTTCAGGGAGATCCTCATTACATCCGGAAAGTGGTGGACAACATTATCAAAAACGCGGTAATATTTAACCGGGAGAAAGGGACGATTCATATATCGGGACAGGAAACCGCAAATACCATACAACTCTGTATTAAGGATACGGGAATTGGGATCCCGGAAACAAAACAGGAAGAAATATGGAAAAAATTTTTCCGGGTAGATCCTTCTCTTACGTCCCGGAGCGGCGGTGTGGGCATTGGGCTCTTTCTTGCCCGGAAAATCATGGAGCTTCACGGGGGGACCATTTCCGTGATGAGTGACCCTAAAAGAGGAAGTCTGTTTATTATAACGGCACCAAGGAAGAAGCCTTAATGAGCAATACCATTGAAAAATAAAACAAAAAAAAAGCATCTCTTATGACAGGAAACAGCCTGGTCTCCGGAGACTCAGGATCTAAGCTCCTTTCTCAATAAGAGATGCGATTCCGCAGCGCGGTATATTTAGCGGTAACCACGGGCTTCCATTTCAGCGTAGATCCTGTCCGGGTAATCTCCAATGACCCCGTCGACTCCCAGGTCCAGAGAACGCTGAATTTTGCTCACGTCATTTACGGTCCATACATGGACCTGTACTCCCTTGCCCTGGAAGAGACCGACAAAACCCGACGTTGCCAGTTCATAGGGCATCTGGATGGCGTCGTATTTTGGTTTGAGCGTCCAGCCCAGTCCAAAACCGTATGCAAAGCTTGCTGCTGTTATTTCGGCAATTGTGGCGCTGGTATAGACATCGCCATCTGAGATATCCCGGAAATGGTTCATGGCCCCGGTGTGCTGGCTTGCCACAACAATACTTCCCTGTAGATTATAATTTTGTATAACTTCCCAGAGCGCTTCTGCCAGGTCATCATCATTCCTTTTCATTTCCACATTCAAACGGATCCCGGGAAACAGTGTGATAAGTTCAGAGAGAGTGAGAACTTCAAGACCAATACCGCGGTAGGGATAGGAGTCTCCCCCGTCTTTGGTGAACATATACCCGGCATCAAGCTCTTTGATCTCAGCCAGGGTAAGATCTTCAATATCATCGGAAACTCCGGCAGTTTCAGAAAAGTCCGCGTCATGGTTAACAATAAGATAGCCGTCTTCTGAAAGATGAACATCCAGCTCAAATGAATCCGAGCCCATGTCCAGGGATTTTTGAAAAGCAAGTTCCGTGCTCTGGGGATAATCGCCCGACGCGCCGCGATGGGCTAAAATTTGCGGGCATGGACAATCGAAAGAATCGATTGCGTAAGCGGTATCAGCGAAACTGCCGGTGAGCATAAGCAGTGCAGCCAGTAAAAATAATAATTTCTTCATTATGACTTCCTCCGGTTTTTTATGATTTATTATATAAAAAAACCGTACAGACGGTATCTGAGAAGTCAAGGAATAAATGAGTCTTTACTCACTTTTTCTGACCGATTTCATTTTCAATCCCTTCCATATAAGCATGGCCTGTTTTGTGCAGGGCAAGAGTATGAATAAATGCCTTAAGGTCGTTTGAGGGCATGGTTTCGGCAAAATTTAGTAACTCTCGATCGGGTTTTTCCCGCAGGTCCTTTCTCCTTAAATACGCAAGAAAGGCTTTTACGTCCGGGGGAAAGTCATCCGTATCGTATAGATAGGTTTTATACCCCTGTTTCATAATAACTCCTCTCAAGAAACTCTTTTTGCTTGTGCGCGGGCGTAGAAGCATGGGCTCTTTGGATTGCTGCGGAACTCCCTCCGGTCAAACAGTCCTCACAACCCAAAGAGCCCATACTTCTACGCCAGATGCAGCCCGCAGTACTATTT
>JAAENB010001106.1 GCA_024224995.1 bacterium | reverse complement strand
TTGCGATCTGCATCTGGCCTGGAAGTATCCCTCTTCTAAATGTGAGGACTGTTTGAGCGGAGCGAGTTCCGCAGCATTTAGAAGAGGGATACTTCCAGGCCCGCTCACTTGCACAATTTAGTTTCTTGAGAGTGCGGACCCCGTCGAACGGGGTGCGACCCCTGCGAGGGGAAAAATACGGAAGAAAGTCCAAAACCGGTTCAATCTCTTTCCGGGTGATTAACCCTCGGATAAAAAACCTCGAACCCCTGTGCTGAGCGGAGCCGAAGCATCGAACCATTTCTTTTATTTAATTTTCCCGATATCAATCCTGCCCAGCTGTTCTTCCATTATGGCAAGATCGTCCTCATCCTTTTCCCGCTGCGTTTTTGCCGCTTCCTTGATTTTCTTTTTTTCCTGTTCAATTTCCGCAGCATGCTCGTTCCGCCAGGCTACCACAATATCCAGAGAAATATTCAGCTCTTCGCTGATAATTTCCAGAGTTTTCCCCTCCAGAACCTTCTGGTAGAGCAAGAGAACCTGGTCGGTGTTTAGATCTTCCGCGGCCATAGATAATTTCCCGTTTACCTATTTATTACCGGAGTCGTTTTCAAAAAAATTAGACGGAACGCCATAGCGGCTAAGATTATTCTTTTTTTCCGAATAGGCATTAATCGCCAGCGCCAGAACAATTATTACGATAGGAATAATATATATTATAAGACCAGCAGCGCGGGAAGATAAAAACGACGATACTTCATATATTCTATTCATGACACCACCCACCAAATCGTCACAGAGTTTAACTGTTTAAGAGTATACATCTTTTTCCGGCATAGTCAAGATTTTTTGTTAAAATTTTTCGAAAACAAAAAAAGTCTTGAAAGCCCGAAGAGACGGGATAAAATAGTGTATTATTAAAAAGGCGGTAGGCGGTACGATGAATACGGATCAAGAAACCAAAGAGAAGCTGGAACTCCTGCGAAATGTTGATATTTTCTCTTCTTTAAATGAAGATGAATTGCTTGATATTGCTGAATTCAGCAAGCTTTATTCATATAAGAAAGGGAATACAATATTCCGTGAAGAAACCATTGCAGAGTGCATGTATGTAATACAGAAAGGGGATGTAAATATCACCAAAGCCTTACCCAATGGAGAACGGATCCCCATTGCCAATTTCATACCCGGGGATGAATTCGGCGAGCTGGATCTTTTTGAGGGAGCAGACCGTAATACCACGGCCTTTGCTGAGGAAGATACTGTTCTGCTGCAATTTCCCCACAAAGGAACATCACTTTCAAATTTCTTTGACCAAAAATCGAGCATTTCCAGAACAATTCTGCACACCCTGCTCTCATTAACGGCACGGCGTATCCGGACTGCCAATAAACTGCTGGCGGAAAAATCACAATGGGTCCAGGACTTACGAAAAATGATCCTCATAGACAAACTTACGGGGCTCTATAACAGAACCTACCTGGACGAAGACTTTGCGCAGCAGCTTGAGAACTCAAACAGAAGTACGGCTCTATTAATAATCAAACCGGATAATTTTAAAATTTTTAATGATACATTCGGCCATGACGGCGGTGATGATACCCTGCGTTTATTGGCTCGTACGGTTTCACAGGATACTGTTGAAACGGCTACCCCCATACGATATCACGGCAATGTTTTTGCCCAGGGTATTATTGGAATTACCAAGGATGAAGCAAAAAAAATTGCCGAAGAATTGCGGACACGAATTAGCGCTACTGATACGACCGGCATTACGGGGGGAGAAAACATTCCCATCGTGGTTAGTATTGGGGTGGCAGTATATCCCGAAGACGGGAGCAGCTGCAATAATGTATCGGAAAAGGCATTCGACACCATGATGCTTGCCAGGAATGACGGCGGTGACAGGGTCTATCTGTATTAAAGGCAGGAGCAAGGGGCAGGATATGTTAACAACGGACGATTTTTACCAGGTAAAGTTTCTTCAGCAGGTCGCTATATTCTCACATTTGAGTGATGATGAGGTGAGGGAAATTATTGAACGCTCACATTCCATGACTATTGACAGAAATGAGGTCTTATTTAATGAAGGGGACGCGGGAGATTCCCTCTATGTTGTGGAGGCCGGAGAAATTGCTATCAGCATTATTCTTTCTACGGGCGAGACAAAAGAGATCACTTCTTTTGGGTCAGGGCAGTTCTTTGGAGAGATGTCCCTTTTTGAAGATGAAGCCCGTTCCGCCACCTGTTTCGCAAAGGAGCCAAGCAGGCTGCTGGTGATTACGAAAGACGAATTTTTTCCCCTCATTGAGGCCTATCCCAATATTGCCGTAAAACTGATGCATGAAATGGTCTTTACCACAGCCCAGCGCATGAGAGCTACCAATGAATTCATTGGGGAAACTATCAGGTGGGGTGAAACAGCACGGAGACGGGCCATTACGGATCAATTGACCGGGCTCTATAACAGGCGCTACCTGGATGAAGCCCTTAACGAACAGTTTATTCTGGCCAAAAAAGACGGCACTCCCCTTTCCATCATTATGGTAGATATGGATCATTTTAGAGAAATAAACGATCAATACAGTATGGACAAAGGAAATGAACTCATTGCCCTTGTTGCTGAAGTCTTCAAAAAGATGTACCGGGAAGAGGATATCATTGCCCGCTACGGCGGAGATGAATTTACCATTATAATGCCTGGTTTATCAGCAGAGGAAAGCGCTGCTTTCGCGGAAAAAGTCCGGCAGAGTGTGGAAGCCTTAGACCTGGACAAAGAACTGGATGTTAAGGATATTAAAGTTACCCTGAGCCAGGGCATTGCCTCATTCCCCAAAGACGGTGATGCTATCCAGGCGGTGAGAAATAACGCGGACCAGGCCCTTTACGATGCCAAAGAAAGCGGCAGGAACAAAGTTGCCTGTTTTTCTTAATTTCCCCCCAAAAAACAGAAAAAAAGCCCGACCAGGCTAAAAAAATCAAAAATAGCTTGATTTTCTGACAAATTAATTGTATTATATATATAGGTCATTACAAAAAGAAAATGACCTGTCAGTTTTCTTATACGGAACCTGTTCAATTTCGAGTGGTGAAAAAAATATTTCTAAAGAGTCAAAAGGAGGGACGTGGTACGTCCAAAAAAAGAACCAGTGAGATAAATTTAAGTAATGAGTATAAGTCTAAAACATATAATCCGGGCTTTACGAACTCCACAAGGCGTTCTGCGGCTATTTATAATAACTTTACTGCTGGTGGCAATTGGTTGTGACGACAGTTTTGATGAAGCCATGCATGAAGAGAATGATCAGGCCACTGAAACCGGAACTTCCACTCTTATCCCCGGAAACAACGGGATTGTTACCATAAAAAAAATCGAACACAATGAAATTGAATTAAGCTGGACCAAAGCGGTTGATAATATTACCAATTCAGACGAACTTGAATACGCTATTTACGGTTCCACTGACACTTACTTCGCTTCCGTTGAAGAAGCCGAAGCCGGCGGAACGCTCTATAAAGACTGGACACAAGATATCAACGATGCAGATATCAAACTCCTGACCCCGGAAACCACCTACTATTTCCTTCTCATTGTGAGGGATGAAGACTTTAACAAATCCGCATATCTTGCAATTTCCGCTCAAACAGCAGCGGATGATGACGAAGACTAAACAAGCCTGCCTCTTCCTGCTCCCTGAATAATTATAATTGACTCTCCTGATAAAATCAGGTATAATACGTATTGAAAGTTGAACAATACAAAAAGATACTGATTGGGAGAATTGTAATGGGAAAAACCAACATACAAAGGACTATTAAAAAAGCAGGTATTGCTGCCGTAGTACTCGCTGCCGCTGTTAGCCTGTCGTGCAAAAACTCTGAATTCCATACGAGTGCCACTATTGATAATATACCGGAAAAACACATCACAAAAGACAAAGTGCTTCTTAACGGCAAAGACGCCGCTCAAATCGCGATTTCGGAGCTGGAAAAAAAAGGAATAAAAAAAATTACGGTCTGCCGGGTACACTGGATCGCCGCTCCCCTTGGCGGTTATTTGATCGATGTCATTGGTGAACTGAAGAAAAATAATAACCGGTATTCTTCTTTCAGGATTGGCATTAGAGACGGTTCCGAAAAAAAAGACGGCCTGGTTAAAATTGCGGAACAATTCGCCTTTATCGCAAAGGGACAGGACAAAAACTTCAAAACCGTATGGATTCCCGAAGGGGGTCCCTTTGATAAAAAAGAAATCCGTGTTGAAGAAGGTTCGGACTTTGAATTCTATTTTCACAAAAAAGAGGAATTTGATTCATTGTTGATAGATTTTGAGTAAGTTTTTTTAAAAATTGTATGAAAACTGGCGATAACAAAAAACAGCGTTCCTCACGGAACCGTGAATTCTTTTTTAGCTGGGTAATTCCTATTGTCCTGTGGATTGGCGTTGTACTGTTTTCATATGTGATGAACACCAGTGTCGTGAAAAAATACACCACCGATCTCGCCGTAGACAGGGCTTCCGCTTTTTTTCGTGAAATTGAAATTACCCGGCTATGGAACGCCCGCCACGGCGGTGTCTATGTTCCGGTTACGGCAGCAACGCAGCCCAATAAATACCTCGAGATTCCGGACAGGGATGTTGCAACAACAAGCGGCAAAAAAATGACCAAGATCAATCCCGCGTTTATGACTCGCCAGATATCGGAAATTGCGAACGAAAAGGGGAATATTCAGTTTCATATTACCAGTCTGAAGCTCTTAAGGCCCCGGAATAAACCGGACCCCTGGGAAAAAAAGGCTCTCACGGCTTTTGAAAAAGGGACAAAAGAGGTTTTCCAGCTCTTTGAATCCGGGTCAGAGCCCTCATTCCGCTACATGGCTCCCCTTCCCGTTAAAACAGCATGCATGAGATGCCATAAAAAACAGGGGTATTCGGTTGGTGAGGTCCGCGGCGGCATCAGCGTGACCCTTCCGGCTCAAACCATGATCCTGTCCAGGAATGCCCAGGTCATAAATTTATCAATCCTTCATATTGTAATCGGTATGGCTGGTTTACTGGGATTTATATTTTTTCAACTCCGTTCCCGCAGGCAGCTGGAACAAATTATTCAAAACGAAAAACACACGCGTCATATAAACGAAGAATTAAAAGCGGCCAAAGAAAAAGCAGAAACGGCAAACCACGCGAAAAGTGAGTTTTTGGCCAACATGTCTCACGAAATCCGTACTCCCATGAACGCTATTCTCGGTTTTACGGAAATAATGAAAGACGAGGTTGAGGAACAGCAGCTCAAACACTATCTTAATACCATTCAAGCCAGCGGCAACGCCCTGCTGAAGCTTATCAATGATATCCTTGATCTCTCCAAAGTGGAAGCAGGCAAGCTGAAACTGGAGTTTTCCCCGGTCTCCCCAGATCATCTTTTTAATGAAATCCGGACAGTTTTCGACCAGTCCATAAAAGAAAAAGACCTGGACCTGTATATTATGATCCCCCCGGAACTGCCCCGGTCCCTGCTCCTTGATGAGACCCGGCTGCGCCAGGTGCTCATTAACCTGGTGGGCAATGCGGTAAAATTTACCGAGCATGGCAATATTACCCTTTCCGTTGATTTCCGCTATCCCGAAGACACTGAGCACAGCTGCCTTGACTTTATTTTTTCCGTTACCGATTCGGGAATTGGCATCCCCAATGATGAGCTTGATTCTATCTTTGAAGTATTTTCGCAGGTAAAAGGACAAAAGAATGATAAATTCGGCGGTACGGGCCTGGGGCTAACCATAACCAAGCGCCTGGTTGAAATGATGAACGGTTCTATCGCGGTTACCAGTAAACCGGGTACGGGTTCTACGTTCGGCATTACCCTGAAAAACGTTGAAATAGCAGCAGTGGAATCTCCTCATGTTAGCCAGGAGAATTCAGTGGATATTTCTACTATTCATATTGACCCAATAACCATCCTTCTTGCCGATGATATAGACCATAACAGGGAGCTCATTAAAAAATTCTTTGCCGGTTTTCCCGTTACCCTGATAGAAGCAGCAAACGGCGCCGAAGCGATTGAACTTGCCGGGAAACATCGCCCCGGGCTTATTTTACTGGACATGCGCATGCCGGTTATGACCGGCTATGAAGCGGCCCGTATTCTTAAAAACGATCCCCATCTCAAATCAATTCCCATAATTGCCGTTACCGCTTCTGCCATGAAGAAAGACCGTAAGATCATTGAGTCCCTTTGCGATGCCTATCTTAAAAAACCGGTAAGCAAAAGCGACCTGCTGCTTCAGGTTATTAAGTTCATTCCCCACTCCCGGTCTGCCGTCTCTCCCGCTACGGAGCCTGTTCCGGAAGACTCATCCCTGCTTCCCCTTCCCGAAGACCTGTCACAGGTTCCCCAACTGCTGGAATCATTGACCATGAAACTTCCCCGGTGCAGAGAACTCTCCACGCAAATGGTCATAAACTCCATTAAAGTGTTTTCTTCCGATATTAAAACCATTGCCGGGATTTTCGACTCTTCTTTGCTGCTCAAATGGAGTGAGCAGCTCCATGAAGCTGTGGAACAATTTGATATTGAAAAAATTAGTTCCCTGTTGAAACGGTTTGAGCGCATGGTTAAGGAGCTTGAGGAGTATGATTCACGTTCTTCATAATTTCCCATAAATTAAATATATTGACAATAACAACCAGGAAAATATATATTGGCACAAATTTTCAATTATAAAAATGGATACGGATGTTTACCCTTTCACATATTCTAAATAAATCAAGCATTGTAAAAATACTGAAATCTGCTATAATTCTTTATGTTGTCTTTTTTAGCGTCAGGTATGCCGGAGAAATGATTGTGCAATACGCGCAAAGAAGCATTTTTGACCTCCTTGCCTTTATTTCCATATGGCTTTTCAGCTGTACCGCTTTATTATTAATTTCAATGCGAAAAAATACTTTTTTAAAAGTGTTCGCAGTGCTTTTCCTGGGTTTCTTTAGCCTCTTGCTGGATCTGCATTACGTGATACTTGAAGATGCCCTGAATTTTGAATCATTGATGCATGTCTGGAGTGAACGATCTTTCTTTATGGATGCCTATGACATGTACCGTCATCTAGCCATTATGCCCCTGGTACGATTTCTGCTGTTTCTTACAGCCTCCTTCCTTCCGGTTGAAAATACTGAACTTCCCAAATGGAACCGAAAAATTCCTGCAACCGTATTACTGAGTATTCTCCTTATGTTTAATTTTACTTCCCGGATAGACGGTGATGGCATTAAAGGAATACCGTCACAGCTTTCTTTCGTTCCTTTTTTTATATCTCTCGCTCATACCTACCTGACCTATACCGTATCTCCCCGTGAAGAAGTGACGATTCCATTAAACGGCTCCACGCAAATAGACAAAATTATTCTTATCGTTGATGAGAGTGTGGCCGGTGATTTTATTGATCTGACAGTTAATAGGGGAACTACTCCATACATGCTTTCCATACAGGACCGAATCGTTAATTTTGGCCTTGCGCTTTCTTCATATAATAGCAGCTCCCAGAGCAATGCCATTCTGAGAATGGGAATTGGCCTCGATGAGTTCATGGGACCAAACGGAAAAAACCTCTTCTCGAATCCTTTTATTTGGCAATACGCCCATACGGCAGGTTATGAAACAACGTTTATGGATGTTCAGGTTACCAAAATCAAAAAATACCAAAATTACATGGATAACCTTGAAGCCGAACATATTGACAACATTAACATGGAGATTGAAGATGATCATGAGGCTGCCCTCATCCTTCGTGATATTATTAAGAAACCGGGCAAGCAGTTTGTTTACCTGGTAAAAGAGGGCGCGCATTTTCATTATGAAATTAGATACCCGGAGAACCAAAAAATATTCACCCCGACCCTGGAGAAAGGGGAACTCCCAATGGATATGCAGCGCGTTGTTAACTCATATAAAAATGTCGTCAAGTGGTCCGTAGATGAATTTTATAAAATTCTTCTTTCCGATATTTCTCTGAAAAATACCCTTATAATATATACCTCTGATCATGGTCAGGATTTTGCGAATTCAAATGGGACTGCTGTCTTTTACGGGCGCAACAGGAATGCCAAGCCCCCTGAAGTACTTGTTCCCATGATGGTAATTACCGACAATAAAGAAATTAAACAATCTTTTAAAAAAGCTATTTCTTACAATATACATCGAACCATGCACTTTCAGATCTTTCCAACAATCCTGTTTATGATGGGATACAACCAAAAGGTTGTAAGGGAAAAATATACCGCCACACTTTTCGACCGGATTCCGGAGATTGTGGGGTTTTTTCAAGGAAATCTTAAATACGGAAAACGAAGCGTGGTTCCGGTAGACCAGGATTTAACAAAGTATATTTATAAACAGAAATAAACCCACAATACCGGGGAACCCCACCCTCCGGCGGGGTTTAAAACTTTCTCAAGTTTATTTTATTCTCATTATCCATATTACGGACATGTTGATTGGACTGGTTTCGGAATCTCCGGCAATGGTGTGTCCATGAGCGCCGTCATTTCTTGATTGTGCTACCTGATGCCAATCCAAATCCGTATTATGCCCAAGATGACCGGACCCGAAATAATTGGCTCCGTTTACCCGGTATGTATCAAAGTAATGAGTATGGCTTCCTCCATTGACTATATTCAAGCCATTAACTGCTGTTGTATCGTCCGTGTTAGTTCCTGAAATTGAGCTGCCTCGCAGAAAACGCCCTTCGCCATTCAGGTTGGGGACCGCTTCACCATCATAAACACTATCGCCATCACTCACGGTCTGCCCATTGCACTCAACCCATCCTTCAGGGACTGCCGGAGAAGAAGCTCCGCTTTTTATATTCATATCTTTATGCCAGGCCACTATTGAACCAACAGGGGCCACAATGGTGTTCAATGTGTTTACCTGTTCCTGGAGAGTCTGGTTATTCCCCTCTGAAACTCCCAGCAGGCTCTGGAGTGTTGCAATACTATTCTGTAATTCAATATTGGTTTGTTCTATGGCTGAAACTTTTGCGTACATTTCCGAAAAACTGAACTTATCATCAGAGCTATTTGAAGATTCCGAACTACCGGTGAGCCCTGCTTCACATCCGGCTACTGACACGATTAGAGCTGCCAGAGCACTCAAAACCACAATATAGAGTCGACTTTTCAGTATATTTTTCATCATTTTTCTCCAAAATTTTAGTTTTATAATAGTTTATTAATTGGGATTCACAATAGAAAATACTAAAAACACTTCAATTCGTCAAGGAATATGGAATGAACGCCACCTGGGGAGGAATGAACAACAGTTTTTTTTATTGCCTTGCTTACGTAAATTATAGAATCAAGTACTAAAACTTCTTGAACTTCTTCTTAAAACCGGGTACTATTTATACCTGTTAAAAAAACCCGGGGATACAATGTATACAAACCGAAGATATCTCAAGATCCTGGTTATCGCGGAAACCAGCCAGGAAGAAGAATACTCCATTCAATTACTGTGCGGGGAATCGGACATTGTATACCAGCCGGAAACGATTGATACACCGGACAATGCCTGTGCCCTGCTGCATGAAAAAGAATTCGACGCTATTCTTATGAACCCTGATTTCTCCAATTCCCACCTGCTCAATCTGCTGCAGGACATAACCGGAGCTTTTCCCTCCCTCATAATGCCGGTTATTTTAATAAATGAAGACGGGAAAGAATACACCGCTGCCCAGCTTACGGGCAGTGGGAAGATCACTCTTGAAAGCGGCCCCTGCTCCCATACCACGATCCAGAGCCAGGTCTATAAATCCGTTGAAAACAAAATTATTGCTGCCGCGAATAAAGAATCTGAAGAAGAGATCCGTAAATTTAAACGGGTTGTGGAGCAAAATCCCTCTTCCGTTATTATTACCGGTCTCGACGGCACAATCGAATATGTTAATCCAAAATTCTGCGCTGTTACCGGGTATTCATACCATGAAGTAATTGGGCACAACCCTTCCATCCTTAAATCGGGAAATCAATCCGATGACTTTTACCGGCATCTCTGGGAGACCATTACTTCGGGTAAGGAATGGTCCGGGGAACTGCACAATATCCGGAAAAACGGGGACAGCTACTGGGAACGGGCATCTATTTCGTCTTTAAAAAATGACCGGGGGGATATTACCCATTACATTGCCATTAAAGAAGACATCACGGACAATAAAGAAATTCTTGATGAACTGAAAAAATCGGAAGAAAAATTCAGGGTGATATTCGAGTCCCTTGGTGAAGGGGTGGCGGTTGTTGGCCTGGATGGCTCTATTGTGCAGGTTAACAACAATTTTGTGCTGCTCCAGGGCTATGACAAAGAACAGGAGATCCTGGGAAAAAATATCTTTGAGCTCATTTCCGCCAATGACAATACCATGATACAATACAATATGGACAGAGCCCGCGATATGGATAGAAGCGGTGTGCTTGAATACCGGCTTCTCCGGAAAGACGGTGAAGAAATAGACGCTGAAATGAGCATTACCCTGCTTAAGGGTAGTAAAGAAACCCCGCTGGGATACGTGGTTCTTGTTTTCGATATCAGTGAACGGAAAAAAAGCGACAATGCCATCCGCCTCAGTGAGGCGGAAAAAGGCGCCATTCTTGAAGCCATCCCGGACCTCATGTTCCACGTCAACAAAGAAGGAAAAAACCTGGACCCGGTCCTAGACGCCAAATTACAGTCCGCATTTCCCGAATCCATTGCCCGGGATGTAATTCCCGTTATTACCAGGGCTTTTGACTCAGGAGCAATACAGATCATGGAATACCCGGTGCTGGTTAATAGCGTACAGGAATATTATGAAGCCCGGTTCATTGTGAGCGGTATTGAAGAAATCCTGGTTATTCTCAGGAACGTGACCGACAGGAAAATCATTGAAGAAGAGCTGCTGAAAGCCAAAGAAGAGGCCGAAAAAGTGAGCAGGTACAAAAGTGAATTCCTGGCCAATATGAGCCATGAGATTCGGACCCCCCTGAACAGTATTCTCGGGTTTATTGACGTTCTCCTGCGTTCCAGCCTTGATTCGACCCAGTCGAAATACCTCTCAATTGTGGGCTCAAGCGCCCATAATCTCCTGGGAATTATTAACGATATTCTCGATTTCTCAAAGATCGAAAGCAAAAAACTGGAGATAGACATTACCCCGTTCTCGCTTTTTACCGAACTGGAACCGGTCATTGATCTTTTCGCGGAAAAAGCAAAAGAAAAAAATATTGAACTCCTGGCCTTTATTGATCCCGCTCTCCCCTTCTCTCTCCTGGGTGACCCGCTGCGGATCAAACAGGTTATGAATAATTTTTTGAGCAATGCCATTAAATTTACCCCGGAAGAAGGTGAAATCTCCGTTACTGTTGAAGGTGAACATCTCTCCCCGGAAAAAATAAAAATCAACTTTTCCGTTACCGACAACGGCATTGGTATTCCCCCGTATAAACAGGCTGCCATATTCGATTCATTTTCCCAGGTTGACTCCTCCATTACGAGAAAATACGGCGGCTCCGGCCTTGGGCTTAGTATTTGCCAGAATCTTTTGGAGCTTATGAAGGGGACGATACACCTCAAGAGTGAACCGGGCATTGGAAGTACCTTTTCATTTGAGATTGATTTTGATATTCCACCGGAGAATGATGCCCACTCTTCGGGTGATCTTTTCCTCCATGCTGCCGGGTCAATTCAGCAACAGGTGACACTCTACCAGGGGCCCGGTTCCAATTACCCGGAAGCTGCCCTTATTAAAAAATATCTTAAACGATTAAAATACAAAACCATTGACATGGATTCGATTGAAGAGGTTTCCCAACATGAAAACATTGAAATAATTATTTTTCCTCCATTAATAAGGGCCATGAATATTCTCACCAGCTACCAGGCGCTGGATACGGATATCCCGGCAGTTGTTATTGCTGATGACCCCGGCGATATTACCGGCTTTGTTGATACTCATGTACACATTCTCTACCGCCCGGTGACTCCTTCAAAAATTATTACCGTCCTGGGAGAAGCGCTTCATAAGGAGATCCCCGGTCCCTTTGCACGGGACCAGTTCTCATCCCGGCACGTCTCTTTTCCCGGTGCCAGGGCACTGGTGGCGGAAGACCATTCCGTTAACCGCATGCTTATGGAGGTTATGCTCAAAGAGCTTCAAATAAGCTCTGACTTTGCAGGCAACGGCCTGGAAGCCTTTGACAAATTTAAAGAGAATAAGTTTGATATTATTTTAATGGATATAAATATGCCTGTTTCCGACGGGATTGAAGCCACACAGATGATTCTGGAATTTGAAGAAAAAAATGCTCTGGCACATACCCCGATTGTCGCGTTAACCGCCAAAGCCATGAAAGGAGACCGGGAAAGTTTTCTCGAAGCCGGTATGGACGACTACCTGGCCAAACCCATTGAAAGCTCCATGCTCAAAAAAATCCTGAGTCACTATCTTGAAGACAAAAAGACGGTTTCCGGCAAGATCCGGGAGGCCCCAAAGCCCTCTTTACCCCACAGCGACAGGCCAACCCCCCTCATAAACCAGGATGAGATTGAGCAAATCGCCGGTGAGCTCGACATCCCTTCCGATATGCTAATTACCCTTATCCAACGATTCCTTTCACGATCGGGTGAAAACACCAGCGGCCTGGAAGAAGGTATCGCGGCAGAAGACTTTTCCATGATCTATCATCACGCGCATAAAATAAAAGGCGCCGCTGCCAATCTCCGGCTTAAAACAGTATCGGAATGCGCGCTTCAAATGGAGATCCATGCCTACGAAGAGAAAGAATTCCCTTATAAAGAACATTTTAAAGAGCTTGTTAAGCAGATTAATACCTTAAAAAAACAATTCACCGAATAGAGAAATATATTGACCCGCTAAAAGAACTATTGTACTATTGTCTATAGCACAGACAGTTTCTTGAGAGTGCGGCCCCTGCGAGGGGTGCGGCCCCTAATATAAGGTATATGAACCCGGAATGTAAGCTATGCCCGGAGCAATACCCCGGCAGAATGTTCGGAACTTCCTCCGGTCAAACAGCCTCACAATCTGCCGTGGCATCGCTCCGGGCACAGCTTACATTCCGAATTGCGTTTTTCGGTGTAATAAGACACGACCGACTCTGTGTAGCGGGG
>JAAENB010001105.1 GCA_024224995.1 bacterium | reverse complement strand
GATATTTAGCAACATATTTCCGCCGGGTTTATTTATTTCAGTAAATTCCAGCTGCCCTGTGGTTGTTTCACCGGCAACGCTACGACCGATCTCTACGGCTCCCATTGTATAAATGGAATTATCCAGCAGCTTCACAGTCAGGGTATAATATCCCGCTGCCACGGCAGTGTCCGTAAAGACTCCTGTATTTCCATTACTAATAACAAAAGAAAGATCGCGAACAGTTCCGCTGCTGTCTACTAACTGTGCCTCTATTGACGGAGTCTCCGTATCCGCAGCGTTCCATTGCAGGGTCAGGTCCAGGGTTCCGTCTCCTTCCAGGGGCGAAACCACAATATTTGCCGTGGTCAATTCACCGGTATGAACCGTGATAGTTTCGCTTCCCCTGGCAATAACCGTACCTTCGGCGTTTAAGGCGTCTACGGTTACAGTCCACTCTCCAAAGGCCAGTTCCGTAAGCTCTACCGAAGAACTCTCTCCGGAAACAGTAAACTGATTATCTCCGGGGCCAACGCCCGTGACTGCATATTCCGCCGGTACCATATCGATACCGGGCAGCAGTGTTTTACTGTTTCCCATGGATATATCCAGGAATAATTTTCCCGTATCCGCGTCCTCAGTACCGGATGAAAAACAGCCGGTATTTAAAAATAAAAACATCGACAATAAAACAAAAATCGATTTCTTGAACAT
The DNA here is from genome assembly GCA_024224995.1 of bacterium. Next base: position 602 of record JAAENB010001105.1, on the reverse strand, counting down.
AAAAAATCTCCTTACTATAATTTATTATAATTTTGTTAGGCCATTACTATTTCGGATTGATTATAGTGCTTTGCCGCGGCTTCAATCAACGGCATCTTCTCAAATCTTCTCTCATGAATCGCCGCCAGGAAAAAACTGTTCTCTTCTTTTGAACAGATCTTCGCGAAAAGAGTCATAATATTGTCCGTGTCCAGGCAGTACGCGGAAAAACGCGGAGCCCGGTCATTGAGAGAACTGGCTTCGATATCATTGAATATTGTTGCTTCAAAATCCTGCCCCTTTGGAATATCCAGCCCCGGTAAAACTTCCTGTTTAATTCGAAGCAATACCGGTCCCATTGCGCACTGAATAAGAAATTCGCTAAACGCTCTCCGGTCATCCATAAATTCGAACTCCATCTCTTCATCGATATTCAGATTTTTTTCAAGTTCGTTCCAGTCCACAAGCTCATAGTCTGCCATATCCAGAATTTTTCTTTCGGCGCTTCCCGCCTCCATAACACCGAGCGGTCTAAGATATCCTCTGACGGAACAGTCGTTACGCGTTGCTTCACCGCATGCATAATTCAGATAGAACCGCTCCTGCTCTTTTCCAATAGCGAT
>JAAENB010001104.1 GCA_024224995.1 bacterium | reverse complement strand
TTGCGATCTGCATCTGGCCTGGAAGTATCCCTCTTCTAAATGTGAGGACTGTTTGAGCGGAGCGAGTTCCGCAGCATTTAGAAGAGGGATACTTCCAGGCCCGCTCACTTGCACAATTTAGTTTCTTGAGAGTGCGGACCCGGCAGGGCCGGGAAAAATACGGAAGAAAGTCGAAAACAGTTTCAAACCCTTTCCGGGAAACAAGCCCCTGGCAAAGAACTTGAAACTTTAAACCTTAAACTTCAAACTTTCTTAAGAGAGAGCCTCAACAAATTCCCGGCAGTTTTCCTCAATGGCATCGTCTTTATACAGGGCGGAGATAATTGCAGGGCAAAAGCACCCGGCCCGGATAATTTCCGGAACATTGTCAGGAGTAATGCCCCCGATTGCGACTATCGGCATATTAATTTTTTCTTTTATTTGTAGAATAACGTCCGAACCAATACCCGGAATATGATCAGCGGTTTTGCTGGTGGTGCCAAAGATGGGCCCAATGGCAATATAATCGGGACTCTGTTCAAGGGCCTTTTCCGCCTGTTCCGGGGAGTGGGTGGAAATACCGATTATCATATTGTTGGGCAGCAGTTTCCTGGCTTCCGAAACCGGGATCTCGTCCTGGCCAAGGTGCAGCCCGTGAGCGCCCGAGAGAACCGCGATATCGGGATGGTCATTTACGATAAAGAGAACATCCCGTTCCCTGCACAGGGCAGCGAGTTCTTTCGCGAGAGAAAGAATGCTGCCCGTATTTCCACTCTTCATTCTTAGCTGAATTATGGAAGCGCCGCCGTTTATGAGACGCAGGGCAGTGCCGGAATAGTCGTTATTCCGGACAAAGGCCGAATCAAGGATGGCGTATAAGGCATGGTCCATTTTGTTAATGGTATTTTCGGAATAGATGCTTTCGAGCACTTTTTTTTCAAGAGTATAAAGGGTAAAGCGGATCTTCTGGAACTGCCCGCTGAACCCGCCGCTTTCTTCCAGTTTTGAAAGCTCTTCAAGAGAACGGACGGCCTGAACTGCCCGGTGAAGGTTGGCACCAAAAAGGTCCTGTAGTGAAGTCCGGTTTTTTTCGCTCTCCAGGTCCACAAACTTCTGCTCGTCTTTTTCAACATCACGGCCCCGGATAAGCAGTTCCCGGGGAAAGACTTTTGAGCTTTCGCGCAGACTGTGCCGCAGTTCTTTAAACTCAACTGAAAAAGAAGAATGAAGAGCAAACCTGAGAATATCCTCACACACCCGTATCCCTTCCATGGCTCGGTTAAGGTTCGCGTCCAGCGCTGTATATATGGTATTTTTCATAATTGTACCTTTGGTGAGTTTAAAGTTTGAAGTTTAAAGTTTAAAGTTAGGGGATGCTTGTTCAAGTAGTTTCTTTCTTAAAAAACTTCAAACTTCAAACTTCAAACCTGAAACTTTCTTCTATCCCCCCCCCACAAACTTGACAATTTCAATAATATCGCCTTCGGAAACGGGGGCCTCATTGTATTGCTCCCGGTGAAGGATCTCGCCGTTCTGTTCGATCACTACACTGTCCGGTTTAAGATTATAATGCCCGATAATATCATTCACGGTCTCTCCCTCAAAGCTGAGTTCTTTTCCGTTAACGGTAATGCTTTTCATTGCTATTTTCCTTTTTCTTAAGAAACTAAATTTTGCTTGTGCGCGGGCCTGGAAGCATCCCCCTCTTCTAAATGCTGCGGAACTCGCGTTGCTCAAACAGTCCTCACATTTAGAAGAGGGGGATACTTCCAGGCCAGATGCAGCCCGCAATGCTATTTAGTTTCTGATCTATTTTTCCCCGCCGGCAACTGTCAACTGCCAGCTGAAAACTTTTTTTTAAAAAATTCATATATAATAACAGCCGGCAGAACCATAGCGGCGGTTTCCGCCCTGAGCTGGGTAAAGCCGAAGTTCATGTTTTTCCAGCCGTGGGTAGAACTCAGGTCCAGTTCTTTTTGGGTGAAGCCGCCTTCAGGTCCAATCAGCAGGGCAACATCGTTTGCCCGGGCATTTTCCAGGAGCTCGTGCAGGGAGGCACCGCTTCCGGGATGGGCAATTATTTTTACGGAAGAGCAGTCTCCGGATACTATATCAGTAAAAGCCGCGATCTCTTCAACAACGGGAATATCGTCCCGCATAGACTGTTTGGCAGCTTCCAGGGCAATCCGGTTCCATCGATCCAGTTTGTTCGAGCTTTTGTCTCCGGGAACAGGAACGGTTCGATCCGTAAGGACCGGGATGATCCTGTTAACCCCAATCTCCACAGCTTTTTGAATAACCAGGTCGAATTTTTTTCCTTTTAAGAGGGCAGCATAAAGGCTCAGAGCCAAACGGTTTTCCGGTGATAGTTCCTGCGAAATGATCTCCGCTTCAATTGAAGACTCACCAATGAGAACAGCCCGGGCAGTAACCAGGGTACCGTCTTCTTTTCTGAGCTTAATGAGGTCGTCTTTTTTAACGCGTCGAACAGTAACCAGGTGGAAAAAATCTTCACCTTCAATGGAGCACCTGGTACCCTCTATTTGGGCAGATGAAATGAAGAACTGGGGCAATGAATATTACTCTCCACCCAGTTTTTCCGACCTGAACATATCCTTGTCGAATTTAATCTTCCGGTTGAAGCCGAAGAAACTGAGAATGGTAACGGTCCCCTGCCGGATATTCATCATATCGTAGCGGAGGGGGATAATTTTTTTTCTTTTCCCTTCCCCTTTCTCTTCTATTCTTGCGATGGTCATAAATTTGAAAATGGCTTTGTCCCGGTCGTGGTAGTCAATCCTCAGAGGGATGTAATTCTTTATGGTAACATAAACAGTAAGGCGGCCGTATTGCCCCTCTTTAGAGATAGGATTCAATACCAGCTTATATGCCTCCCGGCCCTTAACCGAAGCTTTTCCCGCAATAGTGGCAGTATAATTGCTCTGAAGATCGGCATTGGACAGATCGGTAAAGGTGAAATTTGTTGCCAGAACAGGGTCGAATTTGTCAATTCCCAGTTTGTTAAAAAGCTTTAATGAATGAATATTATATACCCAGATATCCTCACCGCCGAGATTATAAAGAACCTTAAGCTGTTCTCCCCGGTTCCTGCTGCTGAATTTAAACAAAAAATCCTCTTTGCCAATATACCCGGTGAGGTTTACGGAATAAGATTTTCCATCGGGCTTAATGTGCTTTATCCTGCCCTTTATCTGCCCCCTGGGATATTCCAGTATCCTGTCTACTTTTGCAAGGATCCCCTGGGCAGTAAGTTCAATTTTCCTGGTTTCCTGGGTGTGGGACGGCGTGTATAATACTGCTATTAAAACAAGCGCCATCGTGATCCGGTGAATTTTTAGCTTTTTCATAGTACCTTTTAATAGTCAATAAGTGTAAAATGTTTATATAGTTTCCTGTTAATTGCATACTATGTCGTATTCTAGCAGGAGCATGAAATAATTCAATTTATTTTTTTGATTAATCGTTTTATTTCCGGGGCAGGCTTTTTAGCGGCAGTCCCGGGTCTTTTTATGTCTCATTGGCTGTTTTTAGCCCTATTTCTACTTGACTTCTTTGTCAAAAGAGGTGCAAGTTGCAAGGGGGAAGGAAACCGGTGGCCCGGAGGGCCGGGTAACCGGTGATCGGGTCAGTAAAAGAAAGAGGATAAATGACCCTGCGAAGCAGGGAAAAAATAGGTCAGAAACTGGTTAGAAAGAGGATTGGGAATAAAAAGAGACTGGTTGCCGGAACTCTGTCAACTGCCAACCGTCAACTGATCTTAGTTTCTTGAGAGTGCGGACCCGGCCCTTCGGCTCCGCTCAGGGACCGGATGGCCGGGAAAAATACGAAAGAAACTGTGTCGATACCGGGGTCTGTTTTGCGAAGATGCTCCGGCAAGGGTCTGGTTCTGAGAGACGTTGCAGTGCAACGCCTTTACTGGCTGGTTTCAGGTCAGGGCTATGGAGACTCTGAGGAGGGATGCGACTCCTGCGAGGGGGTGCAAGAGCTTTAGAAAATGGGTCCATTTTAACCCCATAGGGCAGCAGAGCAGACCCCGGATAACATCCCCCGGGAACAGGCTCTGTTTCTAAAAGAATTCACCAGGGCTATGAAGAAGAAGGCCCTATTTAAAAAGAGTTTCTTGAGAGTGCTGACCCTGT
>JAAENB010001103.1 GCA_024224995.1 bacterium | reverse complement strand
GGGAATTTCGCTGGTCATAGCATAGAGCAGTTTATGTTCGAAGAAGAGAACCGGGTTGTTGGACCGGATAGCCGATTTTAAAAGACCTTTGGCAGTGAGGGCATCGGAGGGGGCGGCAACAATGAGCCCGGGAATACCGATGAAGAATTTTTCCATGGACTGGGAATGCTGCGCGGCCATACCAATCCCGCTGCCAAGCGGGGTGCGGATAGTGAGGGGCATGGAGACCTGGCCCCCAGTCATATACCGGAGCTTGGCAGCCTGGTTAAGAATGGGGTCCATGCAGCAGGAGAGAAAGTCGGCAAAAAGGATCTCAGCAATGGGACGGGACCCGGTCATGGCAGCGCCAACAGCACCGCCAACGATCCCGTTCTCACTAATGGGCGTGTCGATAATACGGTCCCTGCCGAACTGATCCATAAGGCCGTCGGTAACATTAAAATAGCCGCCCAGGCAAACATCTTCACCCCAGAGAAATACCCGCTCATCGCGCGACATTTCTTCGGAAATGGCTTCGTTAATGGCCTGGGAAACCGTAACAAAGCGGGAGGAACTCCCGGGAACCGGAGCAGGGAAGGGGCCGGAAAGGAGGTCCGGGTTTTCCGGAGCAAAGACATCTTCCATAAGATTGTCCGGAACCGGGTCATCCTGGGCCAGGGCAAAGGCAACAGCGTCAGTAACAACCTCAAGAGCGTGGTTTGAGATCTCAGAAATATCGTTAAAGGTTAAACCGTCATGAATGAGCTGGTTTTCCAGTTTTTTCACCGGGTCCTGGTCCCGGTATTTTTTCTTTTCTTCTTCGGAACGGTAGAGCTCGGCATCTCCTTCCATATGGCCGTGCCATCGGTAGGTCATACACTCAACAAACCAGGGTTTGCCGTTGCTGCGGATGGTGTCCGTAATCTCTTTGATCTCTTTGTTTAAAGAAAGCACATCATTACCGTTAAGGCGCATGGTTTCCAGGCCGTAAGATTCGGCCCGGCGGTAGAGCTGGGGCACAGCCGAGTGATTATCAACATGCGTAAATTCTCCATAGAGGTTATTCTCAACAATGAATAAAACCGGAAGTTTAAAAAGGGAGGCCATATTGAGCGCTTCATGGAACATGCCCTGGTTAACAGAACCGTCACCGGCAATAACAACGGAAATATCATCACTTTTCTGCATTTTGATAGAGAGGCCGGCGCCCATGGCCAGGAGATATCCGGCACCAACAATGCCATTGGCGCCAAGAATACCGCAGCTGCTGTCGGTAACGTGCATGGAGCCGCCTTTGCCCGCGCAGAGACCGCTTTTTTTGCCGTAGAGTTCGGCCATCATAAGGTTAATGTTCGCCCCTTTCGCAAGGATATGGCCGTGACCACGGTGCGTGGTGTTTAAATAATCCGTAGGTCTCAGGTTCATGCAGACCCCGGCAGCCACCCCTTCCTGCCCAATGGAAAGATGGATGGCTTCAGTGGGGATATTACCGGCGGCAAAATCCCGGGAAAGATGCTCTTCGAAAAAACGGATCTTATACATCATGCGGAGCAGCACTTCAGGGGTAACGGCAGTTTTTGTAAAAGCCCTTTTTTGTAAGGGAATGGGTTTTTTTTCTTTTAAAGGCTCACTCAAGGATTTAAGAGGGACACGGGGAAGGGCGTCGGTGTTAAGAAGAGATTTTTTCTCTTTGCGGTTAAGTAAGCGGCGGCTGTTTTTCTTTTTTTTCTTAGGGGAAACAGCTCCGGTTACCGGGTCACTTCTCTCCATATCGCTCAGCACATCGCGGTAAATGGCAAAGGCCGGTTTTAACGCGGGAAGGAGTTTGAGCGCCTTGTTGATAGAACCCCTGGCAACGACTTTTCTTGTAGCCAGGGCAAGGGGAATATTTAACTGCTCAGACCAGAAAAGATGAGCCGTATTAGAGTCCAGGATCATTTCAACATCGGGTTTAATATCGTCCCGGTCCCAGCAGTAAAAGGGTTCGTCTTCGGTATTGATAATATATAAACTGGTATCCAGATCTTTAAATCTGAATTTAACGATAATTTTAACGGAACCCAGAGAATCCACAATGGGTTTATTGATTAAAATCTTATCCCAGAGAGCGGATAAAATTTCTTGAATATCTTCTTTTGAGGAATAAAAACTCATAATACAGCCTCACTATGCCAAAAAGTATAGTCCCTCTTTGGCCGTAGGGAGGCAAAAAGTCAATAATGAAATTTATATCCGGATTATTTTAGAGGAGAATGGGGCAGCGGAAAGATCGCCACCATCCGTTCCTGTGGAGCCATTTTTCTAATCCAGTTCCACCATTCTTCAGGAAACCCGATTTGATAAAAGAAATCCTGGGGGTGATAACCTATTTGCAGATTAATTTTCCATATATCGATAATCGTATTCCTTTCCCCGATAATGGGACGCAGACTGGTAATCATGGGAGAATCGGCTGAATTATTTTCTATCAATTTTTCAATAAATTCATCAATATGCTCCGGAACTACCTGCAATTCGGCGTAGGTAAAGGTTTTAATCTCCTCATTTTGGCTCGCGGCAATGGCATTGTGCAGGAATGTGGAAAATTTGGGGTCAATCGGTTCCAGGAGCCGGGAGCGTTTGTTCGCGGTAAATCCATCCAGCGTTTTTTGGGTTTCTATCCATGCCTCATCATTCGCAGTTGCGGAGTGAAAGGACTCAAAAGCGGCAAGATCATCGAATTCCAGGAGCTGGGTAACCTGGAATAATGTTTCGGCATTGGAAAACCAGGCCGCAATAAGCCGGGTACCCAGGCGTTCATATGCCGGGATTAGCTGTTCTTGGGCAATGGCAATAAAATTATCAACGGATTTGGGAGTGGCTGGTACAGTATTAAATGTTTCTTCCAGGTAAATCATTGAGACCTCCTTTTTGTATGTTTTTAGGTATCTATATTTATTAATATAATAGTTAAATCTCAAAAGTCAACAAAATTTTGTAGATTTTGTAGATTTTGTAATATTAATTTTAATTGACAAATAATAATTTGCCATAATATAGTAACTTTTTACTGACAACTGACACTTACAACGAGGACATACATGGCAGACGAAAGAAAAGACGAGACAAATGAAAATGAACAAACCTTTTACGGCCTGGTAAAAGTGAGTCAAAACGGGCAAATAATTATTCCGGCAGATTTAAGAAAGGATTTAAAAATAAAACATGGTGATCAGTTACTGGCATTTCGAAGTGAAGATGGCGAGGATATTGTTTTTGTAAAAATGAAAAAAGTTGAAAAGCTTCTAAAGGAGAGAGGGTTTAGAGCCTTACGGGAGCCTTAGGCGGTTGTTTTCCGCTAATATACAAAAAAGGAGATGTATCTATGAATAAAGTTCTAATAACTTATTACAGTCAAACCGGTAATACGGAAAAGATCGCAAAAGCAATTTCTGAAGAGATTAAAGGGGATTGCGATATCGATATGGTTTCAATAGATGCTGTTTCAGGGGTGAAACCGGATCAGTACAAATTGGTCTTTGTTGGTTCTCCCATTCACGCGGGCGGTTTAGCAGGCCCGATAAAAGAGTTTCTTGAAACACTGCCCGAATCCGGAGACTATAAGATCGCCGGGTATATAACCCATTCAGCTCCGACCTACACAAAAGAAGATTTTCTCAAAGGCCTGAACACCCTGGAAGAAACATGCGGTCAAAAAAGCATTCCCTATCTCGGCAGTTTTGATTGCCAGGGATATTTGAATCCCCAGATTCATGATATGGTAAAAAAAATGAAAGGATTCTCCGATGAAGAGTGGGCAGACAGGTGTAAACAAATGGAAGGGCATCCCAACAAAGAGGATGAAGCAAAGGCAAAAGAGTTCGCCCGTTCTATTGTTGATTCTATTTAATGACCGCGAAAATATTGTCGATAGTTCTTATCCTGCTGGTTGTGTACGCGGCAGGTTCAATAATTATCGGTACGATAAAAAACGGGATCTCCCCAATGCCCAGCTCGCCAAAGATGAAAAAGGCAATGCTTGCGGAAATTGTAAAGCTGGATATATCCGGGAAGGTCTATGAGCTTGGCTCCGGCTGGGGAACGCTAGCCTTTTCCCTGGCCGGGATCCTGAACACCTGCGAGGTCCACGCCTTTGAGAACTCTCCCGTCCCACGGCTTTTTACCCGCTTGCTCCATGCGGTGATCCCGCATAAGAACCTGTATATTCATAAAAAGGATTTTTATTCTGCTTCGCTAACCGATGCCGATCTTGTTGTGTGTTACCTGTTTCCCGGGGGAATGGAGAAACTGGAAAAAAAGTTTGGCATTGAACTCAAAGAAAATGCCCTTGTACTATCCAGCACCTTCGCGCTTCCCTTCCGGAAACCGGTAAAAGAAATCGTGGTAAATGATATTTTCAGGTCAAAGATTTACTTGTATAAACAAAGCAATTCTACCAGAGAATTTATTGTTTGAGCAGCATCAGGCTGCCCTGGATATTTTTTCCATTAAGCCAAGATCGTTTGCCAGGATCATTTCCTGAGAATGTGTCTGAAAAAATTTGAGCCGTGCTACATAGAGTTCGTCACTTATTTTTTCAACTTCAATTATTTCGGCGATGGTTTTAAAGAGTTCAACTCTTTGGGGAAGTATAAATATAAGCTGTATCGGTTTCTGAAGAATCATTTCTTTTGGCAGCTCAATCAAAATACCGCCGGGGCTGAGGTTAAGGGACCGGCCTGTACAGGTATTATATTTTTTTAGACCGTCATCGATAAACGCCTGTTCCATTCGGACATTTATTTCGTAGGAAATTCTTTCATATTTTCTTTTTTCTTTCATAGTAAACCGTGCCTCTTTTTTAATTGTTATACTATTAAATTATATAAAATTAGCCGGTTCGTCAAGCAAGGGACCGGGAAAAATTCCTGACAAATAAGTCTTTAACATTTTGAGGAGTGATGTGTGTTCAAATTAGAATAGAGCTGCCTGTCTATCCTTCGTCGTGTGTCTATGCTGATAACTATTGTTGATGGATCTAAAAAATTAACCAAAAAAGTACTCCCCTCCATGGTCTATTGGGGAGAGTTCAGCCTGATAAAAAACTTTCATGGTTTTTACGCTGAATCCGGGGTTTATTGGTGTTTTTGGAACCTGTTTTGGGGATTCCCGTTGATGTTCCGGACCCTGCGGACAAACCTCTCCCTTACTCTGAGTTTTCGCAGGTTTCTTTATAAGGGCGGGCTCGCGTGTCTACTTGTGTATCGGGCTAATTTTATCTATAAAAGATATTTTTCCAGGGTTTCCTGCCCGGGGACTCCCCAAAATATGACAAAGGTTTTAATTCCGTCACATTCCCCTTCAGTGAAAAGGTAACTGTCCATATAGATATCAGCATTACCTTTTGGGTCCTTTAACTGTAAGAGCTCTTCGAGGTAGTTGTGAAGCGCGTAGGCTATTATGGCAGAGACCGACATTTTGCGGGCCTTGCGCAGGTCGAGGCAGTTTTCATAAATAGCAGCGTCGAAAACGACGTGGCAGTGGTACCAGTCATCATCCAGGGGACTGAGCTGGTATTTAACAGTGCCGAACATCTTCTGCTCAAAAGGCTCCTTTTCCATAACCTTGCGTACAAGCAGCTCAACCAAACGGCTCCGGGCAATACCCATAGTTTTGGCGGAAGATTGCAGCAGCTCGAAATTTTCCAGGGTAATATTAAAAGTAGTGTAGACCAGGTGCATAATAATTCTCCTTAAAAGGGTGTATATATATAGGACGAACGGGAGAGCCGGAATATTAAAATTTTTTTTAGTTTTTTTAGTTTTTTGCAAGTTTTTTTAAAAAACAGCAAAAACCATCTATTTTATCTTGACGATGCGAAAGAATTTTATTATTTTGAGGACAATACGTAACAGTACAGTATTGCAATGTATAAAATTTGTAGACACAGCTCTGCGAATGAGCTATAATTTATCTAAAATACGAAAATCAGGAGATTTCCAATGATAGTCTTTTTATGGATGTTCCAGACTCTTTTATCGGTATATTTAATTGTTTCCGGAGTATTGCGGATAACCGGAAGAGCGGAAGAGACCGGGGATTCAATATGGAAAAAATGGATAATAATTAAGCCGAAAGGGTCAAAAAAGCTTGCCGGAGTTTTTGAGATTTTTCTGGGACTACTGCTTATTGTACCTTTCGCAACGGGGTATCTCCAGTTTTTTACCTATGGCGCAGCCCTGGTAGTGGCGATAACAATGTTTTTTGTTTCAATCATATCTATTCGCAAGAACGGAATAAAGCGGACCCTGTTACCGGTATTTATACTCCTGGCATCGTTTTTTCTCTGTGTGGGGCATTATAAAATCGCGAAAATCCCCACGGTCTATTTTATGAAGAACAGTTTAAAGTGGCGCGCAATAGAAATGAGCTGGCAGGCACATTATAACGCGGCAGCACCCCGGGAAGGGGATGGGGCGCTGGATTTTGAATTGTTTGACCCGGCAGGGAAAAAGAAGTTCCGGCTTTCCGACTATACGGGAAAAAAACCGGTGGCGCTCATATTCGGAAGTTTTACCTGACCTCCCTTTATGAACGGGACCGTGAGTCTCGAAAAACTATATAAAAAATACGGAAATCGCGTTGAATTCGCAACAGTCTATGTACGGGAAGCCCATGGCAAGGACCAGTGGTGGATGGGAGAAGGACCGGTAATTACGTGGATGATTAAGAATTATAGTCCAAACGCGGCCCTGGATGAATTCGATCCAAGAACTATGGATGACCGAAGAGCGGTAGCAGCCCGTATGATAAAGAAAATTGATTACAAGATACCACTGTATGTAGACGGAATGCACGACAGGGTATCAAAGTTATACGCGGGCAAGCCCACCCGGCTCTACCTGGTAGGAGCAGACGGCAGGGTGATATACGCGGCCGGAACCGGGCCCTATGATTTCTTCCCGCGTAAACTGGAAAAAGCGATAGAGCTCTATCTTAAGTACCGGGATGAGGGCAAAGCAATTGATGAAATAAATCCCACGCTTTTTTTAAGTGACGGGAAATATCATGGGCCGTCGAAGTGAGGGTGGAATTATTTATAATCGGGCGCCGGAAGCCCGGATTTTTTAAAAAAGTTTTGAATGATACTGTCTATCTCGCCGCTTTTGATCATGTTTTCAATTGTAGTTATGATTTCTTTTTTCCGGCCGGCAAAAGAGGATTTTTTCGAAAGACCAATAAATACGGGATTAATTTCATAATACCCGTATTTAGCTTTTTCAACTTTCTTCGTAATTTGCAGCTTATTTATTAAATAATCTCCTTCGGAATCGGTTAAAATAACAGAATCGATACTTCCGTCAAGGAGCTGTTTAAAAAGATTTTCGACATGTTGGTTCGGCCGTTTTTTTAATTTGTTGTCATTGTCGAATTGAGGAAATAATTTTCTGCCTACGACAGTGCCGATTGAATACGAATAGAGGTCGGAATATGATTTAATAATATTTTTTCGTCCCTTGAGAACGTAAAAGACTTTGTTCGATTTTTTTTTGTATGGCGGTTCAATATAATCAATGAACTCCATCCGTTCAGTGGTTTTAAAAAGACCTGTCGTAATGTCGAGAGACCCATTTTTCATATGCCGCATACAACGGTTAAAGGAAAACGCGAAATACCGTGGTTCCAGATCCAGTTTTTTGGCAATGGCGTCCATAACATCTTTTTCCGCGCCCGAGACCTTACTGTTTGAGCATATTTTCCACGGAGGAATGGGGCTAAAACCGACTTATAAAATTCGTGAGTCTTTTCCCGCGGTACTCAGGAATTTTTCTTCTTCGCCCATAGGAGTACCGGTTTTTTTGCACGCCGCAGCGGGGATACATAGAATAACAATGAAAACCAGTAAAATCCTGAAAGCTGAGTTACCTTTGTATTCCGGCATCTATTGCCTCCCATTCGATTTTTTTTGAATCCACAATGGAATTGACTTCCCGGATAAGTTCCGGGCCGCTTTTTTGATTATAGACCCGTCCCCGTCGTACGTATATATGGTCAATAACACTGCCGCCTTTTTCGCTGATTTTCCGCTTAAACCGGTTTATTTCTTCATCTTTGAACCTGCTGTTAAAAGTGTTAAACAAAACAACTTTTTTTCCGGAAAAGTCATTGTGTTCAATGAATGAGTCGAGTGGAGGAGCCGGGTAAAAGAGCCATACCGGGGAGCCGAGAAAAATGAGCCGGTATTTACTCAGGTCAATTTTTTCGGGAGTAATAGAAGTGGTTTTGTTATACAGGGAATCATAAAAAGCATTTACCCAGCCGGTAAAACTGAGGCCGTAGGAAGGGGCTTGAATTTTTTGAATAGGCGCGTTCATACGGCGGGCAATCTGCCGGGCCATGGCTTCGGTGTTCCCTGAACGGGAATAATAAACAACCAGGGTGTTGGAGATTTCACCGGGTTTGAGCTTAAAGGGATCGCTATGGAAATAGGTGCGGTCTTTTATTTGAGTTAGAATAAAAGCCCCGGTTAGCAGAACAAAAACCGGGACTATGATTATGAGGCTAATTTTTTTCTTTTTTTTCATTATGGTTTGTCCTGTTGGAACAGTATAAACCATAATGAAGGTTCTGTCAAAAATTTTATTTGAATTTATTTTTGATTTTAAGAAAAAACATTGCTGCTTTTGTGGCGAAATCAACCTCCTGTGGTGAGCCTTCTTCCCCATCTTCAAGCTCCGCAGCGGCAGCCGGATCGATCATTTTCGCGTCGGGGCCGTACATGTCCGCGAACATATTAAGGACATTTTTTTTCACCATGCCGCGCAGGGGAATATTCGCGATCATGCCGTACATGGCAGCGCCTCCCTGCAGGGCAAGTTCGGGGTGTTTTTTAACGTGGGCGACCGAACTTTTCAGGTCGGAAATGTATTTGTCGGCAACATTCGCGTGCAGGGGAGTGACCATGGCGTGAAGGGCTTCGGGTCGTTGAAGCCGGTCCAGCTGCCAGCCTTTTTCTTCCATCTGGTCGCCTACGGCGAAAATATTAACGTCTTTATGAGTTGAATTATACGCGAACAGGCTGGCGTTGGGCTTTCCAATTACAGCCAGTTCCGGAATGGATTCAATGCCCTTGATCAGTTTTTCTGTTGTATCCATAATCGTCTTCGCGATTTTCAAGTAGCCTTCTTCGCCAATGACCTGCATAGCGGCCCAGGCTGCGGCATAGGCTCCGCCGGGCCGGGTACCCAGGAGGGCAGGGGAGGCAAAGATGCCGCCGGGCCAGTTTTCATAAACAAAAAACTGGTATTTTAAAATGTCCAGGCTTCTGTAGGTAATGGTGGACGCGCCTTTGGCACTGAAACCGTATTTATGGGTATCGGCGGAAATGGACGTGACACCGGGGACGCGGTAATCCCAGGCGGGAATATCATAACCAAGTTTTTCAACAAAGGGAAGAAGATATCCGCCTACGCAGGCGTCAACATGAAGAGGTATATTTTTTTCCAGGGCAAGTTCACCCAGCTCTTCAATGGGATCAATAATACCGTGAGGGTATTCCGGTGCCGAACCAAGGATCATCACCGTGTTTTTGTTGATAAGTTTTTTCACGGCCTTAACATCAACGCGGAAGTCTTTATCGAGCGGGGCATGCACGGCTTTGACATTAAAATATTTCGCCCCTTTTTCCCAGGCAACGTGAGCCGTTTCCGGAAGGATCATTTCCGGTTTTTTAATTCCTTTTTTGTCCCTGGCGTAATCCCGGTATGTTTTCACCGGCAGAAGGCAGCTTTCCGTACCGCCGGCAGTCATCACGCCAACCACGTTCCTGTCACCGTGAAGGAGATTGGCAGTCATTCGAATCACTTCGGTCTCGAATTTTTTCAGGCTTTGAAAGACCATGGGATTGAGCCCGTTGGTGGAAAAGTATTTCGCAAAAACATCAACAAGGAATTGGGTATGATCCTCGTTAAGATAATAAACAAGACTCCAGGTTTCGGACTTTTTATAGTTAGGGTCGTTTTTCCCGTAATCATCAAGAAGCTGTAAAATCTTTTTTTTATCGATCCCTTTTTTGGGGAGAACGCAGTCGTTTTCAGTTTGTTTGTGATTCATGGTATAGCTCCATTCGTATTTATTTTAATAGCAATCCCAGGGAAATGCCAAGATAATTTCCAATAGCGTATCCAATAATACCGGTCGTTATCCCTGAGAGAAGCATTTCTTTGTTCTTGAGGGCACCGGCAACAACAGGGACAAAGGGCGGAGAGCAGATGGCCGATGTAGAGGTAATAATAAAGGTGTCGGCGTCTACTTTAAAAATTTTGCAAAAAAGCGAGTGCAGCAGCATGGTACCGAAAATGCCGATTATCACGAAGACGAGAATGTTATAATTGATGTTTACCAGTACCTTGTAGTTAACCATTGAACCCACGATAAAACAGAAGACATAGATAATATACATCCCTGCCTGGAAGGTTTTGTCGATATTCCGTATTGGCCGGATAAATGAAAAGCCAATTCCCAGGGTGGTTATCAAAAGGATGGTAATAGAGTTAGCATTTTCTTTGGAAATCTTTTCACTCACGAACACCGAAAGGCCAACAATTCCTGCGGAAATAAAAAATGTCCCAATAACAGGGAGTAGTTTCTTTGGAGTAAATATGCCCTGGTATAACTGTATATCTTCCGATTTACCGTCGTTATCTGCGGTATCGGTATTGTCGGCGCTGTTATTATTCCGGAAGGCGGGCAGGTATGTTAAAAAGACCCGCTGGGCAATGGTAACACAAAAAATAATAAAGACCAGTGAAACAATGGTGTCATAGGTATGAAAAATTATATATCGGGATGACTCAACATCAAGCGCCTTCTGGATGGCAGCAAGATTAGGCGTGCCCCCGGTGTAGAGGCCGACAGCCATTCCGGAAAGCTGCCACGAGTCTGTGATTACGGCCTTAAAAATGAAAAAGAGAGTAGTGGCAATAAGTATGATAGAAACCGTTGCAAGGGCCATTGACAGTAGTGTTTTCCCTGCGAGACGGGACCATTTTTTTACATCCAGCGAGAAGAGCAGCATTGGCAGGGCAAGAACAACGGCAACTCCCGAAGCGGTCTCCTGAACTTTATCAAAACCTTCGGGAAAAATCCCAATATTTCCGATTATCATACCTCCCAGGTAGCACAATAAAACAGCGCTTATTTTGTTAATAATTGGGAATTTATAGCAGAGATAAATAACCAGTGCCGGGAAAAGAATATAGAGCGCGAGAATAAGCGGTGTTTTCATAAAGCCTCCAATCGTTTATATTATAAGTAAGCGAGGGATGCGACCCCTGCGAGGGGACGCGGCGCTTCCGCGCCGCGAAGGATAGGGGGTTGAGGGGGCTCCGCCCCCTCAACCCCCCTATCCTTCGCGCAGCGTTAGCTGCGCCTCCCCTCGTTTTTTGGGCACTTACCTTTTTAATTTACAGCATAGTGAATTTTTATTGACTTTTCAACTATTTTTAAAATATACTAGTCACAGTGCAATTTGTTTCACTATGGTGAAATATAGTAAACTATGATGAAAAAGTCAACAAATTTATAGAAATTTATAGAAATTTAGTAAAAAAACAGAGAGAGGCCGGTTATGAAATCGGAAGAAAGAAAAGCCTGGGAAAGGGAGCAGCGGAAAGAGCGGATTATAGACATCGCTGAGGGTGTTTTTTTTAAAAAAGGGATGGATAATGCAACGATCGAAGAGATAGCAGAGGCTGCCGGGTATAATAAAAGAACCCTGTACCTCTATTTTGCCGACAAAGAAGACATTTTTCTCGCCGTAGTGTTCCGGGCACTAAAAATATTCAAATCAAAACTGGAAACCGCGTATAATACTTCCGGTGAAAGCGGCATTGCCATCCGGAATATTGGAAAAGCATTTTTCGATTATTCAATAGAATACCCCGATTATTTCAGCGTATTTATGACCTATGAATCACGTATCTTTGTCTATTATGAAGAACCCGAACAACAGGATGACGACAGTTTCCGGTCTCTATGCAGAAAACTTTCAATCGAATATGGCGATATTGTATTAAAATCGATTGAACAGGATATAAAAAACAAAAAGATAAATACAACTCTGGAACCGATGCAGCTTATGCTCCTGCTCTGGGGCCAGGTTAACGGGGTTATGCAGATTATCTTAATGAGGAAATATAAATTTCAGGAAAGTTTCGGGATCTCAACCGAAGAGCTGTATGCTCATTTTATGGGGATGGTGGAGAATAGTTTGAAGTTTGAAGTTTGAAGGAGAAAGGTTCAAGGTTCAAGGTAAAAGTACAAGACCTTTTTACGGAGTCCCCCCCTTGCACCTTTCACCTGCTTATTATATACCCATGAGGATCAATTTCCTCACGCAGGAGTTTTAATTCTTTTGCAGATGGCGCTTCGGTCCGGGCAATTTCATTGGCCCAGAGAAGCTCAAAACCGCAATTGTCCTGAACATCCTGTTTCGTATAACCGGGGTTAATCGAAAGAACCTTCATCCGTTTGGATGATTCATCAAATCCCATAATAGCCATATTGGTAATAATCCGGAACGGCCCGGTCCCGTCAGGGAGTCCGGCCTCGTAGCGGGAATTGCCGCCATCCAGGTAACCGGGAGTGGTAATAAAGTCGATATTATTGGTAAAACGGCGTTTGTCCTGAACGGTCATTACCATTGTTTTCCAGCAGAGGGAAGCCAGGTCATTGGCTCCGCCCGATCCGGGAAAACGGACTTTGGGTCTTGCATGGTCTTTGCCGATCATGGTTGAGTTAATATTGCCGTACATATCAATCTGGGCGCCGCCCAGAAACGCGTAGTCCACCATGCCGCGCTGGCATGTTTCCATAATGTCGGGCATGGAACTTGCAATAAGCGCTTTGTGAAAGGTTCTTGAATCCCCAACGGATATGGGCATAGTTGGAAGAAGGGGAGCCACGCCGCCTGCTTCAAACATGACGCACAGGTCCGGAGCGCTGGTCTTCTGGGCGAGCATTGCAGCCGCGCAGGGAGCCCCGGTACCCACAACAACAGTGGCGCCGTCTTCAAGATTCCGTGCCGCGGTACAGATCATTTGTTCCATTGTATTATATTCAGTCATTATTCGTCTCCATCAAAAACTCAATTTCGCGCAGCTTACGCATTTTTTCAATACCGCCGTTAAGATTAAGATACTCATAAAAATCTTTTGTATCATAAACCTGTTCCCGGATAAAGGCTTTCAACTCTTCGGGATCTTTTTCCACGGCGAGCCATTTTTTTAAATATTCTTCATCGGAATAATATTCATAGGGCATATTCCCGGGGTAGCTGCCGTAGGGAACTTCAATAACGGCGTCAACGCACCAGTAGGGAATAAAAGTTTCATCGGGGTTATTCCGGATTTTTTCATGAGGGATGATCCGTTCGGCAGTTATAACAACCCGTTTTGACGCTTTTGCCAGGTCCTGGTCGGAAACGGACGCGCCGTAAACGTGGCAGTTGCCGTATATATCGGCCTCATGGACATGGATAACCGCGAAATCGGGATAAAGCGCGGGCAGGGCAGCGTATTTTTTCCCGGTAAAAGGACAGGTTATTTTTTTCGCGGCGCTGTACGCAAAGGTGTCGGTTCCCAGAAGGTTGCGGGCCGGGAGAAAGGAGAGCCCCATTGCCGCGGCTTTCAGCCTCCAGGAGAGGGCCGCGTTTGACCATTCCGTAAGTTGTATATTACCGCTTTCAATATACCGGCGGGCGTTTGCCGACAGCCCCCGGGCCTCCAGGCCAATTATATAGGCACTGTCAATGCGGCTGATGCAGTTCCCGGCAGTTAATATTTGAAAATCATGCGTTGATGTATGCCCGGCAAAGCCAAGGTCTTTTTTCTCCTGGCGAAGTATTTCGTGCAGCACGGCAGTTGGAATCCGGTTGGCGCCGAACCCGCCAATGGCAATGTAATCGCCATTATTAATTAATGTTGATACTGCTTCCTGCACGGTAGTGATTTTTGAAGTAAGAGCCCGTGACTTGTTTCTAAAGAACGAACGGGCATTATCCGGATCGGGATCGGTTAACAACTCGTTAATCCCTTCGGATATCCCGGATAGGTTTCTGTTGGTTTCAGTCATGTAGTTTCCTGCCTGTGAAAATCAAAAAATTTTGATGAATTAATATTCGTAAGTAATCGTTCACTTACAAAATGGTAAAATTACAGCAAAAGGGCAAGTAAAAATATGGTTTTTTTTTAATTAATTTGTTGATATATACGTAACTTTTTATGTTATGCTATGATAAAGAGATAAATTAAAACCGTAAACTATAGTTACAAATCCTGTAAACAAAATATTACGGAGGTTCTGCTATGACAACAAATGATTCAAATGATGGTATTCGTATTTTTAACAACGCGACTGCGATTCTTACCGGCGGCGCGTCAGGAATAGGGGAGGCGTTAGCCCGGGAGTTAGCTGCCCGCGGCTGTGATGTAACAATAACCGATCTTCAAATAGAGCGCGCTGAAGAGCTGGCAGCACAGGTCCGGAGTTCCGGCGGTTTAATAACAGCGGTAAAAGCGGATGTAACTGATTATTCCGCAATGGAAAAAATTATACAGGATACTGCTCAGAGGACCGGGCGCCTGGATTACCTGTTTAACAACGCGGGAGTCGTACTTGGCGGTGAAGTTTGCCACTATGGTATAGATGATTGGAATTTTATTATTGATGTTAATCTCAAGGGAGTGGTAAACGGTATTCAGGCAGCCTATCCCATTATGATAGAACAGGGATTTGGCCATATTGTTAATACTGCCTCTATGGCCGGGCTGGTGGCCGGTCCCGGAAATACTGCTTATACCACTACCAAACACGCGGTGGTTGGCCTTTCAAACTCCATGCGATGCGAAGCTTCGGCCAAAGGAGTCCGGGTGAGCGCGCTCTGTCCCGGTTTTATTCGTACTCCGATCCTGGATGACGCCGGGAAATTCGGGAGGGTACTCTTTGAACTTACGCCTGAGCAAAAGCGTATACAGAATGAACTTATAGAAAAAGCAAAACCAATGGACCCGGAACTGTTCGCCAAAAAGGCCCTGGACCAGGTTGCCCGGAATAGACCGATAGTCATTTTACCCTCATTCTGGAAGTTTATCTGGATGACCCAGCGCATGTTCCCTCTTCAGGGGCTGAAGAGCGTGCAGAAGTCCTACCGGAAGATGCTCAGGAAGATGGGGATTGTGTCGGGGGCAAGCAGCAGCAAGGCCCTGTGAAAGATTTAGTTTCTTGAGAGCAGCTGACCCCGCAGAGCGGGCTATATAAGGTATATCAACCCGGAATGTAAATTATGCCTACCGGGAGTAATACCTCTGCAGAACGTTCGGAACTCGCTCCGCTCAAACAGCCTCACAACCTGC
>JAAENB010001102.1 GCA_024224995.1 bacterium | reverse complement strand
GGAAAGGTAAAGTTTTTCCAGATTATTAAGCCCTGCCAAGGCGCTTATATCGCTTATCTGATTGTAAGAAAGCAAAAGCTCTGTAAGATTGGTCAGACCTGCCACAGCGCTTATATCGCTTATCCGGTTATCAGAAAGGTAAAGCCATGCCAGCTTATTCAACCCGACCACAGCACTTATATCGCTTATTTTGTTATCAGAAAGGTAAAGCCATGTCAGATTATTTAACCCGGCCACAGCACTTATATCGTTTATCTGGTTGCGATAAAGGTAAAGCCATGTCAGATTATTCAGTCCGGCCACAGCACTTATATCGTTTATCTGGTTGTCATTAAGGTAAAGCTGTGTCAGATTATTCAGTCCGGCCACAGCACTTATATCGTTTATCTGGTTGTCATTAAGGTAAAGCTGTGTCAGATTATTCAGTCCGGCCACAGCGCTTATATCGCTTATCTGGTTGCGATAAAGGGAAAGCCATGTCAGGTTATTCAGTCCGGCCACAGCACTTATATCGCTTATCTGGTTGCCGGCAAGGTAAAGCTGTGTCAGATTATTCAGTCCTGCCGCAGCACTTATATCGCTTATCTGGTTGGCAGCAAGATCAAGCTCTGCAAGATTATTCAGACCTGCAACTGCATTTATATCGCTTATCCGGTTGCCACCAAGATCAAGTACCGTAAGATTGGTCAGTCCTGCCACAGCACTTATATCGCTTATCTGGTTGCCATTAAGGTAAAGCTGTGTCAGATTATTCAGTCCGGCCACAGCACTTATATCGCTTATCTGGTTGTCATAAAGGACAAGCTTTGTAAGATTGGTCAGACCTGCCACAGTAGTTATGTCGCTTATCTGGTTGTAACAAAGAGAAAGAACTGTAAGATTATTCAGTCCTGCAATTGTGCTTATGTCGCTTATCTGGTTGTTGCCAAGATCAAGTGCTGTAAGATCAGTCAGTCCGGCCACAGCATTTATGTCGCTTATCTGGTTGTTATAAAGCCGAAGCACTGTAAGATTGGTCAGACCTGCCACAGCGCTTATATCGCTTATCTGGTAGTTCCAAGAAAGGTCAAGCTCTGTAAGATTATTCAGTCCTGCAATTGCGCTTATATCGCTTATCCAATTAAATCTGGAATTATTTTCCCAATCAGGGCCGAGATAAAGCTTT
>JAAENB010001101.1 GCA_024224995.1 bacterium | reverse complement strand
TGCTGCGGAACTCCCTTCGGTCAAACAGTCCTCACATTTAGAAGAGGGGGATACTTCCAGGCCAGATGCAGCTCGCAATGCTATTTTGTTTCTAAGGCATTTTTTCCCTGCTATACTGGGTCGGTCGTGTCTTAATATACCGAAAAACGTCATTCGGAATGTAAATGATGCCTGCCTGGAGCGATGCCTCCGCAGGTTGTGAGGCTGTTTGAGCGGAGTGAGTTCCGAACATCCTGCGGAGGTATTGCTCCAGGCAGGCATCATTTACATTCCGGGCTGATATACCTCATATTAAAACGCGACTACGGGGCCGGTCTCTTATAAAACAATCAATACCAGGCCGTTGTTGTTTCCGCGCTAAAACGGATGCTTGTTGCAAGCAAATCCCGGCTTACTTTTTGGAGTTTTTTATTACCGGTCCGGGCCAGGATCCCGATGCCGGCGTCTGCCAGTTTTAACGAATTATTCAGTTGATAATACGTGAACAGGTCTCCCATTCCCTTTGACGCTCCCAGGCCGAATGCCGAGGCTGCTGCGCCGTTTCCCAGGATTATGGGTCCGGAATCCATATCGGATTTTTTTTGTGTTCTGGGCAGGTACTCACGGAAACCGGCTCCCGCAAGATAATTATTCTTAAAATATTTTTTATAATTCCGCCATATTTTTTCGGCCTCTGCCGGGGCAAAACGGCTCATGTATTTTACCGACCACGACAGGGCACAGCCCCGGGGATGTTTCCAATACCCGATCAATTTGGTGGCCTCGGAATAATGAAGCCGCGTACGAGGCTCGGTTCTTTTGGTTCGCATGAACTCCAGCCATTGCTTAACCGGTTCCACGCTAATACGGGTCTTATTATTTTTATCAAAGAGATACAGGGAGCAGAGTGTCACTGCCTGGTCTGCGGGCCATTTGTAAGGGTCCTTTGTATAAGACCGTATATGTTTATGGGGGTCCCGGAGGGTGGTTTCCGCAAGGTACGTGGAAATGCTCCGGTTCATTGACAAATAGGATGTATCCCCGGTAAACCGCTGGTATGCTCCCAGGATAAAGTTCAAATGACTCAGGTACAAACCGTTTTGCCCGGAAACCCCGGGCCTCACGGGATTTGAATAGAGCGGAATTTTTGGATGAATGGCGATAAGAATAGTCCTTTTTAATAAGCGGGTAATCTCTTTTTTTTGGTCCGGGTTTTCTATTCCATAGTTTACCAGCCCTTCCGCGATGTTCGACAGGGCGATAATACTGTATCCCCTGAACTGTATATTTTTATCGAACAATCCCGGTTTACGGTCCAGGTGCTTTTTGATGATCTCCGGATGATGTTTTGCTTGCAGGCCCGAAACCTCGTAGAGCCATATACCGCTCTGGGTGATTATCAGCATAATTGAGATAAAAACCAGGAAGGCGGCTGTTTTTTTAAAGGACTTTTTTAGAATTCGAGACAGGGTTATGGGAATTATCGTTAGTACCACAATGAAGAACAGCAAGATACATATTTTCAAGATCACTCTTTCTGTCCTCGCTTCGCAAGGGCTTCATATATCTCAAAAGGGATAACCGTATCTTTAGCGTAATTCCCGATTGTCTCATCTTTATCACCATGATAATCGCTGCCGCCCGACATCAGCAGCTTATACTTTTCCGCGATCTGCCGGAACCCTTCAACCTCTTCCGGGCTATGCATTGACGCGAAGACCTCAATACCTTCAATTCCTTTTTCAATAAGGCCCGGCAGGTCTTTCTCAAAAAGCTCAAAGCTTTTATACCTCAGAGAAGCGGGATGGGCAATAACAGGAATCCCGCCGGCACTTTGAATTAACGCTATTGCTTCATCAAGACTAATGCGATCTTTTTTCACGTGTCCCGGCTTTCCTTTTACCAGGAAATTATCGAAAACCTCGTTCATGGCAGCGGCATAGCCATTATTAATAAGAACCCGGGCAACATGGGGCCTGCCCACAGTACCGCCGCCGCATTCCTTATTGACCTCTTCAAGGGTAATATGTATATCATGTTTTTTTAGATCTTCAATAATCCGCACCGTCCTGGACTCCCTGAGCTGGTTCAGTTTTTTTGTTGTTTCCAGGAGCTCGGGGTTATTATAATCAATATAGAGTCCCACCAGGTGAAAAGAGCCCTGGGTATAGTCCACGCTGAATTCAATACCGGGAATCAGGGTAAAATCTTTTTTCCGGGCATACTCCATTGCGGAATTGAGGCCTAAAACCGTATCATGATCCGTTATTGCCAGGATTTCAACACCATGCTCCATAGCAAAATCAATAAGATCCTCCGGTGCCCGGATCCCGTCCGATGCTGTTGTATGAGTATGAAGATCTATTTTTCTCATGAATTGTTTCCTTTAAAATTTAGTAAAAACGAGATACTACCACGCAAAATAGCGGTGTCAACACATTTATCAAATTTAAAATGCTTTACTTTTTCCCCTTTTTTCAGTTTAATGGCATTATAATGATAAACACGAAAAAAAGACAGAGGAACAGAATAACATGATTGTTGGCATTGACATTGGCGGTACGAATATAAAAGGAATTCTCACCAATGATTCCGGAAAAATTTTAAGCTTTAAAAAAATATCAACTCCCGGTTCGGCACAAGAGCTCGACCAGGCGATCTATAACCTTATTGAAGTTCTCGCGACTTCAATTTCAATTTCCAAAATAGATATCAGGGCAATAGGGATTGGTGCCGCAGGCTCGATCGACAAAAAAAAGGGTATAATAATCAAAAGTTCCAACATTGAATTCTGGGATAAATATCCCCTGGCTAAAAATGTTGAAAAACTGACAGGGATCAAAGTTTTCCTGGAAAATGACGCCACTGTAGCCCTTATTGGAGGCTGGTGGAAAGGGAACGGAAGCAAGTTCAGGAACTGGATAATGCTCACCCTGGGAACCGGGATCGGCGCCGGGGTAATTATCGACAATAAGATCTATACCGGGCATACCGGCAACGCAATGGAAGCCGGTCATATGGCTATAGACCTGAAGGGAAAACAATGCAACTGCGGCAACTACGGCTGCTTTGAACAATACGCTTCTGCTACGGCACTGGTGAATTTCGCGAAGTCATATTTCCGCAAGTATAAAGACTCATCAGTAAAAGCCAGGGTTAAAGAAGAGGAACTCACTGCCAAACTGGTCTTTGAAGAAGCCGAAAAGGGAGATGAACTGGCCCTGCAAGCCCTCACCGATGTAGGCACCTACCTGGGCATTGGAATAACAAACCTCATTAACCTGTTTAACCCGGAAGCGATAATCCTGGGCGGCGGGTTGTCACAGGCTCATAAATACCTTATTCCCATTGTTAAAAAGGTTGTGGATGAAAGAGCTCACGCGGGACTAAAAGAGGGAGTAAAATTCCTGCCAATAAAGGATCAGTCAAAGATCCCGCCTCTTGGCGCAGCCAGGATGGCCATTGACTCATTAAACGCGCAATAGATCAGGGCTCGGGGCTCAGGGGCCGGGGGTCAGGAGATCTTTACCGATCACCGATTACCCGGCCCACCGGGCCACCGATTACCTTGCTCCTGCTTCCTATTGCCGGAAGTACTGCACGGCAAAATAAATTCCCGCGATTATTGCTGCTGCCAGGAATATGGCAATGGCAATCTTCAGCTTGCTTGTGGGCTTTTGCCCGCTCACCGTACCTGACTGCCCATTAATGAGCACCCGGAAGGGTTTTTCTTCATAGATATATACCAGAACCCATATGGGAAGCATAATGAGCTTTGACTGCAGGTCACTGATGTTGGTATTGGCATCCAGGAGCTCATCCACATCATCATTGCAGGCATCTCGTTCCCATTCCTTAATCCGTTCCCGGCATTTATCTTCAGCGATATCCTGCTTCATTGCCGGGTTTTCAAACTTATACCCTGCGGTTAGCATCTGCTCATAGGGTTTTGTTTCATTATCGTCAAAGGGAAGGATATCGTCCACTTCGGACTGCTCCAGGCCTTTTGTGGCCGCAATGAAATCCTTGTAATTGTCGCTATGGGAGCCGCTTCTTTCCCTGTATTCGTATTCGGCAGGTTCATCTTCCGAGGCTTCCCGGATTACAATTTTATCCCTTCCGTTCCAGGTGGTGGCAGCGTTTGCCGTAACCTTGAAAAAAGGAATATAAGCTCCTTCAAACTCTTTTTCTTTGAAAGAAGAGACCAGGTTTGAGGGCTTAAACAGTCCCTTTTTGATCCATTCGGAGAATTTTTCTTTGGCCGCGTCCTTTTCAACCTGAAAGAGAATGATCTCCGCGTCCTGGCGCATCGTCTTCTGCTCTTCAGTTTCGGGAATATCAATAAACATTTCCGAACCGCAAAAAGCGCAGCTCATTGCAACCTTTGCCGGCTCAAAATTCATTGATGCTCCACAGCCCTTACATTCGACATTTTTTACGTCTTCCATAGGCCCTCCATTTTTATACAGACAGTTGACAAAAGTATAAAGGGCTTTTGAAATTAATTCAATAAATAAAAAAAAATATTTTAAATTTTATAGTGAAATTGAATATAGCTTATTTTTCATACCGAAAGCTGATATCAACCTCAATGTCGGGATGAATGCTGTGGGCGACAGGGCAGGTTTTTGCGGCAGCTTCTATTTTTCTTCTATCGTTTTCCGAATATTCCCATGAGAGAGAAAACCCTACAACCAGTTTTTGCACCCTTCTGGGCTTGTCGGTCATATGCTTTTCAACGGAAACGGAAGCACCGGAAAAATCGATCCCGTTCCGCTCTGCCACTTTTCCCATGATAGTGAGCATACAGGAACCCAGGGAAGCGGCCAGAAGATCTGTGGGTGAAAAAAACTCACCAGTACCGCCGTTGTCAAGGGGAGCAGTCGTAGTGACCTCTGAGCCCGAAGGCCCATGAATATTTTTAACGGAAAGCTTGCCAATATATGTCGATTTAATTTCAACTGCCATAATACGTATCTCCGGTTGCGTTTAATAGCTTAACCTGGTCATACTGATGTATTTAAGCAACTGTTTTTCAGAATAATTTTAAAATAATTTAAAGATCTAGTTAACTAAAGCAGACTCACTTCTTTTTTCATGTCTCAGGCTATATAACATCTGGACCATTCTTCTGATATATTCGCCCAGTTTTTCATGCAGCAGGTCCCGTTCGTGCATGGGATCTCCAAATAACCCGGCAGGTTTGTTGGTGTCCAGAAAGTCTTTAATTGCCGCGTAAGTACTGTTCCTGTGCGCGCAGGTTTCTTTTACGGATAACGGGCACATTGAACATTTATCACTATTACATTCGGCAGAGCCGTATTCTTTTTCATACCGGGCTAGAGAATCAACACAGAGGGCACAGGTTCCGTGGCCAAGACCGCTTAACAGGTCCTTATAAAAACCCGTAGGAGAATATCGCGTGCTGATATATTCATAGGCTTCCAGAATCCGTTCCCATTTCTCAATACTGATGTCAAGGGGAGAATGCCCCTCATCCAGTCTATTTTCAACATCGGATTCGGTATACAATATCCGGGTTATTTTATCCGGAGTTTTATGAACAAAGTGGTTTTGTAGTAAATCATTATCTGTGTGTAAGTAAGACATTGTTTCCTCGATTTTCTTTTTTTTTCTATTTTCTTCATTTTTACCAATTATAACCAATATAATACCCTAATTCTCTATCGTCAATACAATCGGAATGAACGCTAACTGTAGAGCAATGAACAACAGTAAAATCCGGGAAATTCGCGTATCGAGCGAAAAAATATACTTTACAGCATGAGCTCTGCTTGAAAAAGCGTAAAAAAGCATGAAAAACACTACAGATGTATAGCACAGTCTATTCCCGCCCCATGATCCCGTTCCTATTTTTTGATCCGCTTAAGATCTACCTCCCGGGCGGGTTCAAATATCCCGGGCAGGGCTTGAAGCCCGTGGGAGATGAGATCATTAATATTGACAAAGACAATTCCCCGGGTGTCGCCAATATGCTCCGCGACCGAATGAAGGGGCCAGTGGGCCATGCGTACAAAGATATATGTTTTACGGAAACGAGCGGAAAGCATTAAGGCAAGGGTTAAATTCCCCAGGTCATCATCGGTAGAGAGAAAATATATCCCCCGGCTATTGCCGGTATCCTCAATATCCCGTATATCTTTTTGGATAAATTTAACCCGGTCCTCAACAGAAAGAAAACGGGCCAGGCGATTTACCGGTCCGCTTTTATCCTGTTTGTCGAAAACCCGGATTTTGTAATCACTTTCACGGCCCAGGCTCTGAACCAGAACTTCCAGGAGATCACTGCCGAATTTTCCAAAGCCCGTAATATTATATTCTTTATTATTATTTACGATAGCAGTATCCAGGTAGCCGTTAATCATACGGACCGCGGCAATCTGGTAGGTATCGAAAAAACGGATACCAATGGAACCTTCAGTCTGCACAGCTTCGCGCAGCGTGTCGGCCAGCCTGTCATCGGCAATATGGGACCATATTAAGCGCACGGGGCCCTCTTTTTTTTTCAGGAGCTCATACGCGGCAAAAGCCCCTTCAATATTTGCCAGGTCACTGCCGCAGGCGAATATAACAGACCGGGCTTTAAAGGCTCCGGCTCTCTTTAAGTTCCCGGGGGTAAGAAAATCTCCGTATATCATTGAAACCTTATTCTTCACCGCCCAATGGGAAAACTCTTCGGCATTGCCATTGTCAATACCAATAACCGTTATTCCGTTCTCCCGGAGCGCGCCCGCGAGAATCTTCCCGATTCCCCCGACCCCGCAAATAATGACGTGACCGGACATCCACCGCGCGCGCAGCCCCGGGGAGGAACGCAGCAAATAGGAAAGAAAGGTACCAAGGGCCGACAGGGTAATGAGGGGAGCGGCAAAATAGACAGCAATAAGAGGCCAGGCCCTGGGGAAAGCAGCAAGATCGCGCTCAAAAACAAAAAGGCGCATAATACAGTACATGGTCTCCCAGAACGTAAGCTGTTCATATTCATGAGGGATATAATAGAGCCCGGTTATTATCACCAGGGCTATTGACCCGACCCACGCGCTAATATGGATTTTTGATTTAAACGCATTCTTCATAGTCAAAAATTAGCCCGGGTTTTAAAATACGTCAATAGAAAAAAGCTGCGAAGGAGGAACCGGTAATATCAACACACCGGGAACAATGCCGACTTTCTTAGCTTAATGAGTCCCCCTGTAAACATATGTACATATTGCAAAAAATATTCAAAAAAAATGACTTTTTTCTTGATTTTATATACAGAATCATGTATTTTATACACGTCAAATCTCCCACATCAAACAAGAGGTATCTTACGATGTTACGTCTAAGCGGACTCAAAATGTATTCCCTGCTGCTGCTTTTTATTCTTCCGGGATGCGGGCTTTTCTCCACGGAAGAAGAGACCCCCATTATCATCACCTATCCCAAAAGCATACTTTCCGACTCCCTTATAGAGCATGAAATTCCGGAAAATCCCATAATGGAAGCTAATACGATTAAAGCCTATGGGGTTCCTCCTGAAAATATTGGGTATATTGTGTATGATATGGAAAAAAAGATCGTTGTTCGCAAGCACAACAACCATAAAGTATTCATCCCTGCTTCCACTACAAAGATCCCTACAACAGTGGCTGCCCTTAATCTTCTTGGCTCGAATTTCCGGTTTAAAACCTACCTGGGACATACCGGCAAAATTAAACATGGCGTTATCAAGGGCGACCTGTATCTCAAAGGAGGCGGTGACCCCCTGCTTACTGTTGCCGATCTTCAGAATATTATTAACACGCTTAAAAAAAGAGGGGTCCACAAAATTGACGGCCGCTTTTTTTACGACGAAAGCGGCCTCCTCACCGTTAAAATGATCGATGACGACATGGATGAGGATGTTTCTTACAACTCCGGTCTCAGCGCCCTGTCCCTTGACTATAATACCATATTTGCCCATTGGGAACCAAATAAAAAATATCTCAAAGGAAAAATTAAAAAAAAGATTCTTAAAAAAGACGGAAAAAAGGGTGATAAAAACCTTGTAAAAATGGATATCTTCCTTACCCCTGACCTGCCCATCAACAAGATTGCTCAATCGGGAAAAGAACTGAAAGAAAATATCAAATTCGCGTATAAAAGTCAGGGCGGGCTCGACTCCTGGCAGCTCTCTCCTGAAATTGACAAAAAAGGCAGGGGCAGGCTTCCGGTTAAAGACGCCGGGCTCTATACTGCTCTTATGTTTGCTAAAATATGCCGCATGAATGATATTATTATCAGCAAGCCCGGGGAAGGAATTATGCCCGATAACCATACAATTGTGCATACCCATCACAGCAGGCCCCTGAAAGAATTGATTGATACCACCTTAACCTACAGCAACAATCTCATGGCTGAACTCATATACCTTCAAACTGCCAAACACCTTACGGGAAAGGTCCTGAACTTTGAAGAATCGGGATATGCTCTTTCCTCATATTTCGCGTCTCATCTAAAACAGATCAACTGGGACGGGTTCTATCTTAAAAACGGTTCGGGCCTTACCAGCAAAAACCGCATGAGCCCGGAACAGCTTCTGGCAATTCTCCTTTTTGCCGAAAGCAAAACATACGCCGAACCCGGTGTTGAGTACCCTAAGAGCTATCTCTCCTATCTTCCTATTTCCGGGTGGAAGTGGTCTCTTATGCGCAGGCTCAATTACCCGAACTCTGCTTTTCACGTATGGGCAAAAACCGGCGGCATCAATTATGCCATTTCTCTGGCCGGCTATTTCTTTACAAAATCGAATAAAAAAATGGCCTTTGTCTTTTTTGTTTCCCATTTTAACAGAAGAGATAAATTCGACCGGAATCCCGAAAGGCGGGGCAAAAAAGCCATGAAAGGGGTATACTACTGGGGATATAAAAGCAAGAAAACCATGGATACGATTATTACCAGGTGGATTGCTGAGTTGTGAAAAAAAGTTTGAAGTTTGAAGTTTGAAGGTTTTTCTTTCGCCTTTCGCCTTTTTCCTTGCACCAGTATCAGGAACTCCCGGGTTCGCCTTTTGATGATATTCGCAGAAAAAAGAATGCCATGATTATGGCGATAATTATCCAGATGACGCCCCAGAGTTCGGAGGTGCCGAAATATTCTTTCGCGAAAACCGCCGCGTCCGATGTTGGAATATCCCTGCTAATGAGGTCATCTTTAATGTCAATAATGGCATAAAGAATACTGGTGAGGCCAATGAGCTTTAATACAAAATCATTCACCACCACCGGCGCGAACTTGCCCAGGGCCATCATGCCCACGCCAAAGGCGATTCCGTAAATTAACCCGAATTGATTGTCTATAAAGATTACCGTTACAGCAAGCACTGCCGCACCGATTATTCCCGAGATATATTTGTCCCAATTGGTCCTGGCTGCCGCCGCCAAAATGAGTCCGCCCCAGAGCATACTGCCCAGGTAACCGGCTGTCAAGATAAGAGCACGGGCTCCTCCCTGCGTATAACAAACCCCGCCCTGGTTCTGGTTGATTTGAATTTTCACGATTGTTCCGCCCGTAAGTACGGCCGCCAGCCCATGACTGATCTCATGAAGCAGCACTACGAATATTTTCAAAGGATACACAAACCTTGTGTCCCAGAAAAAAATTATCGGCACGCACAACAACCCCAACACGATCATTGTCACTATATTCACGGATTTTTTATTTCTACTCGATCCCATACCAGCCACTCTACAACCTTTCTTTTCTTAAATCAATTCTTTTATTATAAAAAAAGTTGTGATTTTTTGAGGAATTGGGCTGTTTTTGAAAAAAAATTAGTCCTCTTCCAGTGAATAAAGGAATTCAACTCCCTCGTCATTGGTGGGAAAAAATTTGATATATTTTTCCATATTGATGATGCGGACAATGTTATAAATGCTGCTGGAGTACCGGGTAATTGCCAGCTCTCCTCCGACCTGGCGTATCTTTTTGGTGATATTTATCAATTTTCCTATGGCATAACTGTCGATATAATTCAATTCTTCTATATCGATAATTATTTTTTTTACCCCGCCTTCTATTGTAGAAACCAGGATAAATTCAAATTCATCTATATTATTGGAGTCGAGATTATTCTCCGGAGAGATCTTAAAAATATATTTATCAAACTCCTTGCTTGATCTTGTGGGTTTTATAATTTCAACAATAAATTTCATTCCTGGTTCTTCCCCGCCAGTATATTAAACGAATACATCGCATTTAAGCATATTTAGAGAAGTCTGTCAAGAAATATTTACCGCTGCCCTGATGCTCTCGGTAAACTTCTTCGCGAATTGGGTAACTGCTTTTGCTCTGCTTCACCCTCCCCCATATGTGTTGCCTTGTGGCTCTCAAGAAACTAAATTGTGCAGGTGAGCGGGCCTGGAAGCAGATCGCAATACTATTTAGTTTCTGACGTATTTTTTCCCCTCGCAGGGGTCGCACCCCGCTATACAGGGTCGGTCGTGTCTTAATATACCGAAAAACGTAGTTCGGAATGTAAATTATGCCTA
>JAAENB010001100.1 GCA_024224995.1 bacterium | reverse complement strand
TATTTTTATTTGATAATCCTTTGTGGAACCCTTAGTGAAAGTCTTCCAGCCGCTGTCCACCAGGCCCTTAAACCAGCCCGTGATGGTCCATTCTTCTGCCAGGTCCACTACGGGGTCTACCCGTACCGTGGTGTATATACTTCTCTGGTGAAGTACCTCTCCCCGGAGAGGTTCTTCGGAAAACCCGCCCTTGCCGTGAACGGCTCCGTGGTAAGTGCCCACGCTGTCGGTTGCATTGCCGTCCAGTTTGTAATGGGCAATAAGCCCCTGGTGCAGGTTGATTGGCGCAGCCGCGCCTGTTTGTACTGATTGTTCGTTCTGGATTGTCTTTGATGCGGTGTTTTTTGATCCGTCGTCAAAGCACATAAGTGAGAAAAATGCAAAAGTTGACAGTAAGAGAATAGTGAATCCTTTTTTCATGGTGCCTCCCGAAAATAGTAGTTAACAATGGTAATTTGTATACAGAAACAGGAATAAGACATGTTTTCGTTGTCTATATTGGTGTTTTCTGCATTATTAAGCGTTTTTTTCTCCGATT
>JAAENB010001099.1 GCA_024224995.1 bacterium | reverse complement strand
TATCAAAGGTACTTGATCCAAAATCAAAGCTATATTGATTATTAATGGCAACTGAATTTATTTCAACTACAATTGCGGGTTGTGAAGAGGTATCCGGATCACCGGGATCGGGATTCGGATCGGGGGAACCTCCACAGCCAATTATTGAAACGAGGAAAGAAAGAATAAAAACGGGAAAAAAATTTTTCATAGACATCTCCTTGGATTTTTTGTAAATAATTACAGACCTTTTTATATAAGTATGATTCGGAAGGATAAAAGGGCAATATTTTTTTATATTACTTGAAAATTTTTATAAACAGGCGTGTAGTTTTATTCAAAATAACGAGGGGAAGCCCCTCGTTATTTTTAGCCCGTTACTTAAGCTTTAAAATCCTGATACCCCCATTATCGGTACTGATTAAAAAAGGTATGCCATTGGAGGGAACAAACTGGTAAACATTACTGTCGGCCTCAGTAGTAATAAACCCCAGATCATCCCATTCGAACTCACCGAACCGTTTTATTACCTGGATGCCGTTAGGCGAAGAAGACTGGCGAGTAGAGACAATGTAATTATCATCACTGTCAATATACAATGACCTGACAGAACTATCCTTTACCGGCGCGTACCCCATATCGATCCATGAAGTATCACTGTTCCATTTTTTCAGGTGTATCCGATAGAGATTATCCGGATCGCTTTTGTCACTATAATTCTTAAACGCCACAACCGGTTTATTATCAGAAGGATCAAAGCAAGCACGATAAAAGCTTGTATACCAACTTGTTAATCCGGGCATAATCACTCCAAGATCTGTCCAGGCTCCATCTCCTTCATATTTTACCGCTTTTAAATTATTATCATTCCTTTCGAGAAATAGAATAAGCAGGCTCTTATCCAGAGGATCAGTGAGAATTTTTGTTGAGACAGTACGGACATCACTGATGGTTCCCAGGCTGGACCAGGTTGTTTCATCTTCCCATTTCATCAGCTTAAGCTTTAAATCCGAAGCAGTTAAATAGAAAACCAACACTTTATTATCGGAAGGATCAGCCCGGAGAAACATATCGTATACTTTTTCGGGAAAAGCAAGATCGGACCAGGTTGTTCCGCTATCCCATTTCATAATTGATGATTCATAACTACTACCGTCATGATAATAACGAAATGCTATTATTGGTTTATTATCCGATGGATCAAGAAACATGGAAATACAGCTCAACGAAGTCTCTTTAGTAATTGTTCCCAGGTTTATCCAGGTGGTTCCGCTTTCCCATTTCCTGATATATACTGTATTGCTATAATAATAACAGATAACAGGCTTGTTGTCCGAAGGATCAATTACCAGGTAAACCAAACTGGCATACCCTTCTTCATTAAGTGTACCAAGATCGGTCCACTCAGTACTGTTTTCCCATTTCAGAACTCTCAGTTTGTTGCCATCGCTTCTATCTATCACGGCAATAACCAGGTTTTCATCCTGATCCATGATAGATGCTTTATGCGAATAGGCATTCCCCTCTGTTGAGATAAGCTGAGAAATATCATCTCCAAAAGTATAGTTTATTTCAGCAACAGCAGAGTTTTCAAGCCCTTCTCTAAACGCATAAGCCCGTATTCGCGCGGCCGATGAAATAATCAGTTTTTCGGAATAGACAAGAGCCGTTTCACTGGTAATTGGATCACTTCCGTCCAGCGTATACTTCATGGTTGCACCTGAAGTCTGCGTCTTTATTTCAACGGCAATTTCAGGTATGCCATAGTGCGAATTGCCCGGTAAAAATTTGGGAGTAACAGCAGTAGCCTCTACAACTGAGTAGGTCTCTGTTTTTATTTCGCTGATAAGCCCATATTGATCAACGGCCAGGAATTTTAAGGTGCCGTTCCACCATCCCCACATATGAGAATCCCAGTCAAGAGTTATTGGTTCCTCATATTCCATGGTACCAAAATAAGGAATAGATGATGAACTCCCCGGAACAGGATCGCCCCCACTAAACGTATAATAGATCTTACCGGGCTTATTAGCGGTAAGAGCAATGCTTATACTATCCCCATGCGTTCCCCCGGCAGGAGTTGCCGTCACCACAGGCGGATCCCATCGGTTACAATAATACCGTGCTTCCTGAACCGCTTCACGGTTCCCTGCCAGGTCAACGGAAAAATATTTTACTGTTACTTCCGTATTTTGAGACGTAAATGAAATATACCGGGGATTTGTATATACCATTGAGTCTGTACCGGGCTCGCTGCCGTCCAGCGTATAATAAATAGTTGCAGGCTCATTTGCCGACAGGTACATACTGAAACTTTCAGCAACACTTCCCGGTTCGGGATAAGCAGTTGTAACCGGAACCTCGTTATCCACCGTATATACACAGGTTTTGGTCATTCCCTGGTTGCCCGCAGTATCAACGGCAAAATATTTAAGCGTTGCACCGGGCGGCGGAATAATAAAAGAAGAACCATAGACCATGGAAGCGGTAGAGGGCTCGCTGCCGTCAAGAGTATAATAGACAGTGGCGGGCTCATTCACGGAAAAGGTCACGGTAAGACCTTCCGGGTAAATCCCTGCACAGGGAGACGCGTAAATATACGGAGAAGTCGTATCAACAATATAGTGACCGGATTTAACCGCTTCACGATTACCGGCAGTATCCACGGCAAAATAGCTAACAACTGCTCCCGGGTCCGAAATAGTAATGGGCGAAGTATATACCCGCGATGCCGTTGTGGGAGTGCTGCCGTCCAGAGTATAATAAATAACAGCAGGTTCATCAGCCGAAAGAGCAAGCCCGACGACTTCAGCATAAAGACCTTCATCAATCGAAGGAGTGGTCACCGGGGGCGTAGAATCAATTTTATAAGTTTCGGTTTTTAGAAGTTCCCGGTTGCCAGCAGTATCAACAGAAAAATAGTTGATCGCTGCACCCGGTTCCGTAATAACTATGGGAGCATCATAAACCGTGGAACCGGTAGTTGGTTCACTGCCGTCCAGAGTATAGTAGATAACCGCAGCTTCGTTTGCAGTCAATGTTACACTAATATCTTCAGCAAAGGTCCCTCCCCGGGGGGAGACAAGAGTTACTGGAGCTGTCATGTCAATAGTATACTGTGCGGATTTGACTGTTTCACGGTTCCCGGCAGTATCCACTGCAAAATATCGAACAAGTGCCCCCGGCTGCGAAATAACAACGGGTGAACTATATATTCTTGAGGCGGTTGAGGGAGTGCTGCCGTCCAGGGTATAATATATAACCGCAGGTTCATCAGACTCAAGAGCAAGCATTACAAGCTCAGCATACAAGCCCGGATCAACCGAAGGAGTGGTAACCGGGGGAGTATCGTCGATACTATAGCTCATGCTTTTTTTAGCTTCCCGGTTGCCCGCGTAATCAACAGCAAAATAATTAACTGTGGTATCTTCATTAACAACAATGGGAAAATGATATTTCGCGGAACAGGCATTTGGAGTTGACCCGTCAAGGGTATAATAAACAGCAGCCGGTTCATTGGCAGTTAACGTAACAACGGAACCGCTTTTTACCTTATTACGGAGGGGATTGGGAGTGGAAACAGGAAGAACCAGGTCCCCGGTATAATAAATAGAAAGTCCTTCTTCATCGGAAACAAAAGCAGTATTGTCCGATAAATATACCCCGGCAGCCGCACCTTCCGTCTGGTAAGAATTAACCAGCTCCGGGTTCGAGGGATTGGAAACATCAACAAGCATTAAGCCGTGGGTATTGTCGGCAACATACGCGACAGTACCGGAAACAGCAACTTCATACGATTGCGATCCTTGCAGTGAAAATTCACCAATCTTCGCCAGAGAAAAGCCAATACCAAATCCGGAACTACCGAATATTTTTAATCCTGCGCTGCCGTCGGCAACATAGAGATAACCGTTAGCGGCAGTAACACTCCAGGCAGTTCCATCCGTATCCAGAACCATGCTCTCGAAGGGAGATGCGGGATCGGATATATTAATCACGCGGACCCCATTGTCCAGTTCTGCCAGGTAGGCATAGGAGCCATAAACAAAAACCGAATAGACAGAATTGGGACAGGTATAGCGACCTAATAATGACGGATTTTCGGGATCAGCAACATTCCAGATAAACAGGTTGGAGTTTCCATACTCATCATCACCGGAAGTTACATAGGCACGATTGTTCTGAACAAAAATACCATACACCTGGTCCGCGTCTGTTTCATGAGACAATTCACCCGCCAGGGACGGATTAGCCGGATCGGAAACAGAATAAATAAGCACACTCCGGCTTGATCCCCCGGCAACATAGGCATAGCTGCCGTCAACATATACATTGGCAGCTTCACCGGGACCTCTATGACTTCCCACCAATACGGGAATATTTTTATTTGAAACATCAATAATCTTAAGACCATCCTGAAAATCAGCAACATAGGCGTAATTGCCGGAAACAAAGCTTTTCATGGCAATGCCGTTGGAAAAATAGCTTCCGGCAGCATATACCTGGTCCAGGTTTCTGAAGTCATCACCTTCAAGACACTGTCCCTCACCCCGGATATTAAATTTAAAATCTCTAACGCGGGAAGTATTACTTGCTATTGATACTGACGCGGTAAATACATCAGGGCTGCCGGGAGAAAAAACAAGCTCAAAATTGGTACGTTCACCGTAAGCCAGCGTTGAAACCATTGCGGCTTTTGAAATAGAGAAAGCAGCTGCCCCGCTCCCCTCAACTTGAATATCATCGAGCACCAGGTTTTCGGAACCCTTATTAGTTATTGCAACAACAACCTTTTTTGAATTATCCGGAATTCCGGCACCAAAATCATAGGTGTAATTCCGGTCAATTGCAGCAGAATCCACTTCAACTGCCATAACCGGCCTGGAAGGAATATCCGGGTCACCGGAACCAGGTGGTTCCTTACAAGAAAAGATTAAAACTATCAACGATAGAATAAATACCGATATTATTTTTTTCATATTATTTCCTCCATAAAATAAAAAATGGCAGGAGATATCCCCTGCCATTCATCTTTTCCAGATAACAGGGCACCCCGGGCAATGTAAACATTTTTAAAAAAAATGTTTGGGGACAAATTTGTACTGGAGAAAAATTAAAAAAATTTGTTTTGTTTTAAGCGAAAACCTGTTATTTTTATATTAAATATATAAATTTGAATCCCGGACAGGAGTCTTGTAACATCACTATGATATACCTTACAGGAGTGGATCATTTGATCCAGTACAAAAACAGCATAGTTCCGGAAGAGACCTTCGAAGAATTCCGCGCATTCCT
The DNA here is from genome assembly GCA_024224995.1 of bacterium. Next base: position 5,585 of record JAAENB010001099.1, on the reverse strand, counting down.
GGCACAAACAGTGAAAAAGCACTCAATTGATCTCATTGCCGAGGAATTTAACCGGGAATACCTGGAAGAGGTATATATGTCACCCGAATCCACCGTGGAAACATGGGCATTTCTCCGGGGAGTGGAGCACCGGTTTTGTGACCCGGAAAAAGAGGAGCGCGCCCGCCTGGGTATCCCCTACTTTGCTCACATAAAAGAACGGGTAATGAAAAAACACGGCATTACAAAAAACTATATAACAGACCCCGGTCTGCGCAGACAGGTGGAACAGGAAACAATTGAAATATGCAAATTTTACTGGCCCCGAAGAGAGGAATACTGGTACCTGAAAATTTCAGACGCAGCCCTAAAAAACATCCTCTTCATCTGCGGCCACGAACACGTCCCCGGCTTCAAACTCCTCCTGGAAAGCAAAGGCCATTCCTGCGAAATTACAACCCCCTTCTGGAAGAAAGACCTCTTCAGTAACTACAAAAACCTGGGATTATAAGAATAAAACGTTATCAGGGAATTATGTTAAACCCTTGACAAAAAAACCCTCCTTGCTGAAATCTTCTTTATGATTGAAATACTTATTAATATAACAATACTCCTTACAGGGATTGCTGCGGGAATCTTTATTACCATAGTAATCCTCAGGCAGCGGGCTTCGAACGAAACCGCAGCGGACTTAAAAGAAACCCCGAAGCACGAAGAGCTATCACCCTTACGGTCTTTGGAAAATCTCAAAGAAGAATTGAGTAAACCCCTGAAAACCGAAGAAAAAGAAGAAGAAGAAAGAAAACAAGAGGGGAGCCAGGAGGGCGATAGTCCCCTGCCCGAGTCCCCTGTTTTTTCGGTATCGGAATTATACAAGCTGGCCAACAAAATGGACGCTTTTTTTAATGATTCCGCCCATCCCAGGGATCTGCTGGAATCGCCCGATTTTATTCACGGCGTGGACCTGCTCTGCCTCCCTGCCAGCTCCGATGATGTCCTTTTCGAATATTCCACCGGGGATAACGCGCTCATTGCCTGCATGGCACTGGAAGCCTTACACAGACGCGAGCCCGGAGAAACAATAATCGATCAGCTCATTTCATATGTTGGCGATACCTATATGTGGCCCATCTTTTTTGTTCTCAGGATCATTGGGAACAAAAATGAGAAGCCCTTAATCGGAGCCATTCTTGCCCAGGCAAAAGAATGGTGGGGCGACAATAAAATGATGACCCAGATGATAACCAGCTTCATTACGGAGCGCCTCAAAGAAGGAGAAAAACCGGAATTCGGTTCCATTCTTGACGCCTTTACCGATGAAGATATTAACAGGGTCCGTACTTTTCTAAAAGCCTTAAAACACCCCGGCATTGAACTATTGCCGGAAGAACTCGACCGGCATACCTTTACCCAGCTGGATACGGAATTTCTTAATACCATCGGCACTGTCTGGACTGATGAAAAAGAAACGGGCTTTGTGTTTGAGCACGAGCAATTCCGCGATTCCTTAAACCAGGTAGAAGAGACACTGCTGCATAAACCTTCACGGTCGGTACTGCTCTTTGGGGAACCGGGAGTGGGAAAAACCATTCTCATAAAGATCCTCGCGAAGCGGCTGCGGGAAAAATCATACCGCGTATTCGAATCGCGGGCAGCCGACATACTGGCAGGACAGGTATACATTGGAGAACTGGAAGAACGCATCCGGGGACTCATAAAAAACCTGGACAACCGGCGAAGCGTAATCTGGTTTATTCCAAACTTTCATGAACTTTTTTATGCCGGACGCCATAAATACAGCCCCACAAGTGTACTCGATTTGATCGTGCCCTTCATCGACAACGGCACCCTCACCATAATCGGGGAGACCCATCCAACAGCATACGAACGGCTGATCCTGGATAACAAGAGGATTCAGACCCTGTTTGAAGCGGTTCGCATAGAGCCCCTGAACGATACAAAAACCTTAGAGCTGGCCAGGCAATGGGCGGCACATGAGGCAGGGCCAACAAAAGAAAAATCGTTTCTGGACGACCGGACCCTGCAGGAAGCCTCTCATTTAACCAAACAGTTCTTAAGCAATAAAGCAGCTCCCGGCAACCTGGTGAACTTTTTAAAACAGACCAGGCGCCGGCTCATGGTCAACACGGACATAGCCATAACCGTTACAACCGATGACCTTCTCACAACCCTTTCGAACCAGACCGGGCTGCCAAGGAGCATACTCGATGACCGGGAAGGACTCGACCTGGACGGATTACGGAACCTGTTCCAGGAACGGGTCAGGGGACAGGCGGAAGTGGTTGAATGCCTCATTGAACGGATCGCCATGATTAAATCGGGATTAACCGATCCAACGCGGCCGCTGGGAGTTTTTCTTTTTGCCGGGCCAACAGGGACCGGAAAAACCGAAATAGCCAAAACACTATCGGAATATCTATTTGGATCCCCTGAACGGATGATACGCCTGGACATGAGCGAATTCCAGACACCGGAATCCCTGGACCGTATCCTGGGCGAGACCGAAGAAAAGGGCTATTCCCAGGCCATGGTAAACCAGGTACGAAAGCAGCCGTTTTCGGTAATACTTCTCGATGAAATAGAAAAAGCCCATCCCAATGTATGGGATATATTTCTCCAGGTATTTGATGACGGCCGCCTCACCGACAGGAACGGAAATACAGCCGACTTCCGGCACACCATAATAATCCTCACCTCGAACCTGGGCGCGCAAATAGAAATAGAAGGAGGAGGGATTGGGTTTTCTTCAAGCGCGTCGGCCTTTTCCCTGCGAGGAATAGAAAAATCCATAATAGAAACCTTCCGGCCCGAGTTCATTAACCGGATCGACCGCGTGGTAATATTTCGTCCGTTAAACAGAACAGTCATGCGGGATATTCTCTATACCGAGCTGAGCAATATCCTGGAACGCCGGGGCCTGCGCAGCAGGGAATGGGCCGTAGAGTGGGACAGTTCGGCAATAGACTTCCTGCTGCAAAAAGGATTTACCTCGGACCTGGGTGCCCGTCCCTTAAAGCGGGCAATAGAGCGCTACCTGCTCTCTCCGCTGGCAATGACCATTGTAAACCACCAGGTTCCGGAAGGGGACCAGTTCCTGTTTATTCGAAGCGATGGGGAGAGGATTACCGTTGAATTTATTGATCCCGACGCCACGGGAGAAAAAAACGAAAAAACAGGAACAGAGCCGGATTCCGAAAGTGCCGGAAAAACGGAAGGGTCCCGGCTTAAAAGCCTGGTACTTGAAGCCAGGGGCACCCGGGACGACCTGGAACTGCTCCAGGCATCATATACGGATCTCAAATCCCGTATAACATCGGAGATATGGCAAACCAGGAAGGAGCAATCACTGGAAACAACCTCTTCTCCCGGTTTCTGGGAATCACCCAACCGGTATTCGGTTCTTGGAGAGGTAGAATACATGGACAGGATAGAATCGGGATTAAATACGGCAGGCGCGCTGCTGGCCCGGGTGCAGGGATCAACTGCGGAAACCCGGACATCATTTTCCCCGGAACTGCTTAGCCGCCTGGCCCGTCATATATACCTGCTTAACGAAGCGTACGCGAGCCTGGAAGAAAACATTCCCAAAGACGCGTTTCTCCATATCGCGGTAAAGCCCAAAACGCAGAAAGACGCGCTTCCGGCAAAGACCTTTGCCCGGCAGCTTTCCAGTATGTACCTGGAATGGGCTAAAAAACGGCGGATGAAATATACGGTGCTCAAAGAGCAGGATGGCGGCGGCATGGAACCATATACCTTTATTATTGCGGTTTCCGGTTTTGGTGCCTACTCTATTTTAAAACCCGAAAGCGGGCTCCATGTACTGGAGACCCCGAAAGACGGCAATGACGAAAAAAACTTTAAACGGTACAATGTCCATGTACAGGTAATAGATCAGCCCGAATCACCGCTTAAGAGACAGGAAACCCTGCTTGCCCAGGCCGAGCAGACTATTGCCAGCTTCGACACGGGCACGTCAACCATTGTACGGCGCTACCGGCGGGACCCCTCTCCGCTGGTGCGGGACAGTGTCCGCAAATGGCGCACGGGACGTCTTGACCGGGTTATTGAAGGTGATTTTGATTTATTAGATTAGGAAAAAAAAATGAAAACAAATTTAAAAAAACTCATTTTAACGCTTGTCACCCTTTTAATTCTTTTTTGTATAACGGCAGGGAGTGCCTTCGCGAATCCCCGGATACAAAAAATACGAGCGTTCTATAACAGCATAACGGAAGATAGTGGAAATACGCATGAGATAAAGCTGAATACCATGATGCCGGCCATAGGGCTGCAAACGACCACTATTCGATTTATCTATTTCTCAATGCAGGCGGACGCGGAAAAAGATCCCTATATGCTGAAACGGACTCTTGCCAAAGTGATTGTTGAGTATAATATTTCCGCCAGTATGAAGTATCATATTGAATATCTTTATAATGAAAAAGGGCGGTTGATCTTTTATTTTTACAAGGTTACGGGCGGAGAGAACCGGGAAGAGCGCTGCTATTTTTTTAAGAACAGGCTCATTAAAATAAAAGTCAACCCGTTAAAGAACGAAGAAGGGATTACGGACTCATCTCCCCGCTTTAACCGAACTAAAAATTTCACGAAAAAAGACCGGAAAAAGGCTTCCCGGGCCGTGGGAAAAGCGAATAAATACCGGAAAACGTTCACCAACCTGGTTTCAGTAGAACACATCGACAAATAGAAACCCTGATCCCCTGAAAGCGACGTTACGAACGTCGCCTATCCCGGGCAGAACGGCCGCCTTTACTCGGAAGAGCCGGATATTTTCGCGGGAAGTACCCTGGTAATAAACCATGACCCCACAAAAGCGACAAGAGAAAAACAGGCCAGGGCGATAATCACCTCCCAGGGGGAAAGAGAGAATTCCGGAACCAGGATAACAAAGGGCAGCACCCCTTCAAAGAGCTGGTCAAGCCCCGGAACCATATACCCGCTGTTAAGTTCAAACCGCCTTTTGATAAAACTCGAGACCAGGTCTCCCGTCATACTGAGGAGCCCTGTAAGAAATCCCGTAAGCAGGGGAAACCCTACGATAAAACCGGCAGCAACTCCGGCAAGAATACCGCCCAGGGTTCCCCGCACTGTTTTATGCTCACCCCAGAGAGGCTTATTATCAAAGAAGGTCCGGCCCCGGTCTAAAGGGATATCACCCTTATCCCCGAATAAAAACGAAAGAAGCGGCGGAGCAGAGTTGACTGCCCAGAGGACTATGAGAATCTTTATTATAATCAGCATTGGTATATATTTATCAACCTCTATTCGTCGCATTATACACTATTATATAATGAGTGTCAATAAAAATAGATACCTGCTGGTTAGTACTCAAGAAACTAAATTTTGCTTGTGCGCGGGCCTTGAAGTAGTATGGGCTCTTTGGATTGCTCCGGAACTCGCTCCGCTCAAACAGTCCTCACAACCCAAAGAGCCCATACTACTTCAAGGCCAGATGCAGCCCGCAACACTATTTTGTTTCTGACGTATTTTTTCCCCGCTACACAGAGTCGGTCGTGTCTTAATATACCGAAAAACGTCATTCGGAATGTAAATTATGCCTG
>JAAENB010001098.1 GCA_024224995.1 bacterium | reverse complement strand
GGCAAAAAATAATTATATTTTATATTCCTTAAGGAGGAAAAATGGACGAAAAAAAGTTATTTCAGGAAATAAATGAACTGAAACAGGAGATTGGAGAATTAAAGAAAAAGAAAACCGGGGCTGGTTCCTGGATTGGAAATTCTTTTAAAAAGGGCAATGTTCTGCTTGGGCTGGTGGTGACGATTTTGTTTTCATCGGTGCTGCTTTTTGCGGCGCAGAATATTTTTACCGACGGAGAGCTCATTATCGCCGATGATGTGAATGCTAATTTTAAGGAACTGTATGACAGGGTTCAGTCACTGGAAGCCGTGAGTGCTATCGCGGATGATGTAAATGCTAATTTTAAGGAAGTGAATGACAGGGTGCAGGCTCTGGAAGCTGTGGGTGCCGGGGCAGGGAAGATCGTTAATGTTACGGTGCATGAAAGTGATGTAAGAACACCGCTCTCCGGTGGCAACTCAATTATGATGGAAGACTTTAATCTCGATAAAAAATCTTCTACCAGCATTCTGCTCATACAGGGGACTATTTCCGGTTATAGCAATAACTCAGGGAGCATGCAGCAGGGATGGCAGTACGGCATCAGCAGTGAAGTTCTGGGCCAGAGTCTTATGTATGAAGCAACTTCCAATAGCCGGATATATTCAACAACAGCAGTTATTAGTGGGCATGGAACAACAGGATTACAGAGGTTAACATTTAGATATTATGCTGAGAATGATGCCAGCGGCAATAGGCCATTCTCTGTTTATAACCCCAACAAAGATGATGATGCCAGGCTTGGGCAAACCAAATCGGTTTATACCATCTGGGAAATCGAACCGTAGGGCACTTCGGCTCCGCTCAGTGACCTGGGATCCGCTTAGTGACCTTGGCACCAGGGAGCAGGGGCGGTAAAGAGCCGGCCCGTAGAGGCGGTGGAGACAGGTGAAAGGAACAAGTAAAAGTCAAAAGGTGGGACTCCGTAAAAAGATCTTGCTCTTTGTCCCTGTTTCCAACGCTTTCTCGTAACGTGGGGTTAAAACCCCACGCTATGAGAACTGCCGTGAAACGGGTAATAAATAGAGATGAGTTTTCATCCGGGGATTTAGCCCGGGTCAATCTTCTGCCCTTTCAGGGATAAATCCCAGGGCAGGTGGTTTGGCCCCTGATAAAAAACTTCAAACCCCTGTGCTGAGCGGAGCCGAAGCATCGAACTTCAAACTTTTTTATCTTTTGCTATTGACAGGTAGAAATATTGCCGTGTATAGTGACTTTGAATAAATTTGATAATTAAGAGGTCACTATGGCTGCTAAAAGCGGGGGAGATTTGTCTCCCAATGTAATAGGAGAAAATTCGTATTTTACCGGGTCATTTCGGATAAATGGTTCATTACGCATAGACGGCAGGTTTGAGGGAAAGTATCTCCAGGCCGAGAAGATAGAAATTGGTCCAAACGGTAAATTGCGAACAAATATAGATACAAATATTCTTATAGTAGACGGGCTCATTATTGGAAATATAAACGCTTCAACCAGGGTATTTCTCAGGGAAACAGCCCGGGTATACGGAAATATTAAAACACCGGAGCTCACGATCCTGAATGGAGTAATTCTGGAAGGGCAGTGTACAATTGCCAATGACCTGAAATCATCGGCAAAACAGGTCATTGAGGCGGAATACGAAAAGAATAAGATAATTCCTGAGGAGTTCCTTGTTAAAAAGACCACTTAAAATTGGAATAACTGCGGGAGATCCGGCCGGAATAGGACCGGAAGTAGCATTAAAGGCGATAAACGAGCTCAGTGAACCGGAAATAATACCGGTTTTAATCGGCAGGAACGAGGTCTTTCAAAAACTCTACCCGGACCTTTGCAGGGATTACGAAATAATAGAAGTCGGATTACGCGATGTACCTGTACTTTCCGTAAAGGAAAAGAGGAAATACATATACACGCTTCCCGTAAATCTGCCCATCCCAAAGCCGGGACGGGGGAATGAAAATACCGGGCTGGAATCGAAGATCTATATCGATACGGCAGTACGGCTCTGGCAGGCAGGAGAGATCGATGCCATAACAACAGGGCCCGTAAACAAGGGATTTATAGAAGATTCCGGAACACCTTTTACCGGGCACACGGAATATATCGCCCGGCTCATCAATGAAGAGAGCCCTTATATGATGATGTTTTCGGAAAAATACCGTGTATTGCTGGCCACAACCCATATCCCTGTTTCAAAAATAAGCGAGAGCATTAACAAAGAGAGACTGCTCCGGGTAATACGGACCGGCTATGAATCAATGTGTTTAATTGACGGCATGAGCGGAATTAATAAGAAAAAGAAGAATAAGTCTGATATCAAAATAGCCATAACGGGCCTTGATCCACACAGCGGAGACAACGGAGCAATCGGAGATTTCGATAAAACAATCACCGCGTCCGCGATAAAAGAGGCTCAAAAAGAGGGAATAACAATAGAAGGCCCTTATGCGGCAGATACACTCTTTATCGCTGAAAAATGGGAACAATACGACCTGGTAATAGCTCATTACCACGACCAGGGCCTGATCCCGTTTAAGATGCTTGCCTTTGATACGGGAGTAAACGTAACCCTGGGACTGTCCATTATAAGAACATCCGTAGATCACGGCACAGCCTATGATATTGCGGGAACAGAGGTGGCAGGGTATACGAGTATGCTTGAGGCGATACGGTTGGCGTATCAGTTAGGGTTGACAGTTGACGGTTGATCCTGCTGACCCGGCCCTTCGGCTCCGCTCAGGGACCGGCCTGGCCGGGAAAAATACGGAAGAAACTGTGTCGACACCGGGGTCTGTTTTGCGAAGATGCTCCGGGCAAAGGGTGCGACCCCTGCGACCCCTGCGACCCCTGCGAGGGGTGCGACCCCTGCGAGGGGTGCGACCCCTGCGAGGGGTTGGTTCTGAGAGACGTTGCAGTGCAACGCCTTTACTGGCTGGTTTCCGGCCAGGGTTATGGAGATTCCGGAAGGAGCGCAAAAGTTTTTGAAAATGAGTCAATT
>JAAENB010001097.1 GCA_024224995.1 bacterium | reverse complement strand
TATGTACAGCTACCATCGCGTTCGTGTGCAGAAAACATGTGCTACATATGGGATAATGCACAGCCAACATATCTAGCTCAACCCTGAGAGCTAGTATGTCATTCGAGATACACTATTTTCATAATACCAAAAATAAACAGTACACTATAAGACACACGTACCGAAAAACGCCAATACCTCGTATCCTGACCAAAAAAACGAGATAATCCACTTCCCTGCTATGCTATCACTTTCGAAACTGGTTTCAACCCTGTAGCAGTCATGGTTAGAGAGTTATTAAATATTTTCGGTACATGACCATACTACGGAAAATACCCCAAAATACGACATGTTGACGTTAATAACTCACTTGCCTGTCCACTCCTGGTACAACCGATGGTGTATTCTTAGTCGCTGGAGTGTCCCATGCGATTCCCAGTTGCTTGCTTGCCTTGGCTCGGTCTATTGGTGAAATTCGTATTTTGGTCTGGGGGTCAATGGGTGCACAATGTTCAATTTCGAGACTGTTCGGTTAATAACTTACCCAATATCGCTCCGATGGTCTTCGTACGTTGCAGCCTATTGATACATACATAGTATCCACTACTTTGATGGTTGGTTCGGCCTGGATCGACGGTTTGGGTGTTTCGGACGTTCCGAAGTGGTCCAAAAATGCACATATTTCACGGTACACAACCGAACATGCATGGAGGTGTGGGATGCCCCTGAGCTTTGGAAATATGGACTGGACCACTTATTGGACCATTTCTGAGCATTCTGCGGGCCTGGAATCGTGCCAAATGTCGAGTTATGGATTTCGATATGGGGTCATGACCATATGCAATTTATGTACCTGGAAACAGTTATATCTCACGATCCTGGAGTCCAATCAAGGTCCGGCTTTGGCTAATCATAGTTACACGATGTGTTTGAGCTCCCTCTTGCTTGTTGGAACCATCGGCAACGTTTCGAGAAACTTCCTCTATGCCCTCCGGTACACTCCCATA
>JAAENB010001096.1 GCA_024224995.1 bacterium | reverse complement strand
GCCTTCTTGGCTGGATAGGGGGGTAAGGATGGAGTGCCCGACGGGATCTGTTTTTTTTTCCTTGAGGCGGCGCGCACCGTCATTTACACTGTCGTCCTAGGGGCCGCTCTTCGGATCTAGCATCATACCGGTGTTTCAGCCGACGCCGTCCCCGTCGACGGAGAGTGGGGAAGGGACGGAGTACCCGACGGGCACGGCGGGGATGTTCTTTCGGCCAACTGTTCCACCCAGCGTGAAGCCGTCCACGGAGCCGACGAAGGATCCGACTGCGGAGCCGAGCATCATACCGGTGCTTCAGCCGACGCCGTCCCCGTCGACGGAGAGTGGGGAAGAGACGGAGTACCCAACGGGCACGGCGGGGATGTTCTTTCGGCCAACCGCTCCACCCAGCGTGAAGCCGTCCACGGAGCCGACCGCGGAGCAGTCCAAGGATCCGACTGCGGAGCCGAGCATCACACCGGTGCTTCAGCCGACGCCGTTCCCGTCGACGGAGAGTGGGGAAGAGACGGGGTACCCGCCGGGCACGGCGGGGCGGTGCTTTTGGCCAACCGCCCCCCCCAGGGTGAAGCCGTCCACGGAGCCGACCG
>JAAENB010001095.1 GCA_024224995.1 bacterium | reverse complement strand
TTTATTTGGATGACGCGCTTTTCGACACTCACGGAGGCGATATTGCCGCCGGTTGTGTTGCTGAATAATATTTTCTATAACAAGTATCAAGTATCTTCAAAGAAAAACCGGATTTATTCCGGTTTTTTTTTGTTTAGCATTAAAACCTCTTTTTAAAAAATATATAAGACTATTGATTATAAAAAGTACAATACCGCTTATTAAAAAAATATTGACTTTCCCGTTAAGAATAATTAGAGGAGGCTGTATGAAAAAACTCACCGCTATCGCTATTATCCTTCTTATTACGCTATCTTTCGCGGTCTGTGCCATGGCAAAAGATATTATACTGCCGGAGCTTAGTACAAATGCCGGCATGGATATAATGCAAGCCATTGAACAGCGGGCGTCTTCAAGGAGTTTTGCTTCTCAAACGGTTTCCCTTGAAACTATTGGGGCTATTCTCTGGGCGGGAAACGGCATCATCCATAAGCAAGGCAGCAAAACTGCTCATGGTTTTGACGCGCTCTCCGGGGCAACATCTCAAAACAGGTACTCAATACCTTTTGGCTGGGAGTCTCCATACCTGCGGGTATACCTGCTCATAAAAACAGGAGCCTATGAATATATACCGGGGAAGCATCAACTCAGGTTACTTACAAAGGGAAACCTCATCTCCCGCAGCGGCACTGCCGCATCAAACGCCGCGGGAGTGATAATTCTTTGCGCGGACTATGGCAAATTGTCGGGCGGTAAAACCAATACAACTCGAGATGCAGCATTGTTAACTGCCGGTTCCGCGGCCCAGAATATGCGGATCATAGGAACAGCGCATAAAGTACAAATGCTTACGCAGGTATATTTTAGCGGCGCACAATTAAAAAAGAAACTAAAGATACCCGGGAACGTAGAGCCATTGGCCTTAGTATCTTTTGGCTCCGGGGGGGGAAGGTAACAATATATGGAACTTCCTCTTTTCTGAAACAGGTGACACAATACTGTAAACCATTAATCAGACTTAAATGAAATGACTACATATTTTAGTATTATGCTCTATTTTCAGAAATATTTTTCTTCTATATATTATACAATATACAGAGGCTGATTTATAGGGGCTCAATATGAAAAAAACACTGGTAATAGAAAATAACATCGCTAACCAGGGGCCAATACGCACGATGCTGTGCGTAAATGGATATGAGTGCGATTGCGTAAGAAACAGCATTGAGGCACTACGAAATTTTAAAGAAGATGTATACGACCTGGTTTTAATATCCATAGGATCGTCCGAAAAAAACTATGAGGCAATAGTCAAGGATATAAAAAAGTTACGGCCAAACATCCTGGTTTTAGCAGTAACTACCATAGCCGTACCTCAGCAGACATATGGAAGATTTGACCATTTCATATCCAGAGCATTCACGATTGCCACTCTGAAAAGAGTTTAACATATATAATCAGGATTAATCATCATAATAAGCATACTCAGTTTCAATATAGCTAGAAACAATTAAGTTTCGCGCTAATTCATCAAAGGGTTTAAGCGTCATTTCTGCTATCTTTTCATCTTGCTTCCAGTTCTTTGACAAAAGAGAATCGAATTTATGCTTATTGACACTTTCAATTAAAATTTGATATTCCGATTTATACACAATAGCTTCAGTGACATTAGCGGAAGAATCATATTTGTACGTATATTTCCTGAGCAACCTGGGATCTTCTCCATAATAGATAATTTCTTCAATCTTATTCCCGCCAGGGTCATAGGTATAATTTTTTTTAAATATTTCAATGGAGTTATCAATTTTAATATGTTCAACTTCTTCAATAATTTTACCCGAGTCATCATATGAGCGGTCTACAAAGTCGCAAGTACTATCGGAGAAATCAGGCATATATTTTTTTACCAGGCTTTCGAAATCATCAGCATCATTCGCGGCCGAACCGGAAATTTTACTATCCAGAAATTTCTCACTTTCATCTTTTCTTTCCAGGTCTGTAAAACCGGCTTTAAAAGCTTTTCCATCCGGGTTCGTGCCAATGATCAAACCATCAATAAATTTATTGTTTTCATCAAAAGTGACACCTTCAATTTTCCTGTTTTTATGATACGTGAATGTAGTATTAAATAGAGAACCATCCGGATTGGCTTCTTTTCTATTGATCTCTCGACCTTCACGGTCAAATTTAATAAAGATGGTACGGGATAAAATTTTTTCTGATTTACTATTAATATCAAAATGACAATCAATTACTTCTTTAATTCTACCCTTATAATTGCTATCATTCAGGTTAACTGGATTGTTTGTTATTAATCTAGAGAACATATTACACCGGCCTCCTGTTCAGCATGATAGTATATAACCTGTTCTTGTTTGTATCCATCCGCACCTTCTCCGAAAACCGCAGCCTCAATGAAATGGATAACTACGAAACCACCGACGATATAACCCTGCTGCTAATAAAGCGCATCAAGTAAGGGAAGGCATAAAACCTTCCCCGGCGGACTCCCCTACGAAACAACCCGGGCAAACACCGACTTATACTCTTCCATGATGTCGTCAATAGTACTTTCGCAATCAATCCAGATCTTAAGAAACTCAATAATAAAACCTTCCGAAGGCTCATAGCCGTGAAGGGTTCTGTTATGCTGAAGCGTATCGGCATTTACCGAACAGAACAGGCCGTCGTCTCCCTGCATAATAAGATTATTTTTCGAGAGTTTTTTATCTCTCACAAGAGCTTCCCGCACATCGGCAACGCAGTGATACGAAATAAATTCAACCCAGTGCTCACATTCGGAAGGTTCATAATACCGGAAAACATCATAATCCGGATCAAGAACATATTCAATATCGTCTTCATCAATATTAAGGAAAAATCCTCTATATTCCGGATAGTCTTCACTCAGTTCAACAAGTTCATTAACAAGATCAACCGGATAAATCTTAGCTACGGAATCCTGGTAGGGATACACAAGCAGGTTATCGTGGCATTGAATACCATTCTCTTTAAAAAAGGCTAAAGCGGAATCATTGGGTTCAAGAGAATCATATTCGGCCTCCCAGCCAATATCATCAAAAATACCAAAATCGGACCAGCTGATTTGCAGAACATCAGGCATGCCAACATTCTCCGTTAAGAGAGAATAAACCTGCTCCGCGTAGTCAATATACGAGCCCTTTAAAGATTCATAAAACTTACTATTATCCATAAATATCACCTCATTCATTTTGCCCGGAAGCGGAAAAGCTTGGAAATAAAAACATCAAGCATTATATTATCGGACGATTTTTCCAGGGAAAAGAGTATATTTTTCAGAGATAAAATTAAATCCATACTGTCAAGGAAAAACTGCTTGCATTCAGGGCAGAGCCGTATAAATTTAATTATCTAAAATATAAGGAGGATTTACAATGGTTGGAAGTATGGGAATGCCCGAACTAATTATAATATTCATGATACTGGTATTAGTTCCTGGAACAATAGCGGCAATAATAATTACCAGCGTTAAAAGAAAAAACAAAAGAAAAAACAACGAAAAGGATAATAACGCGCAATAAAAGATACCGCCCGAACTAAATTAGAAACAATACAGGTGCTGCTATGATACCACTATTTGAAGAATACCCAACATTAAAGGAAAAACTGCCCTTTGTTTCACTGGGAGAATATCCTACTAAGATTATCAAACTGAAAAAAACAGGAAAGCAGGCTGGGCTTAAAAACCTTTATTTAAAACAAGACGGCCTGAGCGCGCTCCCTTACGGCGGGAACAAAGTACGGAAACTGGAATTCCTCCTGGGCAAGGCACTACAAAAAAAAGCCCGGGCAGTGCTCACCTTCGGATACGCGGGATCGAACCATGCCCTGGCAACAACCATATACGCTGAAAAGCTGGGACTGGAAAGCATCTCAATGCTCATGCCCCAGCATAACGCTCACTATGTAAGAGAAAACCTGCTTGCGGAAGAGCATTACAAAACAAAACTCTGTCTTTATAAGAGCATGCCGGGAGTTGCTTTAGGGGTTGTGGGCAAGATGCTGAAAGGTCTCTTTACCAGGGGCTCTTTCCCCAAAATTATCCCGCCGGGAGGCTCTTCTCCCCTGGGGGCTGCCGGTTTTGTTAATGCCGCTTTTGAGCTGAAGAAACAGGTGGAAGAGGGGCTTTTACCTGAGCCCGATTATATTTATGCTGCTCTTGGAACCATGGGCACAGCAGCCGGTCTTATGCTGGGCCTTAAGGCAGCGGGTTTAAAAAGCACGGTAGTTCCAATCAGGGTTGTGCCAATACAGTTCGCGAACGAAGTAAAACTGGAAAAACTGTTTTACCAAACAAACGCCTTTTTGCGCTCCCTGGACAGCTCTTTTCCCCGGTGTTCACTAACCGACGATGATCTGAATATCCGGCATAATTGTTTTGGAAAAGATTATGCCCGATTCACTGAAGAAGGCGTGGATGCCGTAAAGACGATACTGAAGAACGAAAAAATAAAACTGGAAGGAACATACACAGGAAAGGCTTTTGCCGCGCTCCTTAAAGACGCGCGAGAAACAGAAACCGGGAAGAGCACCGTGTTATTCTGGAATACCGCGAACTCCCATGATCTTTCCGAGGCAATTTCCGGCAAGGACTATCACGTTCTGCCCCGTTCTTTTCACCGCTACTTCGAAGAAGAGGTACAGGAATTGGATAAATGAGGTGCAAGGGGAAAGGTGCAAGTTTTTAAGCCCGGAATTTACTTAAAAACCGGGCCTGCCTTCCAAGGCCTCTACGAATCTTTTCTTACCGATAACCGATAACCCGGCCCTTCCGGGCCACCGATTACCTTCCCCTACTTCTCTTTAGCGACGTAAACCCCTTCCCAACCGGCAGGAGGCGGCGTTTCAATAAAGGATTTGCAGCGGCCGATAAAAACCTTGCTGGCGATATCATCAGCATTCATCTTATACGCTTCTTCAAAATTTTTCATGGCTTCACTGAAATCTTTCTTTAAATAAAGATTCAAAGCTTTTTCATACTGAGCACGGTGTTCCGCACGGGGACCGTCGATATCTCCCTTTTCACAAATCAGTTCATATACTTTAACGCCTTTCTCTTTTCCTTTTACTGCGACAATATCGAGAAAACGGGTTTCCATAAAATCTTTCACCACTTCATAGGTCTCTTCACCAAGCATAATATCTGTACCGTAAACTTTATTCTGAGCTTCAAGACGGCTGGCAAGGTTAACGGCATCGCCGATGACCGTATAATTCATTCTCTTTTCATATCCCATATTCCCAACAATAATATCACCGGTATTAAGACCGATTCTTGAGTTAAAATCCGGTTTTCCCTCACTTATCCATTTCTTACCCAGCTCTTTTAACCTGGCCTGGTACAATAAAGCGGATTTACAGGCCCACAGGGCATGATCTTCGAACTCTTCAGGGGCGCCCCAGAAAGCCATAACACAATCACCAATGTATTTATCGACCGTACCTCTGTTATCCAGGATAATTTCGGTCATCTCACCAAGGTATTCACCGAGGAATTCAACCAGGACTTCGGGAGAAAGCTTTTCGGATATAGAGGTAAATCCCGCGATGTCGGAGAAAAAAACCGTAAGGTTTTTCTTTTCACCGCCAAGAGTGGCTTCTTTGTTTAAACGAATGAGCTCTTTCACCAGGTCTGAGGGAACGTATTTTTTAAATGACCGCAAACCGGAACGCATATTGTCAATGGCATTGGACATAACTTCAACCTCATCCAGGGGTGACTCTATATGCTGCTCGGAATCGAGCTCAAAATTACGGATCTTATCGGTCTCTTTCGCGAGCAGGGTGAGGGGATAGGAAATCCTCTTGGATATTCTCATGGAAATAAATATGGCAATGAGAACAAATAATCCGGAAAGACCGTATAGCCAGATATTATTCCTGGTCATGGATGTAAAAAAGTCCCGGTATGGAAATACAATAGCAGCAAACCTCTTTTCCCCATTGTTAAGAGAATAAGGTTTATATATTGATATATATTTGCGGCCTTTATGCCAGAACTGGAAATGATCGAACTTTCGTTTAAATAATTTCCGTTTTTTCTTTTTCTCATTTTTAAGAAACTTTTTAAATGATTTACTCACTAAAGGATCATCAATATCACCCATATTCTTATTTCTGTAACTCCTGGAAAGAAGCGTGCCTTCCTTTTTTTCCGCGGACGCTATAACCGCATAACTTTCATCCAATAGGAATATTTTGCTGTTGGGGCTAATATCATTTTTATCAATACTCTTTTTCGCGGAACTGAACTCTTCATCAGGTATGATACCGGCTGTAACCTTATCTATTACATAGAGGCTCATTTTCTGGGAAAGAACTTCAAGTACCCAGTTTTTAGAATTATTGTTGAACCGATTTGTAACAAATAAAAGAGTAGCAGCAGTAGCAACAATCAGAACGGTTATGAGAAACACAAGACTTAACCGGATAGTAACTTTTTTCTTAGCCATAAGACAACTCCATTACGATTTATATATACATCACGTTAAATTAAAATCATAAAAATTCAAGCATTTTTTAAAAAGAATTTTTCTTTACAAAACTTTAGAATTTATATAGAATTTCAAATCGTCGTGACCTCAGAGCTCTTTAAAAGAGCTCTGAGGTCACGGCAGCAAAAAAACGGTTTCTATGAAAAAAAAATTAATGATACTGCCCATACTATTACTGTTTTTCGTAGCCGGGTGCTCACATACGGAAAGTACCTGTTATGGTACACCGCGGATCGGTTATTTAAAGCATGGTAAACGCCTGCCGTTTTGGGGCAGCAACTTTACTTCTTACGGGTTTCACGGCATCCGGCTTGGCAGAACCTATGTCCACAGCAGAGTATACAGGGTGATAGTTGCCGCGTATGAGTCATTGGCGAAAACTCATCCCGGTAAAAAATTTATGTATGGAGAGGCAGGCCTGGAGTCAGGAGGAAGGATTGAGTCCCATAAAACTCATCGCAATGGCCTTTCTGTTGACTTTTTTGTTCCCGTCCTGGACAAAAACAATGTCTCATGCTACCTGCCTACGGAGGTGGATAATAACCTGGGATATGATTTTGAATTTAACAAGAAGGGAAAATTTAGAGAGTTCAGGATCGACTTTACTGCCATGGCCGCGCATATTGCTGCTCTTTACCGGGAAACAAAAAAGAGTTCCTATGTACGTCATGATGAGCATTATCATATTGATTTTGCCGTTCCCTGTAAACCACTTGGAGAGTACGCTCTACGCTCCATAAAAGAGCTCTGAGAATATACCCTCCGAAGTGCGGAAACAACACATCATCAGGAATAAACACCCAAAAAATCGCGTAAAAAACAAATCCATACTCAAAAAAAAGCTCAGGAGGCAGAATCCGGGAATAATCAGGGGGACAAAAGCAGCATGAAGGCAAAGCAATGCCGGGCGGGATCCAGGCTCGCTTTAAAAAAAGGTTCTGTTTAGAATATTTACGACGCTGGTGATAAAGATCTATAAAAGAAGCGCTTCGTATGTACTGTATAATTTTTCTATGTACAATGCTTCGAAGTGTAAAAACTCTTCTAATCTCTTTTCCGGAGTTTTACCCAGCCCCAGGAACAGGGGATGAAGAGTAATCTCCACCGGGGATTCATAG
>JAAENB010001094.1 GCA_024224995.1 bacterium | reverse complement strand
TTCCCGGAATCTCCATAGCCCTGACCTGAAACCAGCCAGTAAAGGCGTTGCACTGCAGCGTCTCTCAGAACCAAACCCTTTTCCGGAGCATCTTCGTAAAACAGACCCTGGTATCGACACAGTTTCTGACGTATTTTTCCCGGCCATCCGGTGTCTGAGCGGAGCCGAAGACCCCGGCCCATCCGGTGTTGTTCTTGACCGATTACCGATAACCCGGCCCTCCGGGCCTCCGATTACCTTACTACCCAAGTCTTCGTTTGTCGAAATCGGACCGTGAGAAGAGGGAAACCACTTCAACGCCCGTAGCCTCAATACTTTCTCTGCCGCCTTCTTCACGGTCTACCAGCACCGCAGCTTTCACGACAGTAAGCCCGGACTCTCTCATCCGTTCAATAGCGGTAATTGTAGAACCGCCTGTAGTAATAACATCATCAATGACAATAACGTTCTTAACTCCGGCAGCAGCCCCTTCAATCCACTTCTGTGTGCCATGTTTCTTGGCTTCTTTACGAATAATCAAGGGTGATAATGTACTGCCGCGCTTATATGCCTCAATAGAAGTTGAGACCGATATTGGGTCTGCTCCCAGGGTAAGTCCCCCAATAGCCTGAACATCAAGTTCCTTGATAATTCCCTCAACCTTGTCCAGCATAACCTCTCCAACAAGAGCGACTCCCTCAGGATCAAGGGTAGTAGCCTTACAGTCAAAATAATAAAAACTCTCCCTGCCCGATACCAGCTTAAAAGGGGGATCCTCTCGATATATAAAAGACTTTGTATACAAAATATCGAAAAGTTTATCATACGCGTTACTCATAATTCGCCTCCAAAAAAAGTTTAAAATTTAAAATTTCATGTTTTTGCCGCTGCGGCGTTTTCTACAGGCATCTTCTCTTAACCGATCACCGATTACCCCGCCCGCAGGGCGACCGATTACTTATATCTTTCAGGCCACAATCGCTTTAACCGGTCCCGGATCGCTTTTTCCCCGCCCTCTTCCGTGGGCTGGTAAAAGGTCTTATTTTTTATTTCCGCGGGAAGATACTCTTCCCGGACAAAATGGCCCTGGTAATCATGGGGATATTTATATCCTTTGCCGTATCCCATCTCTTTCATGAGGTTGGAAGGGGCATTCCGAATATGAAGAGGGATCTCATAGTTTGTACTGGCGGCTACCTGTTTGGCTTCTTTTATGCCTTTATAGGACGCGTTGCTCTTGGGAGACGAGGCCAAAAAGGTCGTACACTGGGAAAGGATTATTTCCGATTCCGGGTAGCCGATATTTTTTACTGCCGTATGGGTGGAAACTGCCATAGTGAGAGCATTGGGCACGGCGTTCCCTATATCCTCGGACGCGAAAATAACCAGCCTCCGGGCTATAAATTCGGGATCTTCACCGGCAAGGATCATTTTCGCCAGGTAATAGACAGCAGCATCGGGATCGGAGCCTCTCAGGGATTTAATAAAGGCCGATATGGTGTCGTAATGTTTGTCTCCTTTTTTGTCGTAGTAGACAACAGAATTGACTACAGCCTCTTTAACTGTTTCATCGGTAATAAGCCCGTCTTTTGACACGTAAAAGGCGGTTTCAAGAACATTCAGCATTCTTCTGGCATCGCCTCCGGCAATTGCCACAATTTTTTCACGAACTCCCTCGTTAAACCGGGCATTCCCCTGTTTTAAGAACTCATCATTTTCCACTGCCCTGTTTATGATTTCAAGAAGATCCTCTTCTTTCAGTTTATTCAGCCGTATGACCCTGGTACGAGAGAGTAAGGGGGAAATAACACTAAAGGACGGATTTTCAGTTGTAGCGCCAATGAGAACAATATCGCCCGATTCAACAGCTCCCAGAACAGCGTCCTGCTGAGCCTTATTAAAGCGGTGGATTTCATCGAGGAAAAGAAGGGTTTGCACTCCTTCGTCCCTGTTCTTTTTGCCCTGGCTAATGACCTTTCGAACGTCAGAGACCCCCGCGGAAATTGCGCTTAAAAAATGGGATTCCATGGAGCATTCCTTCGCGATAAGCGAAGCCAGGGTTGTTTTTCCCGATCCCGGTTCTCCCCATAAGACCAGGGAAAAAACCGTGCCCTTTTCTATGATCGATTGTAAGATCTTACCCCGGGCTATAATATGTTCCTGGCCAATAAACTCAACAAAAGTGTGTGGTCGGCACCGTTCTGCCAGGGGACTGAAATTATCCCTGTTTTTCATGAAATCTTCCCATTTCCATAAAAAAATCCGGCAGTGCCGGATTTTATTATGGCTATTACGCGGTTCAAATCATTACTCAGAAGCTATTCGGACTAGCTCCTGCCGCCCTGATCTCTTCCACCGCCGCCGCCGGGCTTGTAGCTTTTCTTCATTCGTGTCTGTTGTGCAGCCATTCTTCTCAGCTTTTTAAGTCTTCTTCTTTCTGCTTCTTCTTTTTTCCGCTTCTTTTCAACGCTGGGCTTCTCGTAATATCTTCTTCGCTTAAGTTCTCTGAAAATACCCTCAAATGCCATTTTTTTCTTTAAATTTTTAAAAGCCTTTTCAACATCTCCATCAACATACACTTCTAAAGGGCTAGTCATAAAATCCACATCCTTTTTTTGATAAAATTTATTAAGTTCTATAATTATATAAAAATCCGCCCTAAAGGCAAACTTTTTTTTCAATTTATTTATTACAATGTCAGGGAATGAAGAAAGACCGTATTACTGATTCAAAACTTCAGATCCATGCGACTCTGTGACGTGCGACGGTACTATTAATTGATTTATAGTTTTTTTGTCAACGGAAAAAAGAATAAACTGCCATCAAAATATATATTTTTAATTGACTCATTTGAAAAAATATCATATAACATATTCATATTGGAATAGTAAAATAAGGAGTCTACGCTATGGCCACGAACTCATCAGACAAAAACACGCATGAACCTCAAAATATTCCCGAGCAGGATACGAAAATCCAGGTAGAAGAAACGGTCCCGGAAAGCACTGAGCCGAAAAAGGGAGCTGATAAATTAAAAGAGACCCTGGAAATCAAAAAAAAGCAGGTTATGACCTTTGTTGACCATGTATACCATGGAGAGACCGGTGACAGTAAGATCCTGAATAAACTGGCAAATACTATCAAGGTTTTTGTTGTTGCTGCCAGGAAATTCCTTATTGATGACTGTATTTCCAAAGCTTCCGCTATTGCGTACACAGTTATTGTTTCACTGATTCCAACCCTCTCCGTAGGTGTTATCATGTATTCCTTGTTTCAAAAAGCGGACCAGAAACAAGATGTATTCGCTACAATCAGAAACCTGGCAGCGGAATATAACCTTAATATCGACCTGGATCCCATACTCAATACTCTTACGGCCCTTATTGAAAATGCCGGGAAAATAGGGGGAATTGGAGCAATTGTGATGATAATATCAGCAACGGCTCTTATTCGCGTACTGGAAAAATCCCTTAATGATATCTGGAAAGTAAAGAAAAACAGACCCATTTTCTTAAGAATAGTCTACTATTGGGCAGCATTGACACTGGGTCCTGTTATGCTTGTTGCCGGTCCTGCTGCTGCGGGAATGGTTTCCGAATTTTTCTCCTCACCCAGCTATAATTCAATCCAGGTAATGGGTCCCCAGGGCGGCATTACCGTTGGAACCAAAACAACAATTAATAATATAACACTAAAAAATACCAGCATTAAGCTCAGTTCCATGAACGTGATCGGAAATATCGACTTTGACAACCAGCGGAATTATATATTTGACAACGAAAAGGATAAAGTCTTTAAAGAAATAGATGATACAGGTTTTGATGATATCACAATTCAACAAATACAATTTTCCGACATACAGTTCATAGGTAAATCGGGCTGGATAACCGGCTCTACTGGTGCCATACTTTCAACGGAAAATGGCGGTAAAAACTGGAGTCTGAAAAAATGGGGGGACTTTAATCTGGTAGATATCCACATGCTGGATAAAAAAAGAGGATTTATTATTCCCAAGCCCGATTCATTTTTAAGTGGTCCGCAAAAAGGTATGGTCTTAAGCACAACCAATGGCGGAGAAACATGGAAAGTAAAAATATGGAAAGATGTTAGCTCAAATTTTTACTCAATCGCCTTCCATAAAGATAAAGGGATAATTACCGGGAGAAAAGGACAAATCCTCTGGACCACCGATAGAGGAGAGACATGGAAACTAAAAAAACTGGAAGAAGCCAAACGAAAAACAAGTTATGTTAACCTGAACAAAGCCTATTTTGTTGACAGCAAAACAATATGGATAACAGGAAGCTCGGGCATAATCCTGGTAAGCAAAGACGGCGGAGAATCCTGGGGAATTAGAAAATTCAAAGAGTTCAACTATACCGCTCTCCACTTTTTCTCAAAATCCGAAGGTATTGTGGCCACGGATAAGGGAATGATGATACAAACACTTGACGGCGGGGAACGCTGGAATTCCATTAAAAGCGCTCTTACCAAGAATCAAATCAACCAGCTTATTTTCAGCGAAAAAAAACTCTGGGCAGTGGGGAACAGCGGTACAATAATGGTTTCTCCGGACAGGGGAAAATCATGGGTTAAACATGAAGGAACAAGCTTCATTGCCTATTTAATTAACTTTTTAGCTCCTTTTATATTTATATGGGTGCTTTTTCTCCTGGTTTATATCAGCCTGCCAAATACCAAGGTTCCCTTTAAATACGCCTCTATTGGAGCCGCTTTTACCGGTACTGTATGGGTAATCTTCCTGCTCCTGTTTATGTATTACGCGAAATATATGAGCGGCGGAAAACTGGCCATATACGGAGCCCTGGCTTCTATTCCCTTGTTTTTGCTTCTCATCTACAGTTCATCACTTATTATCCTCTTTGGCGCGGAGGTATCATACACAGTGATGCACCCGGAATCCTATAAAAGCCTTAAAAAGGCATTCGCCGATAACCGCCAGATGAATCTTTTTTACGGTATTGCCATTCTTCACCACATTTACGGTAAATTCGAACGAGGAGAAGGCTCCACTCACTTTCCGGAGCTCTCTCAAACTGTCTCCCATAATGTTGACCAGGTCGATTTTTACACGCAGCTCTTCGTGGAACGGGAATTTATTAAAAAAGACGATGAAAACGGCTATATTCCGGCTAATTCATCTCAGAATATTAAGCTCGTAGATATCATTGAAATAATTTACGAGATCGGTTTCGACATTCCTGTTGGGAAAAGGTCTCCGTTTAAGGCAACAGTAAGAGAGCTCTTTGGTAAAATTACGGACTCCAGAAAGAAGCTTATTGGCGAAATTACTTTGAAGGAGCTGATTGAGAAGAAGTAAAAGAGGGGCAAGAGGGAAAGCGGCTTAGTACGTATAATATCCGAAGATGAAAGGAATAACTATTACCTTGCCTTTTATATCATCGGGGACCTTGCCGAAATTTTTAGAGAGCCGGACGGCGTCGAGGCATGAGGCGTCAAGGGCTCTGTTTCCGTATGAATCAAGAATTTTTACATCCAGGATATCCCCATTCCTGTTCATGGTAAAATAGAGCTTCACTCTCTGGCTTGGAATGGCCATGATCCGCACTCTGCCCGGAGCATAGCCTCCGGTGGCGGGATTGTAGCCGCCAAAAACCGCGTTTGCCATAATAGGGGGATACCAGTGTGACGCGATATTATCTTTCATTGACTTAAAATATTTAAAATTTTTAAACTTTGCCGTATTAAAAGAAAACATCCCATTACTGGAATAATATATGGAATTTTTCATTGTTACATCATTTTTGTCGGGAATCAGGATCCGGTCCGCGATCCCTTTCTGGCCTTGAGCGCTCATCCGGGGTAATTCTCTCTCGATCTGTACCACTATTTCACTTTCATCACTGAGGATCATCTTTTTCTTTTTAGCTCTGGCATTGGAAGAACTTTTCGCAGTTCCCTTGCCGCTTGAACTTCTGCTTCCTTTGAGTAAAACAAAATCACGGGAATTATTGAGCCAGCGATCCCCTTTGGTTTTGGTGATATAGCCTTTGGCACTGGAATCTTTGTCGGAAAGCAGCGTTTTTTGAGTATAGACCCGCTTCTTATCCTGGTTAATATTTACGATAATATCCCTGCCTCCCAGCTTTTTAAAACGATCCCGCATCTCTTCTTCCATGGCAAGCATTGAAAGCATACCCGGTTTCTTCGGCAAAACAAGAACCGTAAAAAGAACCGCGTGAATAAACAACGATATCAGCAGCAGCAGTAATATTTTTATTTCAAACCTGTTCTCCATTTAAACACTACCCTTTTTCCGGCTTTCGGCAGTAATCGAAAAAACATGCCGCAGCAGATCGGCATATACCCCGGAAAATTCCACTCCTCTTCTTCCGGCCGCTACAGCGGCAGTTTCAATACAGTTCTCTATCCAGGGACGATCCTCTATGACGGAATTAATATACCACGAAAAAGGCGGTACATGGGCAGGGGTCATGCTTCCCGAATGGACCACCATAGCCCCGGTTCCAATTACGGACCCTGTATTTATGAGCGTTCCAATACTTGTTTTCGCGAAATCTCCAATAAAAGTCCCGATCTTGGTTTTCCCCGTATCGGTCCTGCCGCCGGGAATATATACCCGCACCCCTTTGTAATTATTTTTAAGATCACTGTTTGTTGTAAGGGCGCCCATATTAACCCACTCTCCAACATAGGAATGGCCGATAAATCCGTCATGATACTTATTTGAAAAGCTGTGAAAGATCGATTCTTCCACTTCTCCGCCAATACGGCAGCATTCCCCTATGGAAGTCCCTTCACGGACTTTGGCTCCCAGGATAATGGCGTTTTTGCCGATATAGACGGGCCCTTCGATCCTGGTAAACGAATGAATACGCGCTCCCGCTTCAATTATTACGGGTCCCCCCATTGTATCAACGACTACAAAAGGATCAATTTGCGCGCCATCCCCTATATATAAGAGATTACTCTCCCCTATTAATGTTACCGAATTATTTGTACTATTTCCAGTATTTTCACTCCCCCGGAGCAGTTCAAAATCGGCTGTTATTTGCCTGCTGTTACGGGAAACCAGGTCCCAGATGTAGGAGGCTTTTAGAGGCTCTTCTCCGGCCTCCAGGCTGCATTCCGAGGGAATTCCGCACATAGTGCCGTTTCCGGGCGTTAGAGCATCCTGGATCATCTCAGAGATCGATCCCAGCCCGGAATTAAGCTGTTTGCTTGAGATACGGGCCGCCGCCGGCTGGTTTTCGCAGAGCAGTATGCTGTTCTCTGCTATTTGAGCCAGTGAATTAACAGGGAAAAGCGTGCTGTCTATCAGCAGCAGCTCTTCATCGCTTTCAAACACTGAATAATCATTGATATTCAGTTCGGGGTATTTTTCCCGGTAATAGGGTGCTAAATATTCCCTGGTAAAATAGCAGATCTTGTGAGCGTTATTGTTGACCTCACTAAAATTATCAGCAATAAATATCTCAAATCTTTCTCTAAAAGAATAGATTCCGCATTTCAGTTCCCAGAGAGGTTTTGTCAATGAAAGAGGGTAAAAATTTTGGGGATAGTTATCTTCGAAGATAACAAAAATCATTTGCTGAGGCTCCTTTGTTTTATTGGAGTATGAACCTTTGATTGATTAAAAGGCTCATACTCCATAATAGTTAACTACTTATTTGCCTCTTCTTCAAGCTGTTTTTTTCTGTCTTCGATCACTTTTTCGGCTTCTCTGCCGGAAATAGGATCATAATGAGAAAAAACCATCTCAAAAGTAGCTTTACCGCTTGTCATGGCCCGGAGGTCAATCGTATACCTGAGCATTTCTGCCAGTGGGATTGATGCTTTTACAACAGAGACATTACTTCCCGAATCTTCAGCACTGTCCATTCCCAAGACCTTGCCTCTTCGGCTTGTCACATCACTTAAAATATCCCCCATAAACTGCTTGTCCACAAAAATGCTTACCTGCATTACAGGCTCAAGAAGCTGTGGTCCGGCTGCCTGCATACCTTTTCGCAGTGCCTGACGTGCTGCTATTTTAAAAGACATTTCAGAGGAATCAACAGCATGAAAAGACCCGTCATAGAGTTCAACAGAAAGGTCAACAATCGGACATTTTGCCAGAACCCCTTCATCCATTCCTTCGAGCATACCTTTCTGTACACCGGGAATATACTGTTTGGGAACAACACCGCCAACGATGCTGTCTTTAAACTCATACCCTTCTCCCCTGGTACGAGGTTCAAGGCGAATATAAACCTCTCCGTACTGACCGTGGCCGCCGGACTGTTTCTTATGCTTGTACTGGGCTTCCGCTTTTCTGGTGATAGTTTCCCGGTACGCGACTCGAGGTTCCCGTGTTGCCACATCGAGCTTATTCTTTTCTTTTAGAGAGTGAAGAATAATGCCGAGCTGCATTTCTCCCATACCGGAAAATACGGTTTCATGGGTTTCGGAATTAAAAGCATAGGTGATAGTAGGATTTTCCTCAGTTACCCGGTGAAAGAACTGTCCGATTTTGTCTACTTCACTCTTATTAACTGCTTCAACAGCATAAGAGAATACAGGGTGAGGAACTTCAATAAAAGGAAGGTCCACAGGATGCTTTGCGTCACAGAGTGTATCCAGGGTTGCGGTCTTGTCGAGTTTTATGGTCACTCCAATGTCTCCGCAATTAAGCTTTGGAATATCGACCTGTTTATCCCCTACCATGGAATATAACTTTGAAACTCTCTCTTTAATATTTTTAGTCCCATTGAGAACTTCAACGTCAGGTAAAAATTCGCCCGATATTACTTTAAAATAATTGAATCTTCCGGCGTATTGGTCAATATAGGTCTTCCATGCCACTGTTGCCATTGGCCCGTCCGGTTTTGACTCGACCGTAAGCTCTTTTCCGTTTTTGCCGGGCTCTTTCCCCTGGTATTCTTTTCCAATAACCGGTGAGGGAGCATAATCTTTTATGACCCTTAATAAATTCTTAATGCCGATAACCTTTTCAACGGACCCGCATATTACGGAACTGAGTTTTGCCAGGGCCAGCTGTTCGGATATTCCCCGCCGGATCTCATCCTCAGTGAGTTCCTCTCCTTCAAGATATTTTTCTATTAGTTCATCATCACCTTCAGCAGCCAGTTCAATAAGGTTGCTCCGCTCTAATTCAGCAAGGTCTTTCATATCATCGGGAATATCGGTTACGGTTACATCCTTTCCGGTTCCTTTAGGAGTCATAAGCTTCATATCGATTATATCAACAACACCGGTAAACTGGTCTCCCTGTCCCTGGGGAATACAGAGTGACGCAGTATTCACCTTTAGACTGCTTTTCAGGTTCACAATTACATTGTCGTAATTGGCCCGTTCTTTGTCCATGCTGTTAACAAAAATAATCCTGGGAATATTATTATCTTTAAGAAATCTCCATGCTTTTTCAGTTTCAATTTGAACTCCGTCTACTGCATCAACAACCAGGATAGCACATTCAGCGACCTGGAGTGCCGCACGGGCTTCTCCTACAAAGTCTGATTTTCCGGGAGTATCTATTATATTGATCTTTACCCCGTCCAGTTCAACAAAACCCAGGGCACTCCGTATCGACATTTGCTTCTCTTTTTCTTCTGCGTCATAGTCCGAAGTTAAAGTACCGTTACTTACACTACCGACCTTGTCTATCTGCCCTCCAACAAAAAGCATTGCGTCAAATAGCGTCGATTTACCGGTCCCGTCGTGACCGATGATGGCAACATTCCTGATTTGTTCAGTTTTATACTCTTTCAACATCCTTTTGACCTCCAATTAATGATTCCAGCTTAGTATCCAGGCAATTTCTCGCCAGGTTCTCCTTTATTGAATAAAATTCCGGCTTGTTATATTAGATATATTTGCCAATATATTGAATTTTCACTGCCAGTCCTTTATTATACCGTTTGATTCATCCGGCTAATAAGGATTTACGTTACGAAAAATAAAAGTATCATCAAATTTTGTAAAGTATTTTTATTTGCAATTCACCTATCTGTACATAATTTCTGTTGTAACACCTCTACAGCACCTCAGAGCTCTTTAATGGAGCTCTGAGGTGCTTTCCGAATAAAATTTTGCCCTTTTCTCCGGAAAAATCATACATAGTATATAACACAGCTTTAGTGCCCTTAAAACCGTCAGGAGTACTTATACTTCTGGCGGTCTTTTTTTTTGGGTAGAGTTCTCAGAGCTCTTTTAAAGAGCTCTGAGAACTCTACCCAAAAAGGAGCGGTTTCCGGCCGGAGTTCCCCTGAAACAACACAATCTCAGGAACAAACACCAAAAAACCCGGTAGATAAACAGGTTCATCTTCAGGAAAGAGCTCAAGAGACATAATCAGGGGAATAAACCAACAAAAAGGGCAAAGCTATCCCGGGCGGGCTTAAGGCTCGCTTTAAAAAAAGGTTCTGTTTAGAATATTTACGACGCTGGTGATAAAGATCTACAAAAGAAGCGCTTCGTATGTACTGTATAATTTTTCTATGTACAATGCTTCGAAGTGTAAAAACTCTTCTAATCTCTTTTCCGGAGTTTTACCCAGCCCCAGGAACAGGGGATGAAGAGTAATCTCCACCGGGGATTCATAG
>JAAENB010001093.1 GCA_024224995.1 bacterium | reverse complement strand
TTTTTCAATACATCCTTTATTTGCAAAATCACAAGAAACTGACATTCAGCTCATGTAATGTGGCATTGAGTGCTTTTAAATGCTTTTATAACCAATTCTTAAACAACGGCACCATTGTTCTCAAGGTTCCTCTTCGTAAATGCCCAAAGAAGCTTCCGATTGTATACAGTCAGCAAGAAGTTGAAAGAATCATTCAATGCACCAGAAATCCGAAACATCGCATGATTTTTATGACAGCCTATGGAACCGGTATGCGGCTCAAGGAGTTGATAGATCTGAAAGTCAAAGATATTGACAGCCAGAGAATGAGTGTTTTTGTGAGAAACTCCAAAGGGAAAAAGGATAGATATACCCTCTTACCTAAAAGTCTTCTGCTAGAGTTGAAACAGTACTACCAACTCTTTCGTCCGAAAGAATTGCTTTTTTTCAGCAGCAAACCAGAGCGTCAGTACTCAAGAGACGCCATTTCCAGAGCTTTTCGGGCAGCTAAAATAAAAGCGGGACTTGCAAAAGAAGGTGGGATTCACACCTTGAGGCACTGCTTCGCGACTCATTTATTGGAAAGCAATACCGATATCAGAACTGTTCAGCATCTGTTGGGACATGCTGACATCAGTACAACAATGGTCTATCTGCATGTGACAAACAAGTTGATTTCGAAAGTGGTGTCTCCTCTGGACGATCTCTTTTCAGATGAAGTTGATCCTTTTGAATCGCCATTGGATGATGACAAGGAGAACAGCGATGACTAATCAATCAAACAAAACTGTTCAAAAAACCGGTTTAAAGAAACGATTTGAAGTCGCAGATGTTGTGTTTGATTTCGCCAAAAAACATCAGGAGAAATACGGAGCAACGTCTTCTCAAAAGCGAATCCTTGAAAACATTTTACATTGCCGAACAATCGGCATGGGTGGTCATGTCAACCAATGTGATCATTGCAGAAATATAGAAATATCCTATAATTCTTGTCGAAACAGGCACTGCCCCAAGTGTCAGTCCCTGTATAAGGAGAGATGGCTGGAAGATCGTCGGGCGGATCTGTTGCCGATGAAATATCTACATAGCGTTTTTACTCTTCCCCATGAATTAAACGATTTGATTCTGTATAATAAAAAGGTATTGCTAAATGCCCTTTTCGCCGCTGTTAAGCATGCATTAAATCTTTTTTCCAAGGATCCTGAATATGGATTGATCGGGCAATTGGGATTTACATCTGTTTTACATACATGGGATCAAAAGATGAATCTTCATTATCATCTGCACTGCATTCTTCCAGCAGGTGTTTACAGCCAGGAAGAGGTTACCTGGATTTCGGCCAAGTACAAGTTCCTGTTTCCAGTAAAGGCGGTATCCAAAGTATTCAGGGGAAAGTATGTCAGCCTGTTAAGAAGCGCGTATAATAAAGGAAAACTCAATTTTCCCGGTAAGATTGCGCCCCTAGGTGACCCATCGATGTTTTCTGCATTGCTATCATCCGTAATGGCTAAGGACTGGGTTGTTTTTACCAAGCAGCCGTTTAAGTCTCCCGATTTTGTTTTAGACTATCTGGGAAGATATACCCATCGAGTGGCTATCAGTAACAACCGAATAGTTGAAATCTCGGATCAAAGAGTTTTGTTTACTTACAGGAAACGAAACTTTAAAAGTAAGCGATATGCCTGCAAAACTGAAATCTGTGATTTAAAAGGAGAAGCTTTTATTAGTCGGTTTCTTCTTCATGAGTTACCTTCAGGATTTATGCGAATTCGCCATTTTGGATTCATGGGAAATAACTGTAAAAAAAACAAACTCCAACAGATTCGATTTGTCATCGGCGCTGAGCCAACACCGCTGAAACCTTTCAAAAAGAGGTCTACAGCACAATTAATGTTTGATGTAACAGGGATCGACATTACCCTTTGCAGCAAATGTAAGAAAGGAAAACTTAAAAAGATTGATGAATTTGATGGAATTTATCAAAAATATCCCTTTCATCAACGAGGGAGGCCAAGATAGACAGATTAGGGCTTTAATAGATTTTTTCTTATAATTTTTTCCTTTTTAACAGCGACTTTTTCCCCCAACGGGACCGGTGTGTAAAAAAGTCGCTCAACTGAAAAAAAAACAAAACAACGACCATTTTTTGCTGTGAAAAACACTACTTCCAATCCTTTTAATGCCAGTTCTTCTCCAGGAATTCAGACTGTTTTCCCAAAAACGTTTTTACAAACTATCAAAAAAGCCTTACTATCCACATAGTGAACACAAACAGTATATAGTCCCGTTCAACAGGGATTATATGGAATGGCAATTCCAGAAAAAGCTCAGTCCTTGATAATAGCCTGATCTTTCGTTTGGGATAAATCCGTGGTTTATCAGCCACTCCATATAATCCTATACGTTCGGTGGCAAAAAGATATGGATATGTTTAAAGGTTCAAAATTAGAATATCAATTACCTTTGATTATTAGTGCATTGATTATTGTTTTATCGAGCACTTGGATATCTTTACATTGCTGGAACTCCTTTGGAATTTGTTTTAATCCTGACAAAGTAGAATGGACTACAATCGCTTTATTCGACCTTATGTTAATAAGTGGTCCTGTATCGGGTTTATTTTTACCTTTGCTTTCCAATCAAGATCTAAGATTCGATTGGATAATCATTATAGGTGTTACAATGATCCTGTCATACGGACCAATAGTTTTTTACTTGAAAACTAGAAAATATGCTTTTGCTTCTTTAGGCTTTGGAACTCTGTTTTGGATATTCAGTGCTTGGTTTATTAACATAGGAATTCAAATATAGTGCACCGAACATTAGTATTCACCGGAGTGCACCGCCGTTTTTGTTAATTCAAATTCTGTGGTCTTGGCACCATCAACTTTAACACAAATTACGCTTGG
>JAAENB010001092.1 GCA_024224995.1 bacterium | reverse complement strand
TTCTGCGGCGGAACCCGTACCGGTGTCAGAGGAACGAGCTCTTTCTGCGGCGGAACCCGGTCCGGTGTCAGAGGAACGAGCTCTTTCTGCGGCGGAACCCGGTCCGGTGTCAGAGGAACGAGCTCTTTCTGCGGCGGAACCCGTACCGGTGTCAGAGAACCCACTCCTCATTTTTTATTGTATATTATAATTATATTATAATTGACAAATATTAAGAACAAAACCTATTAGCGGTATCTCGTTGCATAAACGGAGATAATGATTGTTATGCAAGAAACAATAGGTGATACAACTAAAAAGCTGCTTCACACAGCGTTTATACTAAGCCTCATAACCATCGGCTATAACATAATAGAAGGGCTGGTCTCTACATTCTTCGGGGCAAGTGACGATACAATAGCGCTTCTGGGATTTGGCATAGACAGTTTTGTAGAGGTGGTCTCAGGGATAGGGATCGCTCATATGGTGTGGCGGATGAAAAGGAACCCCATAAGTGAAACAGACCGCTTCGAGCGCCAGGCCCTCTATATAACAGGGTTTTCCTTTTATGTGCTAACCGCTGGACTGGTCGCCGGATCGGTCCTCAATATCATATACAAAACAAAACCGGAAACAACCGTTGTGGGCATTGTTATTGCTGCAATATCCATATGTACCATGTGGTTTTTGTACCAATTTAAGCTCAAAACAGGCAGGGCATTGAATTCCGAACCAATAATCGCCGATGCAAACTGTACAAAAACCTGTTTTTATCTCTCTTTTATATTGCTGGGATCCAGTATTTTATACGAAATATTTAAGATAAATTATATTGATATAGTCGGCGGCCTGGGAATCGCCTTTTTCGCCTTTAGCGAAGGCAGGGAATCCATTGAAAAAGCCAGGAGCGGCAGCCTCTCATGCGACTGTGAAGGCAGCTGCTCTCAGGAACCGAAAGACAAGCCCCCGGTCTTTATTCCGCCTAAGTAGGGGGCAGGTGCTCTCAAGAAACTAAATTTTGAAACAGGGCCTGTTCCCGAAGATCTTACCCGGGGCTCTGCTCTGTCCACGGGGTTGAAACCCCGAGCTACAACACGTCGCCCCGCTGATAATGCCATATGGCGGCATTATAGGGGTGTAGTCA
>JAAENB010001091.1 GCA_024224995.1 bacterium | reverse complement strand
CAGCGGCAGACGCAATTTCCATAATTAGCTCTTGAGCTATTTTTCGCTTGAATTCTTGGGTGTATTTTTTTCTTTTTATCATTTGGTCATTCTCCTTTACTGTATGTTTTTTGTCATTACAGTTTTATGGGTTCAGACCAATCCTTTAATGACATATTCCAAATCTGTAAGACAATTTTATATAGATTGGATTAGAGTTATCTCAATCATAATCATATTTCTATTTCATTGTGCCCGGTTTTTCAATAATGAAGATTGGCATGTTAAGAACTATCAGCTTGACTTAGGTATGTCATATTTTGTGGAATTTATCTCCAAATGGATCATGCCACTGTTCTTTTTTCTTTCAGGTATCAGTTCATATTTTGCCTTAGCAAAGGGGAATAAAGAATATATTAAATCACGAGTCAAAAGACTCCTGGTACCATTACTATTTGGAATGTTTATAATAATTGCTCCAATCCAGGTTTGGATGGAGAGGGTTAGTCATGGACAGTTTTCCGGTTCATTTATTGATTTCATGCCAAACTATTTTAACGGCTTTTATGGTTTCGGCGGTAATTTCGCCTGGTTTGGGATTCACCTCTGGTACCTGGAAATGCTCTTTTTATTTTCAATAATAACCCTGCCACTTTTCATTTTTTTTAGAAAAAGGATAAATCCTGCCTCTGAAAACTTATCAGTGAAGTTGTCTGTTCTTCTTTTTCCACTACTTATTATTATAACTGAATTATTGGTTAACCTGAATCCCGAGACTATAATAGGCAGAAGGGAATTAGGTGGTTGGAGTCTGGTAACCTATCTTGCCTTTTTTATTTGCGGATATCTAGTCAACACCAGGCCGGAATACTTCGATATATTTAAAAAATTTAGGTTTTTATCTCTTATGACAGCAATAATACTTACAATTACCTATTTAATAGGGAAAAATACTATTAAACCCGGGGCAATGGAATTCTATTTTACTGAATCTATCATAAGAGGCCTGGTATCCTGGTTTTGGATAATGGCTATTATTGGCATTGGAAAGGCATATCTCACCAGTACAAACCGTTTTCTCACTTATGCAAATGAAGCAGTGCTTCCCTTTTATATTTTACATCAAACGATTATTGTTTCAACCTGTTTTTATATAGCGAATTGGGAAATATCAGTATTACTAAAATATTTTTTTCTCAGCACTGTCTCTTTTGTTATAATAATAGCACTGTATGAATTTGTCATAAGGAGAATAAACATAGTACGGATTATATTTGGCATGAAAAAAATATAATCGATAAAACACATATAAAGAAAAACAGGATGGGGTAAAGGTAAATAGCAGAAGTGTCCTATGTATAAAAACAGAATCTATAATATAAATGAACTTGAAGATGATATAAAAAAAATCATCTCTCTCCTTGATAATGGGAACCTTAATGAGGCAGAAATACTTTACAATACAATATATCCCCACCATCCTTATAATGATGAAATCTCTTACCGCTTTGCCGGAGCTTTCGCAAAATTAGAAAACCAAAATATTGATGCAATACGGTATTATCTTTCTTGCGCGATTGATATAGATTCTTCGTATATTGAATTGGTACTGGAAGACCCCGAATTTAAGGATGTTGATATTTCCGCAATTCATAAAGACATTAAAAATGATGAATACTCTCGTATGTGGAATGTTATAAAATACAAACAGGTTGAACCGGAGTATGATGACCGGCAGGTTATTCTAAAGTTTGATCTTAATAATCAGGAAAAAATAAATAACCTCTTTCATACCTTTCATGACAGGGTTCAGAATACCTTCCTGTGGACAGAGGAAGATTATACAAATGAACCAATAAATGAATTTGTTCTTGAAACCAGGGCCGACCGTCACTATGTTCACTATGGACAGGTTTACCTTGCGTTACGTGAACTGGCTCCTTATTGCAAGGATGCCCGTTTTTTTATGTCCAGTGAACCGGTTTGCTGGGTTGATGAAATTGTTATAGAAAATGGTACATTTTACGGTTATCGACATGAAACAGAAGGACCTTACTGGGATAATAAACTGGAAGCAATTGAAGATCTTTCTGAAGAGCTTCCAAATGATGAAAACCTGAAAAAATATATTTCATATGAATATTCAGGATGGGCTTCTTATGTTATTGGTCGTGAGTTTGCCTTTTCTACAACTGAAGATGATACAGACTATAAAAGAGCAGTAGAATATCTCGATACAGCTTTTAAATATAATCCTCATAATTCTGAAGTTTTCTATAACCGTGGCAGGATCTATCAAAAAGAAGGCTCCTTTGAGAAATCCAGGGAGAACTTTGAAACTGCCATAAAACTACAGCCCGGGCATTTCTTTGGACACTATTTTCTTGCCATGCTTCACTTCAATAATAAAAACTACCTGGAAGCCATTGAGCTTTTTACCAGGGCCCTGCATATAAATCCCGATTATACCAAGCTTTACTTTTATCGTGGTATGGCATATGAAGAAATTGGTAATGCAGATCCGGCTCTTGAAAATTATGAGACCCATATTAATAAAACCGCTTTCCATATTGGAAGCAGCCTTTACCGCTCCGGATATAAACTCTTTGAAAAAGGATTTTTCTCCTCTTCTTTTATGTACTATTCCAGTGTCCTCGAAAAGAACAAAGAATACAGGATTGATCTTGATGATCGTGAAAAAAAATCTGCGTCGGATTATTCATCAAACTTTTATCACACTGAACGGGAGAGATTAAATAAACTGGATGCAAAGTGCTGTGTTAATATATCTGTTATACCTGGAGATATACTATCGGACTATAATAAATCCCTGGAATACTGCAACAGAGCCCTTGAATATGATCCTGACTCTCCTGATGCCTGGTATAATATAGGCTATATTAACCAGAAATCCGGTAATATCGATGAAGCCCTGACGTGCTATGAAAAAACTATTTCATTAGATGAAAACTACTGCAAGGCCCTCCATAACATGAGTATTATTCTCATGGCTAAAGGAGATTATTCTAAAGCCCGGGATTGTGCCCACAGGGTTCTCCAAAAAGAACCGGTCCATTTTGATGCCCTCATTGTTATGGGAAATATATTTACCTATTTGAAAAAATACCATGAAGCTCTTCCCTGGTATGAAAAAGCTATTGAAGTAAATCCGGAATCTGATCCTGGTTATCATGGTGCCGGATATGCCTACTCATGGCTCCGGGAATATGAAAAGAGTATTGAATATTATATGAAGGCCATTTCAATAAATCCCCAAAACGATAAAGCTTTGTCCGATATGGGCAGCAATCTCAATAACCTGGGCCGGTATGAAGAAGCTCTGGAGTATTTAGATGAGGCGATTTATATAAATCCCCATTACTATCATCCTTACTATTGCAAGGCCTGTGTCTTTGCCTTAACCGGTAAAGAATATGAAGCTATTTCTATGATCAAAAAAACCCTGGAAGTTGACCCCTTACAAAAGGATGCTTTAAAAAATGAACCGGATTTTGAGGGTATTCGAAAGCTGAAGGAGTTTCGTGAGTTGTTTTAGGCTCCAGTGATTGAGTCATTAAATATAAATAGAACATATAGTGAGGAAGAAATATGAGCCGTATAGATATTAGTATAACAGAAAAAGAGTCAGGAGAATGGATTGTAAATAGAGGATTTTGCAGGGGGACTCATTTATCATATTTTTGTAAAAATTGCAAAGATGAACAGGTGAGGGATTTTGATGTCGATGTTACATGGAGTGTAGACTTAACAAAGCAGAATTTTAGTGAATTTATAAAATCTATTGAATATACAATATCATATTTAGAAAGTCTGGATGAAAATGAACGTAACAAATTATTCAAGCTTTATAGAAAAGACAATTTTTATCAATTTATTGAGGATTTGAAGGAAAGCTTACATTATTTGATGAATTTTGAAAAAGATCATGATTTAGATAAATATGAAATAGATATTTTATAACATTTTTTTTTGAGGGAAACTTCCAGTGATGAGTCATTAAATATCAAAATCAATATCTTCAATGCTTAACAACTTATGACCTTCAAAAACTGTAAGAATATCAATATCTTTATTCTTTTTGATTTTATAAACGATCCTGTATTTTTTAACTATTATTTCTCTAATATAAGGCAGTCTTATTTCCGGCACTTCACGGCCTGCGTTTGGATTTTGAGCAATATTCTCACCTTTTTCAATTAAGAAATCAACAAACCGCTCTGCTCTTGAGGGACTATCAATTGATATAAATTCTTCAATAGAATATAATCTTTCTAATGCCTCTTCTGTCCAGATAAGTTTCACTTTTTTATTTATTTGCTGTCTCGCTCTTTTCTTCTTTTACGTAATTCATCTTTCAATTCATCAGTAGAGTATACGTTCCCGGCGTCAGAATCAGCAAGACCTCTTTCTATCGAACTTATAAATTCATATTTATAGACTAATTCATCATATTCACCTGGTGACAATAAAACACCTGCGGGTTTACCATTTTGAGTAATAATTAAAGGATGACCCGTGTTTTGAATATTTTTAAAACATTTTGATATATGAGTTTTAAATTCACCAATTGGTATTATATCTTGAGAAATGTTAATATTTTTCATAATATGGCCCCAAATTCAAACCTGTATTTATGCCTAAATATAACACCATATTCGTTCTTTTTCAAGTAAAAAATGGGGACGTGAAGAAAAATTTACGAAAAGAGCCGCACATACCGGGCATACCATTGAGGTGCTGAAAAAGCTGGTGCAGGTGTTTGAGGTTTCGGCTGATTTTTTGCTGAATGATGAGGTTGATTCGCAGGAGGGGGTTGACTCGCA
Organism: bacterium; assembly: GCA_024224995.1. The sequence goes on along the minus strand of JAAENB010001091.1, from coordinate 4,121 downwards.
GGATGAGGAGGATAAAAAGGCGATTGAGCAGGTTATTTTTAATGGATTTCGTTAGAGGGGGATGATGGTTTTTTGGTTGCATTTTTTTGGAGATGGGGTGAAGTTGATACTGCCTAAATGAGTATAGACGCAATTAACTGCTCATACAACATGAAAATAAATACATGCAGTTTATTGCATAATATGAACGATTGTGCATAATGATTGCAAAAACTTTTCACTAAATAGGAAAATATAATAGAGAATAAAAGTGGTCTTATCTTAAAGATGGAAAAAACTCAATTTGCTGAATTTATTGCAAATTTACTTGGGAAACAACAATCTATTACAAATTCAATGCGCGGTGCTTTTGACATTACGATTGAGGACATAGCAAATATTTATTATCTTGTTGACCAAAGAATAAATCAGCAGAATGAAGCAAATTTAATCCAATTTAGAACAAAAATTTTTTATAATGATGAAAGTTCAATATTACTAGGAAGTATTGAAGAACTCGAAACATTTAATGAAATAAGAAAAGTCATACCAATCTCTGTACATATAGAGTTCGATTATCTTACTTTAAATATAATGGAAAACCGATAACAAGATATAATTTTAAGGACGATTATATGGACTCAAGAGTAGCAAAATATCGCTTGTTTCAATTGATTGAGAATGATTGGTTAACATATTATGCAACAAGGATTTTTAAAAATTTATTAGAAAAATGATATATTCACCAGAAGAACACACTCACTTAAGATACAAATCATCCTTGGAGTGAGAAAAAAACAAATCAAGATCCCTGAAGAAAATCTCCTTCAAAGAATACGTCCCATTATACAAACACCAATTAAAGAGATCCCCACGAAAAAACCTGAAGAGAATATCATAGGTCTCATGGTGTTGAGCCCCACCAGAAATAAGTACGCCGATTACATTTTATGATTGGGGAAAAGTGATAATCCGGAGTGCGCCATTATTACCTGTACAGGCGCCCGGACATCCTTGTCCGGGCTTAAAGAATACCCATTTATATTTGCTATCATAAAAATTAGCTCCGCTCAATAAGCTGTTCTTCTGCTATCATAAGTTTTGAAAGGAGATTATTTATTGCCTTTTCGGCATCATTTAGCTCATCTTCTCCAATTAAATCATTAACTCTCTCTGCCCATGCAACTACTCCAGGGCGTATTTTTTCAATAGAGTTTAGTCCTTTTTCCGTACTTGATAAAAGCTTTGCGCGTTTATGTGCAGGATTAGGTAGAAACTCAGCCAGTCCATCAATTACAAGTACATCAGCAATACGCTGGACACTTTGACGCGCTAATCCCATACTTCTCGCTATTGCTGCTACTGTATGCTGCTCATGCAGGACGGTGCCAAGAACTTGCCAGCGTGCAGATGTTAATTCACTCCCTTTTGTAAGATAATCTGCCGCCTTTATAAAATAGCCATTCAACTTAAATACGTTTAATACAATTCCGTTTACTATTTCAACTGATGACCTATTTCGCTCCTTCATGACTTAAGGCCTCCATAAATTCAAAATAGTGTTCAGGGTTTCCTGTTTTGTATAAGTTATACCAGGCATTAAGTGTATTTAACGAAAAGACTCCAAGCCTGCCGAGGATAAGTTTAGCAAATTCGAGTGAAGCAGTTACAGAGGCAGTAATAATACCATCATCTTCAACCGCAGGTTCTTGAACATAATTTGCCATCCCACTATATCCGCTGGAGGCAAGCCAATTTGGATCGTTGCTAGTGTGACGACGATCGTCCAGAAGCCCCACTCTCGCGAGACCAAAAGTGGCTCCACAGATTGCAGCAATTGGAACTCCGGAATCTACAAAATCTTGTGCTTTAGCAAGTGCGGGGTCTGTAATTGTATCAGTCCATAGATCTGAACCAGGTAATATCAACATTGAGCTTTCCCCGGGCGTCAGCTCATCTAAAGACATATCAGGTTGAATTGTTATCCCGCCCATAGATCGAATCATTTTTCGATCTATCCCAACAGTTTTCACATTATATTTAGATGCTATACCTGGTGCAGGTCTGTTAATATGAGCGATAGCAAATGCAGGCTCCCAATCTGCCATTGAATCAAGTACAAACAAGTGGACATCACTCAAACCATTATTATCATTTTTCATTCTGTATTCTCCATTTATAGATTTAATCATGCAACATGACAGCATGTTGTCATTATGACAGTAATATACCAAAATGACAGCATGTTGTCAACTTTTTTTGTATTTTTTGTATTTTTTTTTATACTTATAACATCTTGAGCTATCCGGCGCGTCCTGCGCCTTCAGCTGCCCAGCCAACACCATCGATTAGCTTGCTGCACAGGCAATAATAATATAAGCTGTCTCCTTCTCCGGCGTACTTTTTGCCCTTTTTGTTCCTTCAAAAAAGACGGTAGTTAGAAAAATTTCTTGAAAATTTTTGTTCTTCTAACTATTATAGTGCCCATTCGACCGTTGCTTGATATTTATTTGGGAAATATAGTGATTGAAATCCCATAGTTCGACGGTCGAAGCGAAGGGGCTTTGTTGAGCGAACAGGATGTTCGCCTGTCGGCAGCGGCAGGATGCCGGATTACATAAGGGTTGAACGAAATATTTTTTGAGTTTTTTTAATATATTATAAGGATTATTAATGGAAAAATATTTTGAGTACCAGCGCTCCATCGGCCTTATCAATTATTCTATTTGGCGGCAATTTGAATTGAAAAAATAATCTTTGGAGGAAACATATGAAGCAGAATATGACTAATTACAAATCAGGATATAAAACACGTATGTTTTCAGAACGCTCTATGCTGATGATGCCCATGAACGTGGTGATGATAGCCCGTATTAAAGGAATGATTACAGAAACTGAACTTCGGGATGCCACGGAAGCGTTGCGCAAAAGGCACGCACTCCTGGCTGTACGTGTCTACTTTGATGAGCATGGTTACGGCTGGTACACCACGGATAATGTTCCGGAGATACCAGTACGGGTAGTTGAATCTACTGCAGCGGATAGCTGTGAAAAGGTGATAGAGAGTGAATGGAAAAATGCCTTTCCTTATGAAAAGGGGCCATTAGCAAGGTTAACCCTGGTGAAAAACGGCAGCAATTGTGAACTGGTAGTCACAGGACACCATGTCATTTGCGATGGTACTTCACTCATATATTTGATTCGAGATATCTTAAGCCAGCTTGGAAAAGGTAAAGAAGATACCGAAGTATTGCCTCCTCCCCCGCCTATTACTTCAGACACGGTTCCCAATCCCGGGAAAATGAAGCCAATCCAAAAGCTGATTATGAAAATTATTAGTAAGAAATGGAACAAAGCCGGTATCAGGTTAGACCAAAAAGATATGGAACGCATGCTCAGCAAATTTTGGAAACAAAACAGTAGCCCCTCTATACTCCGGTGGGAGTTGTCACAGGAAGAGACAAAGGACCTGGTAACTAAATGCCGGCAGGAGAACGTGACAGTCAATTCTGCGCTCTGGGTCGCTTTTTTAAGCGCACAGTATAAGGTGCAGGGTGACAAACCCGCATTCCGTAAAAAGGCAGGCATGGCAGTGAGTACACGCGATAATTTAAAAGTGTCGGTTGGTGAGAGTTTTGGCTTTTATGCTTCATCACTTAACCTCACACTTAAGCATAATCCCGGGCTTTCCTTCTGGGACAATGCGCGCCAGGTCCACAAAGCTATTCATAAGGAGCTGAATAAAACTGACATTTTTCGGATGCTTGTGACTGAGACACTGCCGCCGACACTACTGGATTCCTTCTATTTCAACAAGTATGATGGCCTTGATAATAGGCTGGCTCAGAAAATGCTTAAACAACTAAAATGGAACAAAATCTCTTTTGGCTATTCCATCACCAATGTGGGAAGAGTAAATATTAATACAGAATACGGCAACCGCAAACTGGAGGCAGTCTACGGACCGCTGCTCTATTCTGATGTAAACGAGAAAGTAGTAGGCATTACAACTGTAGGCGGCAGACTCACTTTTTCAATGAGTTGCGGTGCGGATAATGTCGGTAGAGAAGTAATTGATAAAATCCGTGAACAGGTAATGCAATTAATTAGAGAAGAATGTATAATTTCAGGAAAGGGAGATT
>JAAENB010001090.1 GCA_024224995.1 bacterium | reverse complement strand
CGACTGGGACACCAACCAGACTGTGACAGTAACAGGTGTTAATGATTCTATTGCCGACGGAGATCAGAGCTTTTATGTCAGACTGGATCCGTCCTTATCCGCGGATACTGTTTACAAAGGACTGTCACCCCAGAACGTATCCCTGACCAATGAGGATGATGACACAGCCGGAGTCACTGTAACTCCGACAAGCGGCCTTACCACAACAGAGGACGGTGGGACTGCCACTTTTACTGTAGAATTGGACAGTCAGCCGGAGGCAGATGTAACCATCGGCCTGAACAGTTCGGATGTTGCAGAAGGAACAGTATCGCCTTCAACTCTGACTTTCACTGCTACCAACTGGAACGCTCCCCAGACAGTAACAGTTACAGGTGTGGATGATGCGGGTGTTATAGACGGAGATCAGCCTTATACTGTTATTCTGAATACTGCGGCTTCATCTGACAGTAATTATTACGGGCTGGATCCCGATGATGTGTCTGTGACCAATACAGACAATGATTCAGCAGGCTTCCTCATCGGTTCCATAATAGGGGATACATTTCAGAAGGGGGTCATAAGCGGCGACACCACAGAGGACGGTGATGCAGCTTCCTTTATTGTAAGACTGACGAGCGAACCTTCGGATGATGTTACTGTCGGGGTAACCACTTCAGACGACACAGAAGGAACTGTTTCTCCCTCGCAACTCATTTTTACCTCCCTGAACTGGAATGCCGAACAGGTTGTTACAGCAACGGGTAAGAATGACGATCTGACTGACGGCAACATAACTTATTATGTTATTCTGTCAGATGCAACTTCGACTGATTCTGATTACAGCGGTCTGACACCGAGTCCCGATACTGTATCGGTTGTCAACATAGACAGTAATGCACCCGGATTCAGAATAGAACCGGTAAGCGGCCTGACAACGACAGAAGACGGCGGAACAGCAACTTTTACGGTCAGGCTTAACGGGATACCCACAGCAGATGTTACAATCGGAGTGAGCAGTTCGGATACCACAGAAGG
>JAAENB010001089.1 GCA_024224995.1 bacterium | reverse complement strand
CGTCTCTCAGAACCAAACCCTTTTCCGGAGCATCTTCGTAAAACAGACCCCGGTATCACCACAGTTTCTTCCGTATTTTTCCCCGTTCGACGGGGTCCGCACTCTCAAGAAACTAAATTTTGAAACAGGGCCAGTTTCCGGAAAGAGAGACGTTGCGTGCAACGTCTTTACGGGTTGGTTTCCCGGAGATTTGTCCCGGGTCAGGGGGGTAAACCCCAAATAAACACCGCGTAGGGCACGGCACGCCGTGCCCGTACGCGTACCGATCCCCTCGCAGGAGTCACACCTTCCCGGAATCTCCATAACCCTGGCCGGAAACCAGCCAGTAAAGGCGTTGCACTGCAACGTCTCTCAGAACCAAACCTTTGCCCGGAGTATCTTCGCAAAACAGACCCGGGTCACCTGCTCTTAAGAAACAACAAAAGCGACGTTCACGAACGTCGCTTTTATCTTGAGAATCCCGGAGACTTTAATACGGATTACATAGCGCAATCATCACAGTCATCCCAGTCCATATCATATTCATTGGCGTTATTATCACCCCAGATATGAATTATAAAATAACCGTCCTCTCTCGGAATCCAGGCAGCGTTTTGACTTTTCTGCGGATTTTCCATGGCTCCAACAGGTTTTTGTTCATGGTCGTACACTACTCCACCGGATGAGGTAGTGACTTCCATGTATATATAACCGGAAGCGCCCCCCTGTAATGCACAACTAACCCGGGGATATTGATCAGTTTTGGCATAGATCCGGTAGTGGTCAGAATTATACAGCACCCCTAATTCCGGGTAATCGCTATTAAAACTTTCTCCGGAACCTGTTACCCCATTGTCAAAAGTCGTAGTCAGGTCAAAAGGCTCATCAAAGTCATCATTCTCTTCATAACAATCATCACTAACAATAGAGATTGAATCTGAGACAACAGTTGTTTCATTCGAATGATCATCTCTATACCGGGCATAGACAGTTGGAGATGACGAGTTCAAAGTATAATTAGATCTCCATGAGCTATAGCTCTCCCAGCTCGACCAGGTTGAATTATTATTACTGAATTGCATCTGTGTAGCACCGCTCACACTTGAGTTAAGCCAAACTAATGACGAGGCAGCCTTTGTATTATTGTTATTTATCCGGAATGAAGAGACACTGGGAGGATCAATATCCAGGTTATAGGTTAGCGTCTCAGAGACTTCCTGGTCAAGACTGTCAATAGCAATTATTTCAACCGTATAATTTCCATTTGTTGAAGGTAACTTATACAGAGTATCACCTATGTCAGAATGATCAGGGCCGAGCAGATATTTTGTGACCTCAGTATTCTTCACATAATCATACTTCATACCAGCTCCGAAAAGGTTTGTTCCATACGCGTCATTCACCAGAATCCTATATTCACCGTCACTATTATGCCGAAACCGTATTGTAGTAATACTGTTTGCCCCAATATTTTGAGTACCGCTTTCAAGGATAGTCAGGGTTGGGCCTCCTTTTACAATCCCCAGAACAAGATCCTGTGATGAAGAACCCCCTTTTGCGTCCGTTACGGTAACCCGTACAGAGAGCGATTCCCCGGAATGACCATTAAGATCGGTATCCACCATGGAATAAGTCCTGGAGGAGCCGTCATCGGAATCCGTCTGCTCGCCCAGCTGACCAACATCGGCACTTAGTTTTTCAAATGTATATTGCAGCTCTGTTCCTTCAGGATCATAAGCTGATGCGGTTAACGTAACCGTCATTGGTTCAATGATATCGCCCACTGCCCAGTCCGCGTCAGTGGCAGTAATCTTGCCGGAAGCGGTAAAACCGGTAATTACGGGGTCATTATTGCTTTTATAATCCTGAGCCTTTGATAATGGGCCCATTTCACAATTCATCAGTAAAAATACCAGGGGGATCAAATAAACAGCGATTTTTTTCATGTTATACCTCAACGTTACAGGTTTAAGAAATTTATTAGTTAGTTTCTCTATAAATATAGTAGGGTAAAAGCTGAAATTTTGCCAAAAAAAACAAAAAAATAGCTAAAAAACCCGGAAACCACTAATATATGTACAAATAAAGTGTTTTGTTATTATTTCTAAATAGTCAAATAATGCAAGCATTTTTTAGGTTGTCAAAAGGCGTTCATTAAGTTATGATCAAATTTGGAGAAACATAGAAATGAAGATATCAAATATTCAAAAAAAATATATTCCAAAAGCTATTCTTATCATCGCCGGCAGTGTATTGTTCAGCTTTGTTATATACATGAACATCCCGGAATTTAATTCTTTCAGCCTCATCGTCTATTCCGCGATCCTGGTCATCACCTGTATTAACCTCTTCAGGGAGTACCGTCTTTTAAAAAGAAAACCGGAAGAAGAAGAAAATAAACAAGAGAGCTTAACTCCGGGTAAAAAAAAGCTCAAGGCAGTTTTTTATATTTATTTTTTCAGTGCGTGGCTCATTGGTGCAGCATTTTTTTCATATACCGGCTATATCTATAACAGGGCGCCGGAACAGAAAACAGAAACCCGGACCGTAGAAATGAACAATCACGGAGACATCAAATATATCAGCGAGAAAGAAGCTGCGATAAAAGGGCTTCTTGGCCTGGCATTCTTTTTTTTCATTCCCACGGCCCTGATTTTTGGGCTTATAATGGAAAAGGGTTTGAAGATCCCGGTTATTTCGGATAAAATAAAAAGCTGTAGGGTTCTCACTCCCCCATAATATTCTGCGCCATCTTCTCACTAACCCGTTTTAGCGCGTCTTCAGCCCGGGTCATTTCCTGCTGCTGTTTGAGGCTCATTTCCCGAAGAAGTTTTGCGGCTTCGTCGATCTTTGCAGAGCCGTGGAACTGTCCGTCAAGGGCTTCTTTGATTGATTCAGTGGAATTAACAAGGTCCGTATTTTTTTGATTGATCTCTTTAGTAAGGGAAGCGGTTTGATCGGCCAGTTTGCTGATCTCATCGGCAACAACAGCAAACCCGCGCCCGGAGTCACCGGCACGGGCAGCTTCAATAGCGGCGTTTAAGCTCAGCAGGTTAACCTGGTCGGAAACATCTTCAATAGCACGAACATTGTCGATAATGGAATTAATCCCTTCTTCAAGGTTTTCCATGTCCCGGACAACCTGTTTACTGCTTTCCCGGTTTTTGGCAGCTTCATCCGCGGTAACGCCAACAGAGGCGATCATTTTTTGATATTCTTCCACAGCCTCCAGGATAATGGGTTTCACTTCGGCAATACCGTTTATAATCTCCTGGTTCCACTCCAGTTCACGTTCCACCTGGACCTGGTGTTCTCTTTCCTGGAGTTTCATGGCAGTTTCATTATACATGGTAGAGACCAGGGAGGAAACATTCTCTTCATCATCGAGAATGGGAGTCACTGTAGAATCGAGATAGAGCATCTCATCTTTTCTATCCAGCTCCAGTTTTTTCTTGGTCCTTTTTTTACTTTCCAGGGCTTCCTTGATTAGATCCGTAATAGCCTGGTAGCGGATAATGTCGAATATGGATTTTCCAATGAGCTCATCTTTGCCCTGCCCCATGTAATTGGCAAAGGCCCTGTTTACCGAAAGAAGCTTGCCTGAAGTGTCCATACTGAGAATAGCAGACGACTGGGTATCGAGGACAATGCTCATTTCGCGTTCCCGCAATTTAGTAAGATTTTCCGTATCCAGGGCTTTTTCTCTTGAGTTGGCCATTTGCTGCATAATGACCATATTTTTCTGGTTTTGCTTGTCGGTCTGGGCGGCGCGGAAAATATCCCGTTTTAACAGGAGTTCGTTGCGCCGGTCTACCAGGAAGGCAAGAAAAACCGTAAAACAGGCAAAAATTTGATAAAAGACATTGGCGAAGAACTGTTCCAGGGAAAATATAACGGAAACGGAAACCAGGAGTAAGAAAAGGGCAGTAAATTTATTGGTCCGGGCATATTGAACGATCATATCTTTAAAAGAAATATCTTCCGGTTCTTTCCCGGTATTTTTCTGGACCGCTTCCAGGAGCATATCTTTCCTGGAAATCCTGGTATAGCTCATGGTTATGGAAACCCGGTCGGAATTGATAATCACCGGTTCATCAATTCCGGCAATTTTAATCCTGGCTCTCTTTTTAAAATACGTTACGGGCTTTCCGTCCTCCACATCAACTAATATTTCATTTGTTTCTTTATCGCGGATGGTACCGGTATTGTCCATGTAATATCGTTTGCCGTTCAGTTCATCGAACTGGTCCGGGAGGCAGGGAAGTTCCGTAATTCGGGACGCGGAATCACTGGAGCTTCTTTTATTATGAAGAATTCCCCGGCAGATACCTTCAGCAAGAATAACAGTATAATAATCGACTATTCCCATTGGTTTTCCATTGTGTTCGAACACGCTTTCATAATTAGGCCGGTATTTTTTTTCCGGGTTCCCGGGATCGGAAAGTTCCCGGGGCCTGCCCATTGGATGTTCAATAGTATTAAAAACATGATCGTAAATAAAAACGATCTCAGCAACCTGTTTTTTTTCCGAACTCCCGGTAACATTTCGTGACATCCCTGTAGAGATGGAACTGTTGAGACGAGAATGGGGCCCAACATTCCTGGTAATAACCCGCATTGGCACAACACTGCGCTTAAATGTCCCTTTCCGGTTGGGGGTAAGTTCATAATTGCCAACTTTTTCACCAATAGCCCGGACAAAATCGGTTTTTTGACTATAGGAAAGAAAGGGATACATGTCCAGATAGGCATACATAAGAGATATTTCCAGAAGATAGGAATTCTTTGCTGAAGGACGCGCAATAATCTCGTGAAAATGCTTTTTTACCAGGTTTACTTTTTTAACGGTTTGCTGAAAATCCTCACGGGAATGATTTCGTTCGATATCTTTGGCAAAGGCATACAGATAACTGTGCGCGCGCCCCGGAACTCCTTCTTCCAGGAAAAATTCCTGGTCAATGTCTTTTATTTGTTTAACAAAAAAATCAGCTTTCCGGTCCATATAACCTCTATTAAGAAACAATAATAATCATTTCCAAGTATTATATAGAATGATAATTGAGTCAAGAAATAATATCCTTCACCAGCAACAGACACACTGGAAAACCGGGAATCATCAATTTTTATCCTTGACAATTAGCGTTTGGTAAACAATGTCAAATACAGGAACGGGAACGGCGTTAACCCGAATTTTACATAATAACTATTTAAGAGGAATTACATGAAGACCAGGATAACCGAATTACTCGGCATCAAGCACCCGATTATACTTTCAGGGATGAGCTGGATCAGCACCCCTGAACTGGTAGCTGCGGTTTCAAACGCAGGGGGAATGGGAATTCTTGCAACAGGAATACTCAAACCGGAAGAAACACGAGAATATATACAACGGACCAGGAAATTGACCAAAAAGCCTTTTGCGGCAAATGTAACGCTCTATTTCCCCGGCTCCGAACAGAACGCGAAAGTCCTGATAGAAGAACAGGTACCCATTGTCAACTATGCCCTGGGAAAAGGAGACAAAATATGTGAAGCAGTCCATGCTTACGGAGGAAAAGTAATCGCCACCGTTACCACGCTCAAACACGCGCTTGCGGCGCAGCGGGACGGAGCAGATGCCCTTATTGTAACGGGTCATGAAGCAGCTGGACACGGCGGAGCAGTAACCTCCCTGGTACTGATTCCCAGTCTCGCGGATAAGGTGGACATTCCCATCATCGCGGCAGGCGGCTTTGCGGACGGACGCGGCCTGGCATCGGCACTCCTTCTTGGAGCGGACGGTGTAGCAATGGGAACACGGCTCATGAATTCGGTAGAAAGCCCGATACATGAAGCTCAAAAAGATGTAACAAATAAAAACGATGTCTATAACACTGTGTATACTGACAGGGTTGACGGATTACCTGCCAGGGTAATGGGCTCACAGGGAGCAACTCTTTTAATGAAGAAAAAACTGAATCCAATAGTAGCTCTTTTTAACTCAAAAAGGATAGCCAAAATTGTTGGACTTCCCTGGATCAAGATTGCTGTGGGAATTATGCTCTCGGGCCCTAAAAACTCCATAAAGATGGCACGAATGGCCATAGGATTTGATGCTTTTATGCTGGGAACCATGGATGGAGACAACAAAAAGGGAGTACTCCCCATTGGACAGGTCGCCGGTATTATTGAAGATACCCCAACAGTCAAAATAATCATAGAACGATCGGTAAAAGAAGCAGCAGCAGCCCAGAAAAAACTGGCAGCCAGGCTGAAATAAATTTTAAACTTTTTAAGAGAGGTATAACAAATGTCATTAGTAACATGGGAAAAAGACGAAACAGTAGCAATATTATATATGAATGATGGAGAAAACAGGCATAATCCCACTTTTGGTAAGGCCATGCTGGCGGTGCTTGACGAAATAGAAGCAGACAAGGAAATAAAATCCCTCATTGTAACATCATCAGACCCAAAAAACTTTTCTCAGGGAGTAGACCTGCAATTTGTTATGACAAGAATGCAGGAAAAAGACGATGCCGGCATTAAAGAAATGATGTATGTAATGGGAGATGTTTTCAAACGGCTTCTCCTCTTCCCGGTTCCTGTAATCGCGGCTATTAACGGCCATGCTTTTGGCAACGGAGCGATGCTTGCCTGTTCCTGTGACTTCAGGTTCATGCGCGCAGACAGGGGTTACTTCTGTTTTCCGGAAGTTGATGTTAATATCCAGTTTACTCCCGGTATGATAGCCTGGGTAAAAAAGGCAATACCCTATTACCTGTTCCAGGAATTGAAATATACCGGAAGAAGAGCAACCGCAGCAGAGCTTGAAGAGCATCATGTAATTCAAAAAGCCAGTGAAAACGTGGAAGAATTAATGAAAGACTCAATCGCGTTCGCGAAAACATTCCAGAAAAGCAGGAAAACATTTCGGGAGATGAAAAAGCGGATGCATAAGCATATTATTGAAACTATTGACACGGAAGACAAAGAGATGATAGAAGTGCTCTTCCTCATGACAATGGGTGAAGAAGAAGAGTAATTTTTAAATCCCCCCTTTTTCCTCAAAAGGGGGGATTTAAAACCCATCCGGCCTCAAATATTTCCTTGATTTTATCCCCAAAGACCGTTAAAATAATGACGAGGAAATATGATGGGAATAAAAACTTTGCGAATTGTAACCATATTCACCGGGATACTGTTTCTGCTCCTTTTAAGCGCGGGCTGCGGTAAAGAGCCCGGCAGCACCAAAAACCTCAAAAAAGTAACCCTGCGTATACACGCCTGGAACGGGTATGTAAACGAATATATAGAAGACTTTAAAAAATACGCCAGGGACCAGCACAACCTTGATGTCCGAATAGAAGTAAGCTTCACCACGGGTCTTGCCTCTTTTATAGAGAACATAAGAGGAAAGACAAAGGCCCATATTATTTCCCCGGCAAACGATCTCCTGGCACCCTTATTACAAAAAAAATTGTTGATATCGCTCGAGAGAGGGAAACTAAAAAACTTCAAGCAGATCAATCCGATAATTTTACAAACAAAAGCCCATATGATCGATAGCAGGATATTCGCGGTCCCCTTCAATTTCGGCCCTTACGGGCTTGCCTATAACAAAGACAAAATGAAAAAACCAAAGTCCTATAAAATACTCTGGAACCCCAAATACCGAAAACGGGTTTCTATTCCGGGAGAGTATTATACAATGAATATATATATGACAGCGCTTATGCTGGGCTATCCCAAAAAAGATATTTTTTCCCTCAGTGACAGCCAACTGGCACGGATAGAGTCAAAGCTCCGTTACCTGTGCAAAAACCAGGTTGGTGAATTCTGGCAGGATAACTTAAACCCGGCAAGTTTTAGAAAGGTTGATGTGGGAACCGATTGGGGGATTGGGGTAAAAAAAATAAACAAGGAATTCTCGGGAAATTGGGGATATGTTATACCGGAGGAAGGCGCAACAGGCTGGATTGACACCTGGGCTGCAACTATCAACATAAACGATACTGATGTTGAAAAAGCAGCCTATGCCTGGCTCAACTTTATGATAAGTCCCGAAGTACAGGCGCAAATGGCCCGGGTAACTTCGTACGCGCCGGTGAATCCGTATGCGGGGCGCTATTTTAGCGCGGAAGAAAAAAAGGAATACTATTTAATAGATTCAAAATTTATGGAAAAAATAATACTCTGGCAGCCTCTGCGGGCAGATATCTTAAAAAAGTATCAGGAAACATGGAAGCGAGCAAAAAATTAAACAGGCATAGAGCTATATCAAAAATATTCGCAACCCTGCACAGCAGGATACTTGCGATAGCCCTGGGACCGGTACTGTCCCTGTCGCTTATTTTAATGATCTTTTTTTTGACCATAAGCTACCAGACAGTAAAGTCGCATATAAATTCCCGGAACCGGGTTGTACTCACAAAACTGGAAAAGCTTCTTTCGGTCCCGCTTCTCAAGCAGGACTATGTAATGATAATAGATATCATTGATGCCGAATCAAAATCGAGTGAATTTGATTATACCTGGATAACAGACAGCACCGGGATGGTCATTGCCTGTACCGACGAGAACCAGGTTCAGAGGCCAATGGGGGAAGAATTTTCCAGGCATCCCGCCTTTTTACAGCGAAAAATGCAAAATAAGTATACCCTGTCGGTACTGCAAAATTACTCAATTATTTACCGGCTCATGCGGATTATCCTCATTGGAACACTGTTGGTCCTGGCTGTGCTTATTAGCCTTATTATCTATTTAACCAACAAGCTCAGTCACAGTCTTTCCGATCCAATCAGTAAAGTGGTTACCGCTTCACACAATATGGCCCATGAAAACTTTAATATCACCCTGCCCCCTTCTTCCATACAGGAAATTGATACCCTTACGGAATCATTAATACATAGCAGCGGGAAACTAAAAGAACTTACGGAAAATCTCAAACGGGAAAAAGAACAATTAGCCCGTTCCGAAAAAAAATACCGGAATATTTTCGACAATGCGGCAGAAGGAATTTTCCAGGCAAGCCTTGATAAAAAGATCATTACAGCCAATAGCGCCATGGCATTGATCCTGGGATATGAATCTGCTGCTGAGTTAATAGAAACCATCAAAAATATCGACGAACAGATCTTTACCGAACCCGGGATGCGGCAGGAGCTGGAAGAACTCCTGCGGGAGAACGGGCTTATCCGGGGATATGAAATGAGCGCGCGAAAAAAAGACGGATCGGTCTGCTATCTTTCTCTGAATGCTCATCTCCTTAAGGATGAGAATAATCAGCCATACTATGAAGGAAATATTGAAGACATTTCCCGGAAAAAAGAGGCAGAAGAATTAAAAATCGCAAAAGAAGCGGCAGAAGCGGCAAACCGGGCAAAGAGTGAATTTTTAGCAAATATGAGTCATGAAATAAGAACTCCAATGAACGCCATACTGGGATTTTCCGAGCTCCTGGCAGACCGGGTTGCGGACGAGCAGGAAAAACAGTATTTAAACGCGATAGAATCGAGCGGAAAACTTCTTTTAAGTCTCATAAACGATATACTTGATCTTTCAAAAGTTGAAGCAGGAAAACTGGAACTGCAATATACCAGTGTTGATCCGGAAGAAATTTTTAATGAAATAAAAGGGGTATTTTCTCATACTGTAAGAGAAAAGGGTCTGGAATTCCAGGTGGAGATAGACCCGGAACTCCCTGAGAGGCTGCTGCTCGATGAAGTCCGCCTCAGACAGGTGCTGTTTAACCTGGTGGGAAACGCGGTAAAATTTACCGAAAACGGTTATATAAAACTGGCGGTAAATAAAAAATATACCGGAACAGACCATAGTTCCCTGGAACTCTATTTTACCGTAAAAGATACGGGCATTGGCATTCCGGAAGATCAGCAGGAAATTATTTTCCAATCGTTTAAGCAGCAGGCCGGACAGAATATGGCAAAATACGGAGGAACCGGTCTTGGTCTTGCCATAACCAGGAGACTGATTGAAATGATGGGAGGAGAGATCTCGGTAGAGAGCGAGCCCGGGGAAGGCTCCTTGTTTAATGTGCTGCTTAAAGACATTTCCGCAGCATCATACATGGAACCCAAACAAAATTATAGCAATTCATATATAGAACCCTTAAACTTTGAAAAATCCGTAATTTTAGTTGTTGACGATATAAAATTTAACCGTATACTAATAAAGGGATTTTTTGAATCCACAAGGATCGAAACAGTAGAAGCGGAGAACGGAAAAGAAGCTATAGAAATGGCTCGAAAATATCATCCGGCAATAATACTTATGGATCTAAAAATGCCGGTCATGGACGGGTATGAAGCAACCGGGATTTTAAAGAACGATGAGGCAATGAAGCATATCCCAATAATCGTTTTAACAGCTTCTGCCATGATGGAGCAAGAGAGCAGCATCAAAAAAATCGGCTGCAGCAGTTACCTGAGAAAACCGGTGAGTAAACAACTGCTTTTTACCGAACTCATGAAATATGTGCCCTATTCACAACATGAGCAGAAGGCAGGAACGATTAAAAGAACTGGTCCGGCAGATGAACTCACGATTCATATAACAGCTGAATTACGAGAAAATCTTCCGGCGGTAATAAATATACTGGAAAATGATTTGCTGGATGAATGGAAGCAGGTTGGGAAGACGTTTGTTTTTAATGATATTGAAAAATTCGGCAACAGGACAAAAGAACTTGCAAAACAGTATAAAATCAATATACTTGAAAATTGGGCTCACCGGCTTTGTACAGAGGCCCGGAATTTTGACATAGAAAAAATCAGAACCGTTATGGAGGGTTTCCCGGCATTGATAATTGCAATAAAAGAGCTTTTTCCCGGAGAGGAATAGGATGAGACTATGAGTGAGCACGAAATAAAAAATGAAAATACAGATAAAAAACCATTAATCTTAATTGTGGATGATGTTCCCAAGAACATCCAGGTACTGGGAAATATCTTAAACAAAGAAGAATGCCAGATCGCGGCAGCGACAAACGGAAAGCAGGCACTGGCAATGGTTGATGATATCACTCCCGACCTTATTCTTCTCGATATAATGATGCCCGAAGTGGACGGCTTTGAAGTGTGCAGGCGATTAAAAGAGTCCGCAGCGACGCAGGATATACCGGTTATTTTTCTTACGGCAAAAACAGATACGGAAGACATTGTAAAGGGATTTGAAATAGGAGCGGTCGATTATGTAACCAAGCCGTTTAACTCAACAGAACTCCTGGCGCGGGTTCATACTCACCTGGCACTGCAAAAAGCCCGGAATTACGAAAAGAATCTCAACCAGGAGCTGGAACAAAAACTGATCCTGTCCGAAAAAATGGCATCACTTGGAAACCTGGTAGCAGGGGCAACTCACGAGATAAATACTCCCCTGGGAATAGCCGTTACTGCCGCATCTCATTTAAGCGAACGGACCGGAAATATGGCACAACTTCGCGACAGCGGTTCCATGAAACGCTCCGATCTGGACACCTATCTCCAGACTGTTGATGAGACCAGTCACATTCTGCTGACGAATTTAAACCGGTCGGCCAGCCTCATTAAAAGTTTAAAAATAATTGCCGTTGACCAGTGCAGTGAAGAAAAACGAATATTCAGACTCAAAGAATATACTTCAGAGATATTACTCAGTTTACGGCCCAAACTGAAAAAAACAAAACATACGGTTACGGTTACCGGTTCCGACACCCTTGAGCTGAACGGGAACCCGGGAGTTTTTTCACAGGTTATTAGTAATTTGATTATGAATTCTCTCATCCATGCTTTTGAAAAAAATGAGCACGGAGAAATAACCATTGATGTAACAGAAGAAGAGGATTCCGTGATTATACAGTATAAAGACAATGGGAAAGGAATTGAAAAAGAGAACCTGGATAAGATCTTTGATCCCTATTTTACAACCAGGCGGGAACAAGGAGGAAGTGGTCTTGGAATGAATATTGTTAAGAACCTGGTGACCCAAAAACTAAATGGCGATATATTGTGTACAAGTACTCCGGGACAGGGAGTCATCTTTACAATCCGGATACCAGAGAGGGACCATGACTGATAATCATGACAGAAGCGGAACAGGAGAAGATAAGGGAACGGTATATGAAGCACTGAAAGAATCATTGATCTTGATCGTTGATGACGTTCCTAAAAATCTCCAGGTAATGGGCAATATCCTCAGCAAAGAAGGATACCAGATTGCTTTCGCAACAAACGGGAAAGAGGCAATCCCCATGATAGAAGATATTTTTCCCGATCTCATTCTTCTGGATATCATGATGCCCGAAATGAACGGTTTTGAAGTGTGCACGACAATAAAAGGATCTTCCAAAACCAAGAGTATTCCTATTATTTTTCTCACTGCGAAAACAGAAACCGATGATATTGTTAAGGGATTCCGGTTTGGCGCTGTTGATTATATTACCAAGCCCTTTAATTCATCAGAATTGCTGGCACGGGTTAGAACCCACCTGGAACTCAAAAGGAGCAAGGATATAATCCTGCAAATTTCAGAGGAACTTATCAGGAAAAATATGATCCTTGAAGAAATGGCAATTTCCGACAGCCTTACTGAATTATACAACCACAATTATACCATAACCAGGTTGACCGAAGAAATAGAACGGAGCAACCGGTATTCACAGGATTTATCGATTATAATGTTTGATATTGATCATTTTAAAGAGATTAATGATATGCATGGGCACCAGGTTGGTGACGAAGTTCTTTCCCGGGTCTCAGCAATACTCAAGAGCAGGCTCAGGAGAGTTGATATTGTTGGCCGTTATGGCGGAGAGGAATTCCTGGTTATTCTAACGAATACCAATCTTGAACAGGGCATAACCACCGCGGAAAAAATTCGACATGACATTGAAGAGCTCACCTGGTCTTTTGAAGGATTAAAAACAACAATTAGCGGCGGCGTTTGTGCCCATGAAAATGGAAATGATGTGGAATTAATAAAAAAAGCGGATAAACTTTTATACCTGGCCAAAGAAAACGGCAGAAACAGGATTGAATCGTAATTCCATAAAACCGGGGAAAAATTTTATGATTGGTCTTGAAGGGTTCAATTTTAACCAAAAACTTTTTGAAACCGAAAAAGAAATTTTCTACCGGGGAATCAGGAGCCGGGACAATCTTCCGGTCCTTGCCAGGTTTCTCAGAGTGGACCATCCCTCAACAAGCGACTTAAACCAGTTGCAGCATGATTTTAACATAAGCCGGTCTCTTGATTTACCGGGTGTTGCTGCTCCATATTCCATTGAAAACGCAGGACTCAATAAAATCCTTATTATAGAAGATTATGGAGCAATCCTGCTCAATGAGCACCTCAGGTCCCATTCCTTCTCCCTGCAAGAAACACTGGATATTATTATTACGATTGCCACTATTCTGGGAGAGATCCACAGAAAGAATATCATTCATAAGGACATAAAACCGGGCAACATTTTCATACACCCGGAAACAAAAAAAGTAAAAATTACCGGTTTCCGCATCGCATCGGAAATACAAAAAGAGACCGGTGCCGCAAAAAATCCCGAAGAGCTCGAAGGTTCTCTCGCGTATATTTCCCCGGAGCAGACAGGGAGAATGAACCGTTCCGTTGATTTCCGGTCGGATCTATATTCTCTGGGAATAATCTTCTACGAAATGTTAACAGGATCAGTTCCCTTTGACACAAAAGATCCTATGGAACTGGTTCATTCTCATATTGCCATTGCCCCGGTTCCTCCTCATACGGAAAATCCCAATATTCCGGAGACCGTATCAAATATTGTTATAAAGTTACTTGCAAAGGCGGCAGAAGACAGGTACCAGAGCATTTCAGGATTAAAATCGGACCTGGAAAAATGCTCCGGGATGCTCAAAACCGGAAAAAAAATCGAAGCGATTGAAATTGGAAAAAATGATATCCCGGAATGGTTTCATATTCCGGAAAAGCTTTACGGACGCGAGAAAGAAGTTGAAACATTATTTGATGAATTTTCCATTGCGGCAAACGAAGGATTCCGCATGATATTTTTCGCAGGCCCTCCCGGGATTGGAAAATCATTTTTAATCAATGAAATACAACGACCGCTGGTAAAGAAAAACGGTTTTTTTATTTCCGGCAAATTTGAGCAATACAAACAGAATATTCCCTATAGTTCATTTATCCAGGCTTTCCAGGATCTTATTCACCAGCTCCTTACGGGCAGTGATGAGACTATAGCACTATGGAAAGAGTCAATACTATCCAGCCTGGGGGCAAACGGGCAAATAATTCTGGATGTTATTCCCGACCTGAAACTTATTATCGGTCTTCAACAGCCCGTTCCGGAACTTCCCTCTTCGGAAAACCAGAACCGGTTTAACTTTGTTTTCCGGAACTTCATCAAAACATTGGCCGGGAAGGATCATCCGCTTGTTCTTTTCCTTGATGACCTGCAATGGATAGACAGTGCCAGTTTAAAATTACTCCAGGCAATATCGACAGGTACTGAAATCAAAAACCTGTTAATAATAGGAGCATATCGTGATCCGGAGGTCAATGAGTCTCATCCGCTTATGATTATTTTAGATGAAATAAATCAAAAAGGAGATGATTTCAAAACGGTTGTTTTGAAAAGATTGGAAAGCGACCATATAAACCAGTTGATTTCCGAAACGCTCTCTATCCCTCTTGAACATACCGCAGAATTGGCAGCCCTTATAAAACTTAAAAGCGGCGGCAATCCATTTTTTATAAATAAATTCTTAACCAGTTTATATGAGGAAAAATTCATTACGTACGGTCAAAACTGGAGCTTTGACATAAAAAAAATTCGTCAGGCGGGAATTACCGACAATGTAATAGAACTAATGGCCGAAAGGGTTAAGAAGCTTCCCGAAAATATGCGGAATGTATTAAAGGTTGCTTCATGTATAGGAGTTAAATTCGATCTGGCAACTCTTTTTGGAGTATATGACGTATCAGAAGATGAACTCCGCAAAGGATTAACCGGTGCTATAGATGAAGGAATGATCATAAAAATGAGTATTGGTGAGCAGTTTGCTCACAACAGAGTCCGGGAAGCAGTTTATTCTCTTATTGAAGAAGAGGAACGAACTCAAATTCATTACAATATCGGGAAAGTACTGCTTAAAAGAACACCTGATGAAAAATTAGATGATACGATATTTGAGATTGTTGAACAATTTAACCGCGCAATTGTTTTAATCTCTTCAGAAGAAGAAAAAACAGATCTTGCCCGGTTAAATTTTAAAGCCGCGTTACGCGCGAAGAGCTCTACCGCATACGAAGCAGCAAACAAATTTCTAGAGAACAGTAGAAACCTCCTTCCACCTGACTCCTGGGAGTCGGAGTATACTTTATCACGACAACTATACACCGAATGTGGAGAAATAGCTTTTCTTGCCGGGGAATATAAGGCAAGTGAACTTTTTTTTGATGCGGTTTTGCAAAACGCAAAAACAGTATTGGAAAAAATACCTGTCTACCAGATAAAAATTGCCAATTATACAATTTTACAAAAATTAAATGAGGCGGTAGAATTCGGAAAAAAAGCGTTAAAGATGATCGGTTTCAACATGCCGCAAAAAGCTAACCGCTTTTTTCTATTTAAAGAAAGTCTTTCCTTATACATGAATATAAGGAAAAAAAATGTTGATGACCTGGTAAACCTGAAGGAACTAAAGGATCCTCAGAAATTAGCGATTTCCTCGATTCTAACATCCTGCACTATTCCAAGTTATATTGGAGTTCCCGATTACTGGCCCATTCTTATTTTAAAACTGGTGAATCTTTCATTAAAACATGGTAATTCACACCAATCGGCCTTTATTTATGTTTTTTATTCAGTTATGCTTATTGGAAAATCAGGAGATATTGAAAAGGGATATAGTTTTGGCAAACTGGCATTACAGGTTCTTGAAAAATTTAATGCCAGGGAATTAAAATCCAAAGTATATTTTCTTTTCGGTTCAATGATCAATCACTGGAAAAATCATGTGAGGAAAGATCTTGAATATCTTCTGGAAGCGCATCAAAGCGGAATTGAAACGGGAGATCTTGAATTTGCGTCTTATGCCGTAAACCATTATTTTTTTAAATTATTTTTTATTGGTACTCCCCTTGATGATTTAAAAGAAAAATTTGAACAGTACAACGAAGTTATGGAGAAGTTACAAAAAGAAAATGCCTCCAAGTTATATAAATTCTGGAATCAATTCGTTGTTAATTTGAGTGAGATGACAGAAAACAAACTCATCATAAAGGGCGGAATCGCGGATGAAGAAGAACTGTTGACTCATTGGATTACCGTCAATGATATGAATTCATTAGGTTTTCATTCAGTTGCAAAGCAAATTCTTTTTTATATTAATGACTCTCACGAACAAGCGATCCAAGCGGCACAGACGGGAAACAACTACCTTAGCGGCATGATTGGCATGTACTTTGTTGCGGAACATTATTTCTATTACTCTCTCTCCCTTCTGGCTCATTACCCGGCAGCAAGCCCAAAAGAACAAAAAAAATACCTGGTCCTGGTGAAAACACATCAGAATAAAATGAAAAAATGGGCCGATCTTGCTCCCCAAAATTTTCAGCATAAATATCTTCTTGTGGAAGCAGAACGATTCCGCATAGCGCGGGGCATGTCTGCCGTAAAATTGTACGATAAAGCAATTTCCCTGGCCAGGCGGAATAAATTTCTCCAGGACGAGGCAATTGCAAATGAGTGCGCGGCTAAATTTTATTTGGACCGGAAAATTGAAAAACTCGCGAGCTTTTATATGACAGAGGCTTATTACTGTTTTTCCAATTGGGGAGCGAAAATAAAAATAAAGGCGCTCATGAAAAAATATGCTCCAATAATTGATACCCCGTCAACCAGTGGAAAACCGGAGCCTGAATCTTCAGTAGTTGAGGGAGCAGTCCTCCCGGTAACGACAACCTCGTTTTCCGGTAAATTACTGGATATATCTACCATCATGAAAGCTTCTCATACCATTGCCGGTGAAATAGTAATAGAAAAACTCTTACGAAACCTGGTGCGGGTTATGATGGAAAATGCCGGCGCTGAAAAAGGTGTTCTTATTCTTAAGAAGGATGAATCTTTTTATATAGAAGCGGAAGGTGTTATAGGGAACGAAGAGATCACCGTTTTGCAATCCGTACCTCTTGAAAAAAACAGGATTGTGCCCGAAGCTATTATCCGCTATGTCAACAGAACCCGTGCAAGTGTTGTTCTTGATGACGCGGCAAGCGATAAATTTTTCTCCCGGGACTGGTATATTAATACAAATCTTCCAAAATCGATTCTCTGTATGCCGGTTATTCACCAAAACAAACTCACCGCAATTCTGTACCTTGAAAATAATCTGAGTAAAGGAACCTTTACCAGTGAACGCCAGGAAACACTCAAGCTTCTGGCCGCACAGGCTGCTATTTCTCTTGAAAATGCTTCGCTCTATCAGAATCTTCGGCAGGAGATTGAAGAACGCCAGCGGGCCGAAGAAGCGCTCAGAGATTCGGAAGAAAAATACAGGGGAATTGTTGAAAATTCCGCTTCCGGAATTTTCCAGGCCGATTCTTCCGGCAGGTTAATAACGGTGAACCCGGCGTTTGCCCAAATTTTCGGATATGATTCTCCGGACGACCTCATAACCGGAATTTTTTCTATCAAAGATGAGTTGAACGCAGACCCGGAAAAATTTGCGGTATTCATGGAGCAGATACAAAACAACGGTTTTGTTAAAGATTTTAAAACCAGCAGCTATAAAAAGGATGGTAGTATTATCTATGTTTCCATGAATGTACATACTGTTACGAATGATACGAAAAAACCGTCGTATTATGAAGGAACCCTGGAAGATGTTACTCAAAAAAAACGCGCTGAAGAATTTAAAATAGCAAGAGATGCCGCTGAAGCAGCAGCTCTTGCCAAGAGTGAATTTATCGCCAATATGAGCCACGAGATTAGAACCCCTATGAATTCTATTTTAGGATTTTCTGAATTATTAGAAGAACAAATAGAGGATGAAAACCATAAAGAGTATTTATCCGCCATAACGTCCAGCGGAAGAACCCTGCTTCACCTGATTAATGACATTCTTGATCTTTCCAAAATAGAAGCCGGCATGCTTGAGCTTCAATATCATTCCGTGAACCTTCATTCTGTTTGTCATGAGATCAGGAATATTTTTTCCCGGGAAACAGGTTCCAAAAAAATAGATTTCCTGGTTGAAATAGACGAATCACTTCCCCGGGGATTGCTTCTTGATGAAACCCGCCTGCGGCAGGTTCTGTTTAATCTTGTTGGAAATGCCGTAAAGTTTACTGATGAGGGTTATATAAAACTGTCCGTTTTTAAAGAACGAATAATAGAAGAAAACAGTTCCCTGGAACTTTCTATCTCTGTCCAGGATACGGGCATTGGAATAGCAGAGGATCAGCTGGATAGAATTTTTGAAGCATTCAAACAACAATCCGGACAGAGTGCTGCGAAATATGGCGGTACCGGCCTGGGTTTGTCTATCACCAAACGCCTTGTTGAGATGATGAACGGTTCTATTTCCGTGAAAAGCAGGCCCGGTAAAGGAAGTAGTTTTATAGTACAATTGAAGGATGTCTCGATCTCAGCAGTTAAAGATACACCGGCAGCGTCTCCGGAAAGTTCAATCGATTCAATACAGTTTGAAGAAGTGCTGATCTTAATTGCCGATGACAATCCTTCGAACCTGGTCCTGTTAAAGAAATTTCTGAAAATACCCAATATCACTGTAATTGAAGCGGCAAATGGAAAAGAAGCCGTGGACCTGGCAGTACTATATCAACCCAATCTGGTATTTATGGACATTCGGATGCCGGTGATGGATGGATATGACGCTGCCCGGATTCTGAAAGAAGTAGACGCGAGCAAGGAAATTCCCATCGTTGCAATAACAGCATCCGTGATGGAAAAAAGTGAGGAGAAAATAAAAGCAGCTGGATTTAACGGCTACCTTAAAAAACCCGTAAGCAAAAAAGAATTATTCACTGAAATGATCCGTTTTCTGCCCTATACCAGCCGGGAAACTCCTTCCCCTATCAAGGAACAGCAATCCCCTCCGGAATTTTCATTCGACTCTCTTCCCCCTGAGATTCTATCCAGGCTTCCGGAATTGGCCCGCATTCTTAATAATGAAATTATGCCCACCTGGGAAAAAATGAGTAAAAAATATTTCATCAGTGAAATTGAAAAATTTGCAGCACGGATCAAAGAATTGGGATTTGAGTACGATATCGATATACTCAAAGATTGGAGTGAAAGACTTGGAAAGCAGGTAAAAAGCTATGACATGGAAAACCTGCCCAATACTCTGGGTATTTTCGCTGAGATTGTAAAAAAGATTGACCGGGCTGCCGGACACAGGAGAGAGTCATGAATGAAGACATCGAAATTACCTTAAAAGAAGCAATGATACTCATTGTTGATGATGTTCCGAAAAACCTCCAGGTTATGGGAAACACCCTGGATAAAGAAGAATACCAGCTCGCTTTTGCGACCAATGGAGAAGAAGCTCTTGCCATGGTCAATGAAATCCCTCCGGACCTTATTCTTCTGGATATTATGATGCCCGTTATGGACGGTTTTGAAGTTTGCAAAAATCTGAAAGGATCTCCTGAAACGAAAAACATTCCCATTATATTTTTAACCGCGAAAACAGAAACCAAAGATATTGTGAATGGTTTTGAACTTGGTGCTGTTGATTATATTACTAAACCCTTCAGTTCAGCGGAACTCTTAGCCAGGGTAAAAACCCACCTTGAGCTGAAAAAAAGTAAAGATATTATCCTGGAAATTTCAGCAGAACTAAAAGAATACGCTGAGGAATTGAAAAAAAAGAATTCTATCCTTGAAGAGATGGTAATTACCGACAGCCTTACTGAGTTATACAACCATAATTATATTATTGAAAGACTCTCCCAGGAACTTTCCAGAGATAACCGCTACCCCGATACGGTTTCAATTATCATGTTTGATATTGATCATTTTAAAAATATCAATGATACCTATGGCCACCAGACCGGTGATGAGGTATTGGTTAAAATATCCTCAACCCTTAAAGAAAGTCTCCGGGATTCGGATATAATCGGGAGATACGGCGGTGAGGAATTCCTGGTTATTCTCCCAAAGACCGATGCCGAAAATGGATTTAGAACTGCTGAAAAAATACGGCAGGCCATTGAAGATCTTTCATGGCGGGAAGAGGGGCTGCAGACAACCATTAGCGGTGGGATGTGTACCCGGAGTGATGAAGATGTAATCGCGCTCATTAAAAAAGCAGACGGGCTGTTGTATAAAGCCAAAGAGAACGGCAGGAACAGGATTGAATCATAATAAAGAACTAATGGTTTTCGTTATTTACAGGTAGGAAAAACGGTTGTTGATCAAGGGGGTGGCTCATGACTGAGCTCATTGGATACCGGCTCTTCGATAAAATCTATGAAAACAATAGGATTTTTGTTTTCCGGGGAACCCGGGAAGAAGATTCCAAACCGGTAATTGTCAAATTCTTGCAAGCCGAGTTTCCCTCTATGAGGGACTTGAAACAACTCGATCATGAGTTAAAAATTGGCCGTGCCCTGGCGGATGTTCCCGGCATTATAAATCACTATTCCCTGGAAAATATAAAACATAGTAAAGCCCTTGTTCTTGAGGACTTTGGCGGAGTTCCTCTTGGTGATTATGCTAATACTGCAATGCCGGGTTTGGAAGAAATCCTTGAAATCGCGATTAAGGTTGTAACTATTCTTGAGGAGATTCATTCCCACAATGTTATTCACAAAGATATTAATCCCAATAATATACTTATTAACCCCGAAACAAAAGAAGTAAAGATTACCGATTTAAGTATTGCGGCAGAGGTCCAGCGAGAAACCCCGGGTGCTGTGGACGCGGAACGGGTAGAAGGAACCCTGAACTATATCGCGCCGGAGCAGACCGGAAGGATGAACCGTTCTGTTGATTATCGTGCCGACTTTTATTCCCTGGGAGTTACTCTGTATAAATTACTCACGGGGAAAGTTCCTTTTGAAAAAGAATTATCAATGGAGCTGATCCATGCCCATATTGCCCTGGAACCGGTTTCCTGCCACCATCGAAATGTCAATATTCCTGCGGTAGTATCCGGTATTACAATGAAGCTTCTTTCAAAAATGGCTGAGGACCGTTACCAGAGCGCCCTGGGGCTCAAGGCTGATCTTGAACGATGCTATAATCAAATAAAAAATAACGGCATGATAGAAGAATTTACGATTGGAGAAAAAGATATACCGGAAATATTTCTTATTCCGGAGAAGCTCTATGGCAGAGAAAATGAGACTGCCCATTTAATGGAGCTTTTTAAAAAAGCCTCTTCCGGGAAAAAAGAAATAATCTTTTTTTCCGGGCCTTCGGGAATCGGCAAGTCGGCGCTGATTCATGAAATACATAAACCAATGATCGAAAAACAGGGATATTTTATTGGCGGAAAATATGATCTCCTGAAAAGAAGTATTCCCTATACCGCTCTTATCCAGGCATTCAGAGAATTGACGAATCACCTTCTTACGGAAAGTGAAATGAAAGTAGACCGGTGGAAGGACGCGATCCTGGACGCTGTGGGTAATAACGGACAGGTAATAATTGATGTTATTCCCGAAATAGAATTAATTATTGAAGAACAGGAGGCTGTTGAAGAATTACCGCCCGTAGAAGCGCAAAACCGGTTTAATATGGTTTTCCAGGATTTCATCAGGGTTTTCGCGAAAAAGGAGCACCCGCTTGTTTTATTTATCGATGATTTCCAATGGGCCGACAATGCCAGCTTACAATTAATTGATATACTGCTGGGCGATCCTGAATTGGAATATATGTTTTTTATTGGCGCCTATCGTGACAACGAGGTCAATAGCGGACACCCATTTATTACCATGCAGGAGAAAATGAAAGAAAAGGGATTGTTTTGGTCCAACATTACCCTGGCGCCTCTGACAAAGAACAATATCAGTGAAATGCTGGCTGATTCCCTGTATTGTTCTATGGAAGAAACAGGCGATTTCTCGCGTCTTATTGAAACCAAGACTGCAGGAAACCCGTTTTTTGTAAAAGAATTTTTAAAAACCTTATATCACAATAATTTGATCGAGTTTAAACAGGGATGGAACTGGGATATCTCTAAGATCGAACAGGCTGGAATTACCAATAATGTGATTACCCTTATGGCAAATGCCATCAATAAATTACCGTCATGCACTTTAGATATTATACAAACCGCCTCCTGTATTGGAGCAAAGATCAAGCTGGATACACTTTCCCTCGTTATTAAAAAATCCGAAGATAAGATCTTTGAAGACCTGAAGGAAGCGATTAATCAAGGTATGATAATAAAGATTGAAGAGGATCTGCACTTTGCCCATGACAAAGTTCAGGAAGCCGCTTATTCATTGATAGAAGAAAAACAGCAGGAAGAACTTCATCATAAAATAGGAAGTATTGTTTTACAGGATGGGAAAAAAAATATAACCGTTGATGAAAACGTCTTTAATATAGCAAACCAGCTGAACCTTGCTAAAAAGCTGCTTTCGGAAAAAGAAAAACAAGAGCTCATGAATCTAAACCTCATTGCCGGGAAAAAAGCTAAAAATTCCGCAGCCTATGATGCTGCCATAGATTTTTTCAAACATGGCGCGGAACTGCTGCCGGAAAACTCATGGGAAATTGAGTACGATAGAACTGTTTCCTTATATATAGAATGGTCCGAAGCTGAATATGTTGCGACCCATTTTGAAGAAGCGGAAGAACTGTTCAGGGTGATATTAGAAAATGCGAAAACATTACTGGATAAAGTTAAAGTCTATACCCTTGAGATTTATCATTATACTTCCCAGATGAAACTCCAGGAAGCATTAGATGTAGGCAGGAAGGCTCTTAAAGAGTTAGGAGTAATATTGCCGGAAGTGACAGATGAGTCTGCTGTACCTCTTGAATTAGAAGAGTCCCAAAAAAAACTGGGCAAAAGAAAAATTCAAGACCTCATAAATCAACAGGAATTAACTGATCCTGAAATATTAGCCACAATAAGCATTATGCTGCAATGCGCGACTCCGGCATACCTGTCCGGTTCTTATTTAATGCCGATTTTTATCGAAAAAGCAATAAACCTGACGTTAAAACATGGAAATTATCCTTTATCTCCAATAACGTACACCTTTCATGCTATTATGCTTAACGGTATATTAGGTGAAATTGATAATGGATATGAATATGCCCACCTTTCATTAAAACTTGCTGACAAATACGGCTCAAAATTAATGCAAGGTAAAAGTATTTATCATTTTTGCTGGTTTAACCACTGGAAAAAACCTATAAAAGAAAACTTAGAGTACCTTATGCAGAGTTATCAATACTGCCTGGAAGCAGGTGATCTTTTATATGCAAGTTAT
>JAAENB010001088.1 GCA_024224995.1 bacterium | reverse complement strand
TGGTGAATGTTTTGATTCCGTGTATCTATGGTCAATACCAGTTTTCCATTTTCGTGCCTTCCTGCAATTTTGGAGTCTGGGTTTAATTCCCCGACGGCCACCCAAAATCCCCCACCTGTGGCCACTTCAAAATCCCCCATCTGAAGTAGCTATCTCTAACCAATAGAAATAACATATAATTTTCTATACTTTTCTGGCGACAAGGCGTTAAATGGGCTCTCACGAAAATCCAGTATCGAAGGGAGCCAGAAAGGATGAACGTTTTGAAACCAAACAAGAGAAATGCAATCGAGATTCTTCTTGCTAACCATGCGAGTCAACACGAAATTAACCGCAAAACCGGCATTGATCGAAAGACCATTCGGAAATACGCCGCCCAATTATCAGACGAGAATTTTCTGTCAAAATCCCCCACCGACAATGAAGTGGCCACCGGCTCAGTTGATAACTCGAATGAAAATCCCCCACCCTGGCCACCGGAGGGAAATCAACCTATTAGGGATGATCGGGAAACCATTCGGAAATACGCCGCCCAATTATCAAACGAGGATTTTCTGTCAAAATCCCCCACCGACAATGAAGTGG
>JAAENB010001087.1 GCA_024224995.1 bacterium | reverse complement strand
GGGTCGGTCGTGTCTTAATATACCGAAAAACGTAATTCGGAATGTAACCTATGCCCGGAGCGATGCCTCTGCAGATTGTGAGGCTGTTTGACCGGAGGGAGTTCCGAACATTCTACAGAGGTATTGCTCCGGGCATAGGTTACATTCCGGGTCCATATACCTTATACTAAAACGCGACCACGGGGGCGCATTTCACCTGTTTAAAGTTAATCAATTTTTATTGGAAGGGCAAGCAACTAATTGATTTTTGATGAATATTTCTCTTTTGCGGCTATACGCATGTTGGGTTTATTTGTTAATTTTAAGTAATAAATATTGATTTTAACTTGACTTTTTGTCAAAATTATTGTGTTATATTGATATCGAAATAAGGAGATATTATACAATGAATAAGAAAAAACTGGCAGTTTTTATTATTGCGGTATTATTCCTGGCTGTTTCCTGTAAAAAAGATCAGGTAAAAGACCCGGAAAAGGATAAAGGTCCTAAAACCCCGGATCCTGTTATTACCGGGAATATGAAAACAATATTTTATCCCGGCGGTGTTGTGCGGGCAAAGGGTGAGGTAAAAAATACCGGTACTCCTGAGAAACCGAAATATATTAACCACGGCAAATGGACTTTTTATACCAAGAAAGGGCAGAAATCTTCGGAAGGTACTTTCGCGGACGGTAAGCCTCACGGCATCAGTAAAGTATACGCCCCCACAGGACAGGTCATGTTCCAGATCCCTTTTACTAAGGGGAAAATTCACGGGATCAAGATCAGTTACAGTAAAGAGGGGAAGACCGTTAAAGAAGAAAGCTATACCATGGGGATGAAGAATGCTGTTTCAAAGTATTTTTATCCCACCGGTACTGTTATGACCTATGCTTCCTACAATGACGGAAAACTCTCCGGCCCCTGGTATACCAATTATCCCAATGGCAGCAAAAAAATGGCCGGGAAATATGACGATGAAAAAAAGGAAGGCCCCTGGAACCTGTTTCATGATAACGGCAATAAGTTTATGACCGGTAAGTTTGAAGATGACAAAATGGAAGGCAAATGGCAAACATTTAACAAAGGCGGCTGGCTTGAGGCTGAAGGGGAGTTCGACAATGGCTCGCAAACCGGTATCTGGGTCTATTATAACCAGTCCCGCCAGGTAGTTAGAAGGATGACCCTGAAAGGGCCTATGGTTTACGGTAAGTGCTGGGTCTATACAAACGGCAAACTGAGCGGTGAAGGCACCATGACCGGCATGCCCCACAAAGCGAAGATTAACGGCAGCTGGAAAGCATACCATCCTAACGGTAATCTTAAAAGTGAGGGCAAGTACATGATGAACCGGAAAGGCGGCCCATTTGAAGAATACTATCCTTCCGGGAAACTTATGTCTGAAGGCGAATACATGAATAACAAACGGACCGGTATCTGGAAATTTTATAAAAAAGACGGCTCCACCAGGGACACAGCCAAATCGGGCTATTATATGATGGACAGGCTGAATAAAAAGCTGACTCCCAAGAATTTCTAAACCCGCTCTTTAGTTCTTCAATAAACAAAAACAGCCCCTTTCGGCGAGTCGCCGGGCGGGGCTATTTTTTTACTCGAAGTTCCTGCCGCAATGGTACTGCCGTCGGAAGATACGGAGACGATAAAACCGGGGTAACCCTTGTTTGGCAGCGGTATTATTTCCGGGTCCATGCTCTGATCATTGAGCCTGACTATATAAATAGATCCAGTGTAGGCGGAGCCCGTTACCAGGGTGCTGCCATTGCCGGAAAGAGAAATATCATACCCCCAATAATCATCGTATAGCCCGTCGGGTACGGTTACGACCCGCGCGTGCGGTGTCCGGAACCATGTTTTATAAATATATACCGCTTTGCGGACCTGTTTTCCGCTCAAGGCCGCGATAGCAGCGGTTGCCCCATTTGCGGAAAGCGATACCGCGTATCCTGTTGAATCGGTTTTTATTCCCTTTGGCGTTTTTATGACCTGGGGCCGTGAATACCTGTTATCTTTATGATATAAATAGGCAATGGCTTTATCTTTATTTTTCTTATACCCGCTTACCATGAGCGTTTCCCCGTCTGCCGAAAGCGATACCCGGTTCCCGAAAAAATCTTTGCCCGGCGCTTTAACAATGCTTGTTGTATACCTTTTTTTATGCAGCCTGAACAGGTATACCTTTTCCCGGTAATAGCAGGATGCTGCCAAAACTTTTCCATTGGCCGAAAGCGCCACATCCCAGCCCAGGTAATCCATTGCCTGGCCGTCCGGGGACGTTATGAGCCAGGGGGTCGGGACCGGGTCCGGGTCTGAAAGATCGTAAATGAGAACCGCTCCCTGAGAAATCCTTTCATCTATATTGTCGTTATAGACTCCTACTGCCAGAGTCTTTCCGTCTGCCGAAAGCGCTATGCGCGATCCGAATTCTTTTCGTATTACTCCCGGTGACCGTATTATCCGGGGCTTTATTTTCGTCTCTTTTGGCTCTGGTTCTTCCTTTTTTTCATCATCATCCGATTTCTTCTTCTTTTTTTTCTTTTTCTTCTTCTTTATACCCTTCTTCCTGTCCTCTTTTTCCTTCTTTTTGGCTTCCAGTTCTTTCGGGTCGGGCCGTTCCGGTTTTTCCTGGTCCAGGGCGAAGATATAGACGGATTGCCGGAATCCCTCTTCCCCATGCGCTCCTGCTGCCAGCGTTTTTCCATCGGCAGAAAGCGCGACTCCCGATCCAAAATAATTGTTTTCGTAATCTCCCGGCTCCGTGAATTTTTCCTCTCTGAGCGGAAAAATAATATCGGCCGCTTTTAGGACATTATTGCCAAGCCCCTTGAATTCTCCGTAAATCCTTTTGGAAGAATGCCCCGGGTCTAATTTCAGTGTTTTTTTTTCGGAATAATGCTCCCAGGATGTCCAGAATTCATTGTCCAGGCTAAATCTCATGTTTGCCGCGCGCTTTACATCAATTCGCAGGGTTACTTTGCTGCGCCAGGTATAGAGGCTGCCCCTGTCAATTGTAAATCCTCCATGGATTTCCATTACCCCTTTGCCGGGATTCCTTTTCATACCCCCTTTCTGATACGTGTAGTCTTCACCGCCCACTACGCCGCATCCGCTTAAGCCGTATATACACAGGGAGATTATAATTAGTTTGATGATGTTCATTGATTTATCCATATTTTAATATTATCTTTTTACTATTTTTACGTTCTTATGGCAAGCTATTTTTCCCGGTGTCTGTGTTCAATATTTGTTTGACATTTTTAACAGCGTGTTTATATTTAGCACCGTTTTAAGATAGATTACTATGATTACTAAATGGAGGAGAGCATTATGACTCATAAAATTACAGAAGATTGTACGGAATGCGGTACCTGCATAAGTGAATGCCCGGTGGAAGCGATCAGTGAGGGAAGTCCTTATACTATTTCCGCTGATGAGTGTACCGATTGTGCTGTATGCGCGGACGCGTGTCCTGTTGACGCGATTGTTCAGGCGTAGTTTTTTTACAAACCGGGGCATGAATTATCATGCCCCTTTAATTTTGTTCTTGCCACATCCTTTTTTCAGGTGTACTATTGCGCTGTATCATGAAAGAATCTGAAATTGAAAATATTGAAATAAAACTTTTGCTGGAAGCGATTTTCCTGTGCTATGGTTACGACTTTCGTCATTACGCGCACGCAAGTCTTAAACGGCGTATTAAAAACTTTTTGGCTAAAAGCGGGCATAGCTGCATTTCCGAGCTATTACCGGATATCCTGTATAACCGTGATTTTCTTGGCTCCTTGTTGTACAATATTTCGGTTACCGTTACTGAGATGTTCAGGGACCCCTGGGTATATCAATATATCCGGGAACAGGTTCTTGCTTCTTTAGTGAAATTTCCGTATGTTAAGATCTGGCATGCCGGGTGCGCTACGGGGGAAGAGGTCTATTCCATGGCCATTATGCTGAAAGAAGAAGGGATCTATGACCGGTGCCAGATCTATGCTACGGATTTTAATGACAGGGCTCTTGCCCGGGCCCGTGACGGGATCTTCTCTATCGACAGGATAAAGGAACATACCGGCAACTATCAGAAAGCCGGGGGCATGTGCTCTTTTTCCGATTATTATCATTCCGAATATGGGTCCGCTATTATTAACCGGGATCTGAAAGAAAATATCACCTTTGCCAATCATAACCTGGCTACGGATTCCGTGTTTGGGGAAATGCATTTTATTATTTGCAGAAATGTTCTTATTTATTTCGACAAAACCTTACAAAACAGGGTTCTGAATCTTTTTTATAACAGCCTCGTTCCGGACGGCTTTCTCTGCCTGGGTACGAAAGAAAGTACTCATTTTTCCGATGTGGCTAATAAATTTTATGAACTTAATAAAACCAATAAAATCTACCGGCTCAAGAGCAGTGAATCCAGATGAGTACGGAGTCTTCTTTATATAAGGCTATGGTTATTGGTGTTTCCGCGGGCGGTCTTGAAGCATTAACCGAATTGCTGCCCCTTTTTCCTGCTGATTTTCCCATTCCTATTATTATCGTGCAGCATAGAAGACCGGAAGTGGACAACTTTCTTGCCAGGTACCTGGATGACCGGTGCCCGCTCCATGTGGTGGAGGCTGAGGAAAAAGAGCCGGTTCGGCCCGGGGTTATCTACCTGGCTCCTCCCGGGTATCATGTCCTGATCGAAGATGACGAAACCTTTGCCCTCTCCATTGATGAACAGGTCAACTACGCCCGGCCGTCTGTTGATGTTCTGTTCGAAAGCGCTTCCGATGTTTACGGTCCCGGGCTTATTGGTGTTGTCCTTACGGGCGCGAATAAGGACGGTGCCCTGGGATCTAAAAAGATCAAAGAGAACGGCGGGGATGTGCTGGTTATGGACCCTGAGTCGGCATATTCCAGAGTTATGCCGGACGGGGCTATTGATGCCTGTGAGGTGGATTTTGTGGGCAGCCTTAAAGATATTGCCGCTTTCGCGATTGATATTGTTATGGGGTGAGGGTATGAGGAAAAGAGTCCTGTTTATATTTATCATCCTTACTCTTTTCACCTGTCTCCACGCCGAGGCCAGGCTCTTTTTTATTGGGAGCAACCCCTATCTTTCAAAGATCGCCTTTCCCCAGGATACCCTGCTGATCCCGTCGGGGTTTATATCGTACAGCCTGGAGTACCAGTCCATGCCGTGGTGGGGGGATGTTGATGAACCCGCGAAAAAACCGAATAATAACTATACCTCTTCGTCCGATAGTTTTACCTTCGCGAATAACAGCACCGATACGCAGCAGTCCACGTTTAATAAAGACGGGGCTGTTTCCGTGTTCAAGCATACGGTTGATTATTTGCGGTATTGGTCAAACGGGTTTAATTCCATGTTTTCGCTTAATCTTAAGACCATGTCTATGAATAGTACGGCTTCCGGGAACTTGCGGGTTACGAATGATGCCGGTGCATCTCTCGGCTATACCTCCTTTGATTACGAGTTATCCAATTTTTCATATATGCTTTATTTTGAATCTATTACTTCTTATAAGTTTGGATCGGTCCCTGTGGGGCTGAAGCTTGGTTTTGGGAGAGAGCAGTTTGGTGATCCTGAGAGTTTGCTCACCGCTAATAATTATACTGTTGGAGCTTTAACTTCCAGTCGAATTCTCTGGGGCTGGTCTACTTCGGGGTGCAAGAAAATTTTTGGTCACAGTCATATTAATGGCGACGCCTGGACTCAGAGTGATTATTCCACCGGCGGGGTGTACCAGTTTGATACTCAGATTGGGACTACTTTTGAGCTTGTTAAAATTGGTGCCCGTTATAGATATAAGACCGGGGTTCTTGACTATTATGTCTGGGATACCCCAGCTTCTCATTTAAGCGGAGAATACGTCAGACAGAAATGGTCTAAGGAGCTTACCGAGCATATAGGAAGGGTCTATGGCAATGTTAATTTTTACAAAAACCGGAAATTGAAATTGAATACGCTTTTCTTCTTTGGGATCGATGACAGTACCCAGGGTAATGTTTATTCTCAAGATAATTCTATTGACAGCGGCGTCAAAGAAAGCTTTACCAATTTTATTGTGGAAGCCAACCCGAATGTTAATATCAATTTTGGTAAAATGTTTTATATCGATATTGCCGTGCTCCTGGAATTCTCATGGACCAATTTTGAGAATACTTATGAGCAATGGATTAGCAGTGTGGGCGGTAGAAAAGAAGTCTATTGGAAAACCTCCGGTTCTTTTACTACGGGTGAGGAACAATCATGGAATGAGTTTTCTTACGCTAATGAACATTTTTATGACGGCGGCTGGGAGGTTGATCTCTCTATTCCCCTTTATGGCGATACCCGGCATAAACTGGTTTTCGGCGCCATGATCTTTCATAATAATAAATTTACTTTTGTTACGAAGTACTATGGTGAACCCAATACCACTGACGGGAGTTTTACCGTTACCAATAAACGCTATGACGAAAAGATTGAAATGTGGGTTAATTCCGCAGTTTCGCTCTTCTATAAGTATGATGAAATGTTTTTTAGAGTTACCTATATTATGCCCATGGTTTATAATGTTACTTTTAGTACAAAGCTGGTGGACAGCAGTGAGACTACTTTGTATGAGAGTGAAAAGTCGATGCAGACCGCGGTGCAGGAGAGCGTGGCGATATCGCATCCCACTGTGCAGAGCAGCGCGAGGCTTTCTTTTATGGTGGGGTATGAGTTTTAGGGGGCGGGCGCGCCCTTCGGGCCGGGCTGCTCCGGGCTCCGCTTCGCTCCGGTCCCGAAACCTTTTGATTTCCAATTACTACCGGGGAGCCCTATTCGTTGAAAAAATCAAAAGGTGTCGGGACTAAACCCTGCACATCCCTCGCGCGTACTTTCGGGGCTTCCCGCTCTCGCAGGGGCCGGTTTTTTATCTTGCTTTATTGGCGTACCGGTCTTAAATTATAGGGCTAAAATAGAGTAATGTAAAGGAGAAATCTTTTAAAATGTTGGAATTAGAGT
>JAAENB010001086.1 GCA_024224995.1 bacterium | reverse complement strand
TTTTTTATGCCATCCAATCACTATTCAAATTTAAAAAAATCAACTATCTTCTACTGGTGCTGCTCCTGGCCATTGCGGCAGCCTTTCCCGACATTGATTCATTCTTTGGCTATTACACCTCAACAAACCCCTTGATCGGCCACCGGGGAGCAACGCACTCAATTGCCGGGGCAATAGTTTCGGGGTTTATTTTAACACTGACGGCGCTTTTAATAAGCGCCATATTCCTGAGAAAAAAGTATCTAACCATGCGGGTTTTCTTTCTCCTCTTTTTTGTGAGCTCCATAGCGGGAATTTCCCATGTACTGGCCGACCTGCCCCAGCCTCCCAGTGTATGGAAGGGAATACCGGTGTTCTTCCCCTTAAAATCAGGGGGCCAGTATATGCGGCATGGCGGATGGTCGCTCATTGGCTGGTACGACTATAAAACTATATGGCTGCTCGTTAAATTAACAGGCATTTCCTTTGCTGTACTACTGCTATCAACAATTTCGATAAAATTAAAATTGAAGCGGTATATTACCTCCCTGCTTCTTGCCGCAGTAATAATTTTTAATTGCGGTTTTTTCGTATGGACTGCGCACTATATCGCGGGGTCAAAATACGTAAACAGGAAACACTGGGAAAAAAGACAAACTGCCTTTTTAAAAGACTCACACCCGCTTATAAAAAAAATTACTATTTATGGAAGAAATAAATACCTGGGAGCTTTTATGAAGACTACCCGGTAATATATGTATTATTGATATTTTACAGGTGAAAAATCAAATCAATTGAAAAACCCAATGCTTCGTAGGAAGGGTTTTTGTCGGCAACTCCCTGTCCATTGGAAACATGCATTCCTCTGAAAGCAACGTTTATAGTATATTTATCGGCAATATCAAATCCTATGGAAGGGCCGATTTTCCACATAAAATTATATTTATCTCCTCCCAGGGGGAAATCCGTATGATAAAGAATGACCCCTCCCAGAGCGTCTATCGACAAATAAAACAGTTTGTACCTGATGAGTTCGCACCGGATCATAAAAACGGGACCAATGCCAAACGCGCTTGTATTATATTTAACGCTCTGA
This sequence comes from bacterium, assembly GCA_024224995.1. The sequence goes on along the minus strand of JAAENB010001086.1, from coordinate 7,022 downwards.
AATGACTCATCCAACTGGGTTATATCACCCGGGCATAGGTCGCCGTTAGCCCGGCATACAATGAATAATGGAGCTCATTAATAAATTCTTTTCCAAAAAGCGCGTTCATAAATATTGTTTGAATGTTTCTATCGTCATCAACCGGATAATAGTATTCCGGTCCAGATTCAAGATTATACCGCTTTGTTTTGGGACCGGGATTTTCCTCGCTGTAGAGATTTCCCTGGTTTGCCGCAGCAAAAAAAAGAAGCAGCAGCAGGGTGATATTAATCGCTTTAAACAAAATCGTTTTTTTCATAGCTGCTCCTCACCCGGAATACGATTCAACAAGATAATATAAATAAAAACCAATTCCCAGACCCAAAACCGTACAAACAACCCAGGCAACGCGGGCACCTTTCCGGGTTGGTTTCCGGAGATTTGTCCCGGGTCAACACCACAGAGGGGTGAAACCCCAAATAACACTGCGTACCGATCCCCTCGCAGGAGCCGCATCCCTCATCAGGGTCTCCATAACCCTGGCCAGAAACCAGCCAGTAAAGGCGTTGCACTGCAACGTCTCTCAGGACCAAACCCTTTTCCGGAGCATCTTCGGAAGCAGACCCGGGACTGGATTTAAGAACCCCAATACCGCCGGACAAAAAAAGATGCCCGGCCGGTTTGCGGAAAAAAATTTTATTTACAAAAAACAAAAAATTTGTGACGATTCCCGCATTACAGACGCTTATTTGATAATGAAATAAAGGATGCCCCTGAAGGGAGTTTCTTTATTTAACATTATAACATACCAAAAAAACAAAGGAGACTTGTGAATATGAATCAAGTATTTAAAAAAATCAAATTAATTTTACTTTTGGCAGCCGTTGGACTCATGGCAGTTCTTACCGGGTGCGACGGTACACAGGAAGACGTAAATGTATATGTATCGGGCGGTTACCGGACCGGTAATGTCAATACCTTATGCTACTGGGTAAATGGCGAGCCTGTTGAACTTGGAAACGCTTCTGTCAATGACTCCCCTACGTATATTTCTGTTTCCGGAAATGATATATATGCTGCCGCAGGAGAAAAAAGCGCCTCGACCACTTCACAAGCAGTTTACTGGAAAAATGAAGGAAAAACCGTACTGAACAGTGAATGGTCCAGCGCCAGAGCTATTGCTGCCAACGGCGATGACCTGTACATGCTCGTTAACTACTGGAACTATACCAATCCTGAATACTTCATCTGGAAGAACGGAGATTTAACCCCTGTTGAAGGAAGCGCTTATGCTCTAAAAGTAGATGGCGATGATGTTTATTATGCCGGTCGAATAAGTAGAGATTCTGTTACAATTCCTTATTACGCAATAAACGGTGTAACGACAGAAGTTCCCGAAATGAAGACTATCGCAGATATAACAATCAATAACGGTGACATTTATCTCACCGGACTTATTGGCGACCAGGCTTGCGTATGGAAGAATGGTGAAATCACCATGCTCAGTACCGAAGAAACCAAAGCCGCGGCTATCTGTGTTGACGGCAGCGATGTATATGTAGCCGGTACATATTACGATTCAATAGGAATTCGTCACGCCTGTTACTGGAAAAACGGCGCTCTTGTTGACCTGGGAACCGGCAAGCATTCCGATGCGAAAGACATTGCCGTGTATAATGGAGACGTGTATATCGCGGGTGATGACGTAAGCGGAAGCAACAATGTATATGTTTGGAAAAACGATAAAAACACTTACAAAAAAATGTCCATGAGCGGATGGAGCCCTTCAGGCTGGGTATCTCAAATGGTTATTGTTCCTAAGTAATCAATTCGATATATCAATATATAAAAAAAAGAGAAGAGCTATTGCTCTTCTTCTTTTTTGTTTGTAATGGTTTATAAAGCCTACTCCGGGAGGTTATTACCAATATCGTTCTTAAGCGCTATTATTGTCTTTCGGAAAACCTCTTTAGCGAGTTTATTTCGAGTATCGGTCATTTGTCCCAGCCCACAAATTTATCAACATACTTGTATTCGTAATCCGTAGAAACTTTTCTTTTTAGCCATAATCCTTTATCTTAATCACAACCGGTAAAAGTCAAGAATCTTTTTAACCGATTGACATGCGTATCACAATAGTATACTATAAAACGACACCATGATTACCGGGCCGGGGAGAACTGCATTGAAAAACAAATTATTACAAATTACATTTGTAATTAGCCTTATATTCTGCATAATACCGTTTCACTACGCGGCAGCCCAGCCGACAGCCCCCTCTGAAGAAAAAAATAAACCTGCCTTCACAGACAGCAACTTTGAAGAAGAAGATTTTTTTAGATTGGAGATTTTACTGGGAACCATGGTAAAAGTCGCTTCTCGAATTGAAGAGACCACTTTTGACGCACCGTCATCGGTAACGGTTTTTACCAGTGAAGAAATAGAAAACATGGGCATTACCGATATCTACGAGCTGTTAAACTACGTACCCGGTTTCCAGGCTTTACGGGATGTGGAAAACGGACAGATATACACCTTATCCGTAAGAGGAGGGGGCCGATCTACGGATTCATGCAAAAAAATACTTTTTTTATTAGACGGACAACGGCTCAATGAAAGTCATGGGGGCGGCGCGAATAGTTCGTATCGGTCCATCCCGGTGAGCCACATCAAACAAGTAGAAATCATCCGGGGTCCGGGATCGGCGCTTTACGGTTCCAATGCCTTTCTCGGAGTAGTCAGCATCATAACCGATAAAACCAAAAAAAATATAGCAATTCGAACAGGAGATCTCGGTTTAAAAGAGATGTCCCTGCAATACGGAGATACAATTAATAACTGGTCTTTTTCCGGATATGTACGGGCATTTTCCGAAGACGGCCAGGAATATACCAATCTTAGCGATGGAGTAAAAACCACTGCCGCCACAAAGGATCCCCGGAACGGGATCGATTGCCATCTGTTTATCGCGTATAAAAAACTGAGTCTTGCCATAAGCCACATGGAACGAAATTTTTCAGATTTTTACCTGTTTAACAAGCTGGGCAATGGCCTCAACAAAGACAAGCAGACAAACAGCTTTATCCGCCTGTCCTTTCAGCCGCAAATTACGAGAAAAATCTCACTCGATGTTAGTACCAGCTATAAACGGTACCACTGGCTTGCAACCGCTTATCTTTTTCCACCCCAATATGAAATAACTACCGGGCTTATCCCGGACCACGCGGTCCTTATGGGACCGGATCTTATCAATTACGCTGTAGACTCAAGTATACACGCGAATTACAACATACTTCCCAATAACATCTGCTCTGCGGGTGCCGGTTTTCTCAATACCGGCAATTCATACAGCTCCACGGACTGTACCTACAACCCGGTGACCTGGGAATGGGGAGGAGACGGGATGCTTCATCAATATACGGGAAACTACAGTTTTGTTGAAGAAAAATCTAAAAATAACATAAGCGCCTTTTTGCAGGACAAACACACCTTCACTACCCTGAACATAAACCTTATTGCCGGAGTACGCTTTGATTATTATACCGACTTTGGAAGCACAGTCAATCCCCGGGCAGCGGTTATATATTCAGCTCCCTGGCAGGCCCGTATCAAAGCCATGTATGGCGATGCGTTCCGGTCACCAGCACTCTCGGAACAGTATAACAAAAATAATCCTGTAGTCGTTGGCAACCCGGATCTCACCCCGGAAAAGATCCGTACTATTGAAGGAGCCTATTTGCAAAGACTGGGCCCAACTGAAACCTGCGTGACATTTTTCTTTAACAAGTTCACGGATCAAATAACCTCGGTAAAACAGGATTCGGGAATTCGAAAATACCAGAACAGCGGAGAAACATCGATATATGGCCTGGAATTCACTTTAAAAGCCGAGTTATTCGAAGCACTTTACCTGAGAGGAAACTATACGGCTATTATTTCAGGAACAGAAAAAAACACATCAAAACATTCAGGTTCATTAACCGCAAATCTCAAAATCTTTAAGTTTAATATTAATATCAACGGTTTCTACACGGGAAAAATAGCTTCAATAAGCAGCCAGGCTCCCTATGTAATTTTAAACTCTTCCATTCGATATTTTTTTGCTTCAGGAATAAGCCTGCAATGCACCGGTTATAACCTGCTGGACAGTTCGTATGTAACTCCGGGCCAGTCTCTCGAAGTCCCCAACCGGGGAAGGAACTTCCAGGGCGGGATCAGGTATACGTTTTAGACAGGAGGGCGCGACCCCTGCGAGGGGTTTGGTTCTGAGAGACGCTGCAGTGCAACGCCTTTACTGGCTGGTTTCAGGCCAGGGCTATGGAGATTCCGGGAAGGGGTGCGACTCCTGCGAGGGGGGTCGTTTTGCAAAGATGCTTCGGCCAATATCTTCGGGAAAAGGCCCGTAGAGGCGTTGCACTGCAACGTCTCTAAAACCAAACCCCGGACAAAATCCCCGGAAACAGGCCCTGTTTAAAAGGAGTTTTTTGAGAGTGCGGACCCTGCGAAGCAGGGAAAAAATATGGAAGAAACTGTTTATATAAATGGATCTTTTTCTGTGTAGATTCCGAGGAGAATCAGCCGAAGATTCTTTCTGAAAGCAACGTGACGTCACGTCGCTTTCAAGGTGCAGGCTCCGGGTAAGATCCCCGGAAACCAACCCGTAAAGACGTTGCATGCAACGTCTCTCTTCCCGGAAACCAGCCCTATTTAAAAGAAGTTTCTTAAGAGCAGCATCTCTACACTTTCAACGCCTCTTCAATCACAGTAAAATCCAATTCTCCCTTGACAGATCAAGCCCGCCCCGCTAAGAATATCAATCATAAACAGGAGTTCATTACACAAAAAATGAAAAATAACAAGGACAGTATAAGCAGAACAAAACGATCCGGATTAGCAGAGAAAACCCTGAGAATAATTAAGCAGGGTTTCTATACAACAAAAGAAGGCGTAAAGGTTGATATCACCACTGACCACGAGCAGGCAATTGAGAACTCGGTTCTGTACCGGCCCGGAGACTTTGAAGATCTTATACGGGATAACCCGGAAGACCAGAGGTCCGATAAAACCATTATAGAAGTAACCAATGAGTCAACACTGGACGCGGCGCAACGGCTTTATCTCACTAAAGAATATAAAAACATAACCTGTCTTAATTTTGCTTCCGCGAAAAATCCCGGCGGCGGATTCCTGGGAGGAAGCCAGGCCCAGGAGGAGAGCCTTGCCCGGTCATCGGCCCTGTACGCGACTCTAATTAAACATATGGAGTACTATGAATTTAACAGGAGCGCGGGAGACTTATTATATTCCCATCACCTTGTTTATTCTCCGCAGGTACCGGTCTTCAGGAACGATAAAGGAGATCTCCTGGACGATTATTACACTGTTTCTTTTATAACAGCCCCGGCAGTAAACGCGGGGGCGCTTAAAAAGAACCAGCCGGAAAAAGTGCCGCAAATACGATCGTGCATGGAAGAACGAACCGCCAATGTATTAAAAACAGCGCTCTATCATAAGAGCGATGCCCTGGTCCTTGGCGCCTGGGGATGCGGTGTTTTTAGAAATGACCCGGCAGAGGTTGCGGATATTTTTTATAACGCGCTCATGAATGAAAAAGAATTTCTTAATTGTTTTCCCCATATTGTATTTGCCGTGTATGACCGGTCTAAAAATAAGCTTGTTTATAACACATTTTATGATACGTTTGCATAAAAAAATTTCAGACTGGGAAGAGCCGCAGGAAAACCAGTCCTGAATTTTCTATTCAGGACTGGTATGCCGACATCGGTCCCGGGAGTTAAATAATAATGGTCTGGCGCAGGGTTTTTGAAAGCAACTCAAGCGAGTTCCCCCGTTCCACTTCAGCCAAAGTCACATCATCAAAACAATCCAATTTGAGCATGGCATCGACCTGAAAAATAGCAGCAGGCGTTGGGCTAAAAGGCCAGTCACTGCCAAAGAGCACCTGCGAAGGATCGACCAGTTCCAGAAGAGAATTCAAAGCACAGGATGATGTCGACAATGCAGTGTCGTAATACAGCTCCTTAAGATAGGCCAGAACCCCCCGGGGCATTTTCTCCTGGTATTTCGGAAGAAAATCCATAAGAGCAAGCCGCCAGGAGAGATACGGGATTGTTCCCCCGGCATGAGATAGTATCCATTTAATATTCCGGTACCGTTCCAGGGTGCCGGTTATAAGCAGGTTTGTTACGGCCCGGGTAGTATCAACAGGAGCTTCAAGAAAAAAATCTTCAATATTCATACCGGCATTTTGAGCGGAGCCGGGGAGAGGAGCCGGGTGCAGAAAAACAACAGCGTTACGCCTGTTCAATTCCGCCATTAATTCATTATACCGCGAATCACCAGGAAGGGTGCCGCAATAATTCGCGAAAAGGACCACGCCATGGGCGTCCAGCTTGTCTAAAGCATAGGCAGCTTCAATAAGAGATTCTTCAACAAGGGGCATGGGCAAAACCGCGAAAAAACCAAAACGGCCGGGATAATCCCGGGACATATCTGCCGAATATTCATTGCATTCCCGCGCCAATGCAACCGCGCTATTGATCCGGGCTTGTTCGCTTGAAAAATTCCCATCCTGTAAATAGACCCCGGGAACCGATATAGATGTAATAGCAGTCTCAATATGTACCTGGTCCATTAATTCAATCGCATCTTCCGCAGACCAATCGGGAAAATCTCTCCCCATAGAATTCTCAACTCCGGCACGCTTCAACGTATCCACATACACTGGCGGAACAATATGATGATGCACATCAATACGATAATTATTATTAGTCATGTAATACCCCCTGATCTATTTCATTATCAATTTTACTCTTTTTACACTCAGATTGTGTATACAGTGTAATTTTGTCAATAAAAATCTGTACGTACTCAAAAAAATAGGGACGCGGCGCTTCCGCGCCGCGCAAGAGGAGGGGGTTGAGGGGGCGGAAGCCCCCTCAACCCCCTCCTGCCCAGCGCAGCGTTAGCTGCGCCTCTCCCATCAATAAAAATCTGTAAAATAACTTAAAAACTTCCTTGAC
>JAAENB010001085.1 GCA_024224995.1 bacterium | reverse complement strand
AAGATGTTATCCGGGGTTTTGCTCTGTTGCCCTCTGGGGTTAAAACCCCGGGCTAAAATGGACCCATTTTCTAAAGCTCTTGCACCCCCTCGCAGGAGGCGCATCCCTCCTCAGAGGCTCCGTAGCCCTGGCCAGAAACCAGCCAGTAAAGGCGTTGCACTGCAACGTCTCTCAGAACCAAACCCCTCGCAGGGGTCGCACACCTGGCCGGAGCATCTTCGCAAAATTGACCCCGGTGTAACCACAGTTTCTTTCGTATTTTTCCCGGCCATCCGGTCCCTGAGCGGAGCCGAAGGGCCGGGGTCTTAACCGATTACCCGGTTACCCGGGCCACAGGGCCACCGATCACCTTCTCCGATGCAGCGGACCCTGGATAGAGAGCCCGTCTCTTCCCAGGGTTCGTTTCCGTTTGCCGTTTATTTTAATGAGAACGCTGTTGACCGAATTAAACTGGGTGGCAGTGTATATAATTTGATCGATCCTCTGGAGAAGAATACTCCCCTCGCCGCCTTTTTCAATGGCGCTGTTAAAATCGATCTCAGCCACTTTATTCCTGATCCTGGCGCTGCGGACCCTGAGATTTGAAGGGACAGCGGTTAAAAGCCCCCTGTTTTCTTCAGCGCCCGAAGGCCCTTTAATAAGGGCCTTCATGGTACTTGCCAGGAGATTTTCCTTATTAACAGAACGTTTTACCGATGAAAGATAGACTTTCTCGGTTCTATCGTTAAATTTCATATAATAAAGTTTTACGTCAACAGTCGCTGCTGTTTTCTCGTTTTTTTTATCTTTTTTATTTTCCTTGCCTTCTATGTCTTCTTTGTTATCGTCTTTAAGAGAGACCCGGGAGTCTTTCTTATCTGGCCGATCTTTGGAACGAAGATTTTTTGAGGCAAGGGTTGTTTTTTTAGTTCGATTCCCCTGTTGTTTATTATCAACAAAATCAAACCTGTTCAGCAGAACCACAATAACCGTAACCAGGCCCATAATAATAAGAAGCAAAAGCGGATTCCGGTTCTTTTTCGGTTCGGGAGCCAGAGCAGCTTCCTGAAATTGAGGCACGCTCTTTTTAAGAGCGGCCTTTTTAACGGAAGCGGCTTTCTTTTTCGCCGTCTTTTTGGCAGCAGTCTTTTTTGCCGCAGTTTTCTTTTTAGCAGATGTCTTTTTTACAGCCATTCTTTATTCCGGTATATCCTAATAGGTAATCAGCCCCGGTCGCACCGGAGTCTGAGCGGAGCCGAAGACTACTTCCTCCCCACACTCTTAATAAGAGCAACAAAAGAGTCGTTATCGGTGGCAAATGCTTTTGCATCGTCTCCTTTTCGAACAATGGTAACCTTTTCCATGATGTCATTCTGGGCTATTGAATCAACAACATCCTGTCCTTCAAGAACATATCCAAATACACTGTGCCTGTCGTCCAGGTGAGGAGTGGCAGTATGGGTGATAAAGAACTGGCTGCCATTGGTATTTGGACCGGCATTGGCCATAGACAGGGTGCCCGGCTTGCTGTGCCTGAGAGATGAGTCAAATTCATCGGGAAAGTTGTACCCGGGACCGCCCACACCTGAACCCAGAGGATCTCCGCCCTGGATCATAAAATTGGCAATAACCCGGTGAAACTTCAGCCCGTCGTAATACGGAGTTCCCGGATCAGATGCTGAATTTATGACTGTTCCTTCGGCCAGACCAACAAAATTAGCCACTGTTAAAGGTGTTTTTTGATATTCAAGTTCAATGATAATTTCTCCTTTATTAGTGGAAATTATCGCGAAAATACCTTCACTTTTATCAATTTTTTCTTCCATAATAGTTATATAATACTCCCTTTTTAAATTTTATAGGCGCAGTTAACGCTGCGCATCCCTGCTGCTCATTACGAAAAAGAACTTTTATATGAAAAAGTCAAGGAATTTCCGCAACCTGAGTTATATACCTTAAAAAAGAAGCCGCTATAAATATTTTGTTGACCGGAATCAAAAATTATGGTAAATTCTAATTAGAATATTGCCATTTTAGTAGAACGCTGAAAAGAGGTTTTAATTAATATTACAAATAGTATCATAATATCCAGGCAAAAAGCAGCAATACTGGTAACACATTGTAAAGGTATCCAAAAATATTGCATCTACGATGAAAATACGTAAGTTAACATACTCACTTATTCTTATAGCCCTGCTGCTTCCGTTGCCAGTTGTTCCAATACCCAAAGAATACAAAGTAAAGGCAGTATTCTTGGAACGATTGACCCGGTTTATTGAATGGCCGAAGGAGAGTCCGGTGCATGACGCGTCAAAACCTTTTGTAATCGCGGTAATTGGGAAGAATCCTTTTGGATTGATCCTGGAACAATTATATTCAATACAAAGGATAAAGAATAAAAAGGTTGAAATCAGGTATATATCACAAATTTATGAAATAAAAGAGGCAAATATTCTGTTCATCGCCGGTTCAAAGAGAAATGAACTGGGTAAAATCGTAGCATACACAAGGGGCAGGCCCATCTTAACAATTGGAGATACCAGGGGGTTTACAGCAAAAGGGGTTTTGATCAATTTTGAGATACATAAGAATAAAGTTCGCTTTACGATCAATAACAAAGCAGCTAAAAAAACGGGATTACAAATGAGTCATCTTTTATTGAAAATGGCAAAAAAAGTGTATTAAAAGTATATTAAAGGATATAAAACAGGAATGAATTTTTTCAGGAAACTATCAATACGGAATAAGCTTATCGTTATAATACTTCTTGCCGCGATGATGGCAATTGCCGTGGGGTTTACCTTTGTCCTGATCAATGACATTGCGACCTTTAAAGATGACATGATCAACCAGACTATTATGAATGCCAAACTTATTGGAGAATATTCGGTTTCTCCCCTGACATTTGAAGACAAGCCCGGCGGGGAGGAGACACTTAAAAAACTGCAATCCATCAATGCCATTCATAACGGCTTTCTCTACGATACCCAAGGCGCCGAATTCGCGTCCTACACCAGGCCCGGAGAAAAAGAGTCTCCGGCCCCCCCCCCTTTTGGCACATCCAAAAAACTGCCGTATAAGTTCAAGGGAAAATATCTTTATGTAGCTCAGCCAATTAAATACCATAAAAACGATTACGGCACAATTTACCTGGTAGCATCAACCAATCAACTGGACAGCAAAATAAACAGGCATCTTTTAAGCATGTTTATTGTAATTATAATATTATTAATTCTCTCATATTTCACTGCCAGCAGGCTGCAGCGGGTAATCTCCCGGCCAATACTAAAACTGGCAGGGGTAACGGAAAAAATTTCCCGGGAAGGAGATTACTCTCTCCGGGTTGAGAAAAAAGGTGACGACGAGATTGGGGTTCTGTATGAAGGATTTAATAATATGCTGGGTATGATCCTTAAGCGCGAACAGGAGAGAGATAAGGCGGAAGCAGAGCGGGAAGAAATAAACATACAGCTGGCGGAAAAGAATAATGACCTGGGACGGGTATTAAAAGAGCTTGAAGAGCGGAACAAAGACCTGGGACGGGTTCTGTATGTAACGTCCCACGACCTTCGTTCACCACTGGTAAATATCGAAGGATGGAGTAAAAGACTGGGGAAAGACTGTGAACGGATCAAAGCGACATTAAGCGCCGATACAGTGCCCGCCCCGCTTCGGGAAGAGCTCGAAGAAACTCTTGATGAGAACATTCCAATGGCAATTGATTTCATCGATACCAGTGTTGCGAAAATGAGCAACCTGCTCAAAGGAGTGCTCCAGCTCTCACGGACCGGCAGAGCCGAACTAACAATCGAACCGCTGGACATGAATAAAATGATTAGCGATATCCAGGCAACCTTTGATATCCAGCTTAATGGAAGCAATATACAACTTACGGTTGACCAGCAATTTCCCTGTATGGGTGATGAAAACCAGATAAACCAGGTCTTTTCCAATCTCCTGGGCAACGCTATTAAATACTCAAAACCGGATGAAGACAGTACCATAAAAATATGCTGCAGGGAGGAAGAAAACATGGTCGTCTACAGTTTCGAGGATAACGGTATTGGCATAGCGCAGCAGCACCAGGAAAAAGTCTTTAATATATTTGAACAGGTAAACCCGGAAGCACCCGGAGACGGGATGGGACTGGCAATAGTGAACAAAATAATAGAACGGCATAACGGGAAAATATGGGTTGAGTCGGAGGAAGGAGTGGGAAGCACATTCTATGTCTCACTCCCTGGAGTACAGGAAAAATAATAGAACAGAGGAACTGGTATGACAACAAATGAGCTTGAAATAATTATCGCAGAAGATAATCCGGGACATGCAGGCCTCATTAAGATTAATCTTATAGAAGCGGGAATTCAAAATAAGATCACTCATTTTAAGGATGGCCAGCAAACTCTCGACTTTCTGAGAAAAAGAGGCGACGGCCCCCACATGAAGCCCAAAACCCCATACCTGCTGCTGCTCGATATCCGGATGCCGAAAGTTGACGGTATTGAAGTTCTTAAAGAGGTTAAAAGCGATAAGGAGCTGCAAAAATTACCGGTTATAATGCTCACCACAACAGATGATCCCAGGGAGATCCAGAAATGCCATGAGCTGGGGTGCAACAGCTATATCACCAAACCGGTTGATTACAACCAGTTTGTAGAGGTACTTAACCGGCTGGGTCTTTTTCTTAAGATAATGCAGGTGCCGGAAACTGCTGATAATTAAGTTTAATTTTTTGTTAAATTTTTTGTTTATAGGATGATTATGGCAACTAATTCATATACAATATTTATAGTAGAAGACGACAAGGGCCTTTCAAGCCTCATTAAGATGAACCTGAAAGACGCGGGCTTTAAAACGAAGGTAGCCTTTAGCGGAGATGAAGCCCTCACGCAGCTTGAAGAAAAATCGGACTTGTTAATGCTGCTCGACTACAGTCTTCCCGATATGAATGCCAAGGAAATGGTGAGCGCAATTATGAGCCGGTCACAGCATATTCCTTTTATAATAATGACCGGTAACGGAAGTGAACAAATAGCAATAGAAATGATGAAGCTGGGTGCCAGGGATTACCTGATCAAAGAGTCGGGCTTTATTGACCTTGTTCCTGAAGTAATAAAATCGGTTGTGAACCAGCTCACAACCGAAAACAGCCTGGTTACTACAAAACGGGCACTTGTGGACAGTGAAAACCGTTTTCATGCCATGTTCAACAACTCATTCCAGTTTACCTGGCTCCTGAATGAAGAAGGGCTTGTACTTGAAGCAAATAAAAAAGTACACCAGTTCTACGGAGGATCACAGAACAATATAATTGGAACCCCGTTCTGGAGCAGGCCCGGTTTTGCCGAAATAACAAAAATGCTTGAAGAGAAAACCAGGGAAGCGGCAGGCAATAATCCATTAATATTCGAAGCGGAAACCAGGGGGGAAAATAACGAAGTAGCAATTATAGAATTTTCAATCAAACCATTGCTGGACGAAGAAGGGGTTGTGAGACAGATCATTGTTGAAGGGCACGATATCACGGTAAGAAAAAAGGCGGAGAAAGAAATTCGCGAATTGAACGAAGAACTGGAACGGCGGGTAAAAGTGAGAACCCTGGAACTTGAGCTGGCCAACAAATCACTCAGAGAATCATTTGATGAACTGAATACTGCCAAAGACCAGCTTGTACAATCGGAAAAAATGGCTTCTCTCGGTTCCCTGGTTTCCGGGGTCGCCCATGAAATAAATACTCCCATAGGTATTGGAATAACTGCCGCTTCATTCCTGGAAGATACCACCATTAAGATATCGCAATTATACTCTTCCGGCAGTATGAAACGCTCGGACCTTGAAGCATATGTAAAAACAGCAACTGATGCCTCTGTAACAATTCTTTCGAACATGAATCGTGCCGCTGAATTAATACGGATATTCAAACAGGTGGCAGTAGACCAATCAAGTGAAACCAAACGGCGGTTTATGCTAAAAGAATATATCGACGAAGTACTCTTTAGCCTCCAGCCCAAATATAAGAACACAAATCACTCTGTTACGGTAAATTGTCCCGAAACCCTGGAAATTGACAGTTTTCCGGGTGTCTTTTTCCAGATTATTACCAATTTTGTTACCAATTCACTGGTGCATGCTTTTGATAAAACAGAGGAAGGTAAAATCATTTTCGACGTATCAACAAAGGGCGAAAAACTCATTTTTCAGTATAGCGATAATGGAAGCGGAGTAGACGCAGAGACCGAACGAAAAATATTTGACCCTTTTTTTACAACCAAACGGTCTCATGGAGGAACAGGACTGGGTTTGCATATTGTTTTTAACCTGGTAACCCGTACCCTGAATGGTGAAATAAGCTGCAGCAGCGCGCCCGGCAAGGGCATCACCTTTACCATAACGATCCCATTAAACAAACAATAGGTGTTATTGCATGAAAAAACAAAAAATATCCGGCACAGTGATCATGTTACTGGTTTTCGCAAGCCAGGTATTAATATGTACCTCAAAAGGAGAAAATAAAGAGGAGAAGACTATGGAAACGCTCAGGGAAAAAATGGTTAAAAACCAGATAGAAGCCAGGGGAGTTACCGATCAACGGGTTCTGAAAGCGGTAAGAAGTGTGGAACGGGACAAGTTTGTTCCCGGACACCATATTTCGGAAGCATACTCAGACCACCCTCTTCCTATTGGTCATGAACAAACAATATCACAGCCATATATTGTGGCACTGATGAGCGAATTATGCGAACTGTCGGGAACGGAAAAGGTTCTGGAAATAGGGACCGGTTCCGGTTACCAGGCAGCAGTATTGTCGCTTCTCGCGAAGGAAGTATACAGTATTGAGATAGTTGAACCCCTGGGAAAAAGTGCTGCAGCGCGGCTCAAGAAGCTTGGCTGCACAAACGTTCAGGTGAGAATTGGTGACGGGTATAAAGGATGGCCCGAAAAAGAACCATTTGATGTAATTATCCTTACTGCCGCGCCGCCGGAAATACCGCAAAAACTTATTGATCAACTGGCGGATGGCGGTATCCTGATCGCTCCTGAGGGGACTTTTAGCCAGGAACTGGTCAAAATTGAAAAAAACAACGGCAAAATTACAAAAAAAACAATAACATACGTTCGTTTTGTCCCAATGGTGCACGGTAAACAATAAAATAATTGACATATATGGATAAAACCGCTTACTCTATAATCCGTGTATACCGATTTAATATATAGAATAATATAAAATTAAATATAATATAAAAAGGCATTCTGTTTACTATGGCTGCTCCAAAAAATGAATTAGCTGAAAAATACAACTTTCTTCATACGCATATTGCCAAAGAAGTGAATATTTATGATGTTCTGGAAGAAATCTCACTATACCAGGCTCATGCGTTAACAGGAGAAAGTGACACTCTTGCCACTCTTGAATTGTTAAGAAGTTCAAGAAATATTAAAATTCCCTTTAATGCCACCAGGAACAAAAATATTTCATACCTGCTGGAACTGCTGGTTAAAAACTACCCTGAGGAAGTTAAACCGATCATTTCGTTTGAATTCCGGGTTGATCCCATTACCAAACAACTGGCTATTGACCAGATGTACGAGTTTTCCCTGCAGCTGAACAATGAAAAATTCAATCAAATCCAGGAAGAAAGGGATAAAGTCTCTGTTGAAAGCCTGTTAAAACTACTGGGAAATTTCAGGCTTTTTAATCTCACCAAGTTAATTAAAAAGTCCAAGAACAAGGCCCATCTTTCAAAGCTGATCAAATCCGAACTGGGCATCAACATCTTTACGTTTAAAAATTTCACCATAGACAAGCATAACCTGGAAGGAGCCGACGACCTCTGCTTTCACCAGAAGAACTATGAGGCAGTAAAGAGTAAATTAAATATCGATAACATACAAAAAATAATATCCGAACATTCAGTGCAAATAAAGAGACGACTTCAAAAATTCGGTATCCTCAATACCGAATTTAGTGACTACCGGGATTCCAAACTTGACTATCTTCTCAATATTCTTCTTGAAGATATCCCGTCTTCCCTGGGTCCTAAAGACCTTATGGAAACAAAAAACTTTAACTCTCTCAGATCCTGTCTTCTAAAAGTAGATAAAATAATAGATCCTCTTATAACTATCAGCAAGGATATCGTAAAATATATAAAAGACCACGGAATTTGTAAAGAAAACGACATTATTTCAATATTTGACTCATTAACCCCGGATATGCTCAAAGAATGGGCCGAAAAAAACGGCGGTCCACACCGGATCATAAGCTATACGAACGCATCTAATGCGTCCTACTACATTAACGGGCTCATTTTTCTTCCCGAACTGGCAAACCTGCAAGACCTGGTAATCCATGATGAAGAAAAATTTTCCGGCCTGCTTCAAACCGTTCAGCAGGAAAAAACAGTTCTCATGGAGATGCTCTGTGATGTAGGAAGAACGCTTCTTTCCTCACAGGAAAACGCTCTTCATATTCTCAAAAACAAAGAAAATGTGGAAAAACTTAAAAGCATCATTGCCGAATACGACGACTTCCTGAGACGCCAGGCCATGCCAAGCAGCAAGCCGGAAAAAGATACCCGCCGCAAGAAAAAATCGGCCCTGAGTGCCATTGTCAGCTTTATAAAGTCATTGTTCGGCAGCAAAGGAGAAGATGAAGGTCATCACCAGAAACATGGCGCGTCCCATCACGCTTCGGGCTCCGGTGGGGGGCATGGTCATGGCGGAAAAATTCCCCTTTCGAAAGAAACTACAAACATATACAGCAAGATAAAAACAAATAAAGCGCCTCTTATTCCCATATCCAATTATATTGAAATTATACCTGAAAATGAAACGCGTATTGACTCCATAATACAGGAATTACGCGGGAATAATCTAAAAATCGTCATACCAATATACAACGCCCGGGCAATTCTCTACCCTATTCGAAGCCAGAATTTTATTATCGCCGATATTGACTACCTGCTGGTTAATTCCGACATTATCAATACCAGGGAAGAAATTGACGCGTATATCAGTTCCCTGGCAGGCTTCAAGCTGAAGGATGAAGGCCTCACTGCAAACGGGGTCGTGGCTATTGAAAAATACCTGCTCACGCTTCACCGGCAAAAACGGGCCCAGTTAAAAAGAGAAAAGCAAAACCGGATTAAATAAAAAAAGGCGGACATCGATTGTTCGCCTTTTTTTATAAATATATAATATATTCTATACTACACTGCTGATTTACAGGACCCGCAAGCAGGATTGTTTGGATTCCCCTGACAGGGCGGCCCGGAACTTGCTCCGGCTTCAGCCTTTTTGTAGTCATTTACGTAAAATCCGGAACCTTTGAATATTATTCCACCAGTAGTTCCATAAACCTTTCGAACTTCCTTACCGCATTTTTCACATGTTGAAACAGGATCATCTTTTATTGACTGAAATACATCAAAACGGTGTTCGCATTCCAGGCATTCATATTCATATGTAGGCATATTTTGAACCTCTGTTTTAGTAATTTGAATGGTACTAAATCATGGGAAGAGCTTAAATTTGTCAACAAAAAAATATTTTTTTATTGACTTTTTTTAAAAAAAAGTCCCATATGACCTCCTTGAACCTGGCAGGAGTAAACAGATATGACTGAAAAGAAATCCTTATCCACGAAAAACGGCACTCCGGAAGCTGAAGAGCTTCCGGTTCCTTCGGAAGAAGAGGGATGTACTCGCAGAGGCGCGTGCTGCCGGAACAGTCCGGGCTGGTTTGCTCCCGGTGAAATGGAAAAAGCTGCCGAATTCTTAAAATTATCTCCCAAAGAATTTGTTTCAACATATTGTATTATTGACGGAATTGAACTTCCCGATCATGGCCGGGTTGATGTATTTGCTCCTTTAAAAACTGACCGTTTTGGCGAACCGGCTCTTCCTCCCCTGGAACGGGTTGACTGGCTTTACCGTGAGCTGGCAGGCTCCTGTATATTTTTTACGGACAATGGGTGCAGTATATACCCTGCCCGGCCCATTGAATGCGCCCGCTACCTGTGTAGTCAGCCTCCGGAAAAAAATATTTCCCACACGGAAATTGCCCGGATGTGGGTCTCGGGTACTGCCGGTTCATCTAAACAGGAAACTGAGGATTAAGCATATTCCGGCTGCCAGGCCGGTAACAGCCACTATTATAAATACAGCCATAAGTACGGCAGTCTGACGCTCCTGGTGTTTCAGAAACCGCTCTCTAACAGAGTCATACTCTACAATAAGCTCTCCTCCCTGCTCCAGCTGCCAGACCCCTGAATCAGTGCCTCCCTTACCTTTTTCCACCAGCACAGTTATGGGCACTGCCCTTTCAACAAGAGAATAAACCCTGTTAAACCCGGGATAAGTGCTCCGGTACTCTATCCTGTTCGGAAAGGAACCAACAGTAAAAACGATCTCTTTTGTTTTCTCCCTTCCCGAAATACTTACCTCTTTCAGAGATGGAATTCCTTTTATTGCCGCCAATTCCTCATACGCCGGAGCAGTCTCCGGTCTGTCCATATTCTGCCCAAGACAAATTACTCCTCCCAGGCTTATTATCACAAAAAGCAAAGCAACAAATTGATCATATCTCATTTCAAGCACCTACTCCACAAAGTTCCCTCCCAAAAATAACAGTACGATAACACCTCCTGGAATCCACTCCTGTCTTTCATAGCCCCCGAAGGGGGAACAGTACAATAACTCCATCAGGGATTTATTAAATTATACCACTACTTCCGTGTAGATCAGAATAACGCGGCGCTTTGCGCCGCGAAGAGAGGGGGGTTAAGGGGGCGCAGCCCCCTTAACCCCCCTCCCCCGCGCAGCGTTAGCTGCGCCTCCCTCTCTTAGCGCCGCTAGCTGCGCCTGTTCACGGCGGTACTCCACCGAAGATGAGAGTAGTTTATTTCTTTAGTGCGCTCGGGAATAAGCCTGATCTTTCCTCCACCCTGGTGATAATACGTCCTGTATTGCACCAGGGCGTCGCCGTCCTGGCTCCTGTTCCGGAAAGATCAGGCTTATTCCCTGACGGTGCTGTAGAACCAGGAACTTGAGATTCTATTAAAAATGATCTTGCATTTTTATGGAACCATGATAGTATTGTATATACAATATATAGTATTTGATGGGAAAAAACAAGAAGATGATGAATAGATTGATCGAGTTGATAATAAAAAAGAACCGGGTTGTGGTTATTATCATACTGGCTGTTACTATTCCATTTGCTTATTATTATACACAGCAACAATTCGTAAATCATATTGATATATATTTCGCAGAAGACAACCCCCATCTTAAAGCCTACAAGGAATTCCGGGAAATTTATGGGAATGAAGAGCTCGTAGTAATTGCTTTTGAAGATAAGGACATTTTCTCAAATGAAAAAATAGACATTGTCAGGGAAATAACCAATACCGTGAGCGCAATGGACGGAATTCAGGATGTGTTCAGCATAACGGAGGCGGAGGAAGCCCGGGGAGAAGAAGGGTCAGTTTCTTTTAGAAAAATCATCTCCGAACCTCCGCTTTCCAATGAAGACCTGGCTTCAATTAAAAAGCGGACAATGGAACATGAACTGGTGGTACATAACCTTCTTTCGAAGAATGGGCTCATGACTGCCATTATGGTAACAATCGAAGCGACCGATAATAATACCGAAAAAAGAGACCTCATATTCAGGATAAAAAAAACAGCCCTGGAAAAAGCGGACTGCAAGGTCAATCTCCGTTTTAGCGGCTCTTCTTTTGTAGAAGTGGAACTAAACGCGCTCTCTCTTAAAGATACCCTGACCTTTACGCCAATCGCTCTTCTAATAGTTTTTATCACCATACTATTAATGCTCAGAAGAGTATCTATTTCAATTTTGTGCATGGTAAACCTGATAATTATTGCCATATGGGGAATTGGTTTTCTCATATTCTGCGGCGAAACCGTAAATATGGTAACAACAATAATCTCCCCCGTACTCCTGGCTATTTCCGTGGCCGACTCCATTCATCTCCTGGCTCATTACCGGGCTATCTACGCGGAAAACGGAAATGACCATATTGGCGCTATTCGGCAAACGACACGGGAAATATGGCTCCCCTGCCTGTTGACCAGTTTAACCACAGGGATCGGTTTTTTCTCTTTTATCATCAGCTCAATCCGGCCCGTTAAAGTAGTTGGGATATTTACCTGCATCGGTGTTATGTTCGCCTTTATCGTAACAGTTACCTTTTTACCCGCGGTCCTTGCGTTTTTCAAAAGTCCGGGAGGAGATCCGGCAAAAGACCGGAAAGTCCCGGAACAAAACGCTTCTCAAGAAACAGAAGATCTGCCTTCAAGACTTTTGCATAAAACTGCCCTCTTTGCGACAAAGCGGTATAAGACAATAAGCTTTTTCGCGGTTTGTCTTTTCGCGCTCACAGCCCTGGGAATTTCACAAATCAAATTTGAGACCAATTTCGCCAATCACCTTCCGGAAAAAAGCACCCTAAAAAAAGATATAGATTTTATAAACGACAACCTGGGCGGCACCATCCCCCTGGTGCTGCTCATAAAAGCAAAATCTCAGGAATTCGACTTTACCCACCCCGAGAGTCTCAAAATGCTGGACCGGGTCCAGCATCACCTGATGAAAGAAGTAAAACAGTTCACCTCTTCATTCTCCATTGGCGATTATTACAAGCAGGTACACCGGGCTTTCAAGGATGGAGACAATGCCTATTACACCATACCCGGCAGCAAGGCCGATTTAGCGGAATATTTTGAGTTTATTGACATGGACGTTGCCGACCGGCTGCTTTCTCCGGATAAAATGGAAGCCCGGATCTCATTTCAGTCCCGCTGGGGCAGCCATGAAACAGCCAAAGAAATACGGAGGAACATCAACAGCTACCTGGGCAAAGAGCTGAATGGAAATTACACGAAAAACCTCACGGGTTTGAGCTCACTATATGTAATAATGGGGAACAATCTAAAAGAAAGCCAGATCAACAGTTTTCTCCTGGCTTTTGTAATCATCTTTTTTATGATGTATTCCACCTGCCGGAACATAAAACTCACCTTCATTAGCATGATACCAAATCTTTTCCCCATATTTCTAACCCTGGGACTAATGGGCTGGCTGGGCATTCCTCTTGATGTAACAACCATAATGATAGCAAGTACGGTTCTGGGAATAGCGGTTGATGATACAATTCATTATACGGTATGGTTTAGAAGGAACATAACAGCAGGCATGGATACGGAAAATTCCCTGGTACAGGCCTTTAAAGATGTAGGAAAACCCGTGGTTATTACCTCCCTGGTACTCTTTCTCGGTTTTTTCATCCTTATCCTGGGCTCGATTAAGCCCACAAAGACTTTTGGAGTACTTACGGGTTTTTCAATGATCTTCGCCCTCATTGGAGACCTGTTCATATACCCGGCCCTGATCATGCTCTTTAAACCCCGGGTCAAGAAATAGGAAACAATGTTTTTCTATTGACTTTTGAGATTATATTACTTAAAATTATCTGCACAAAAAACACTAAAACGACGGAGTTTATTATGAAACAGACTATTTTAAGAACAATTACTTTCTGTACTGTAATGCTCTTAATACTTGCGCCAGGCAGCACCAGGGCTCAGGAGAAAGAAATCCCACCGGCAGATACGGCAGCGGAAACAGCTGTAACTACGGAAACGGAAACCGCGGCAGCAGCTGCAGCCCTGGCCGAAGAGAAGAACCCTCTTTTACCAATAAAGACCGACAATCCCCGTGACACCATGGAGACATTCATGGAATCGATGAATAAATACAGAGAAGGCGTTGAAACCAGGGATGACAAATTGATCAGCTACATAGACAGGGCCACACGCTGTTTCGATCTGGAAGGGGTCTCGTTTCTGGAGCAGCAGCAAAAAGGACAGGAGAGCGCTATTCTTTTAAAGGAAGTGATCGACAGGGTAATCTTAATAGATTATTCCAAAATACCGGAAAAAAGTGAAAAACCGGGTGAATCACTGCTGCGATGGCGTCTCAGAGGCACGGAAATAACTATTGTAAGGATAGAAAAAGGAGAACGGGCAGGAGAATTCCTTTTCTCAAAAGACACTACCAACAGGATTCGTGAGTTCTATAACAAAACAAAACACCTTCCCTACCTGAAAGGATCGGGAGGCGGAGCCGTATTTAAGGAGTCAACGTTTGAAAAAAATGTGCCTAACTGGTCGCGATCCAGGTTATTCTTTCTTTTTATATGGCAATGGATTGGTATATTTTTCTCAATATTAATAGGACTGGTTATCAAATTTTTAGTCCGGTTTATGGTAAACCTGCTGCAAAAATTTTCCCAAAAACGGGAAGGCAGGTGGTTCCGCGCAATAACCGATGCCTTTTCGGGTCCCGTGAGTTTAATAGCCGCCACAGCGTTCTGGTTCCTGTCTCTGCATATTTTAGGGCTTGAGGGAGCAGTACTGACGTTCCTGAGTATAGTGCTCAGGATAACCTTAAGCGCTGTTATCATCTGGCTCGTATACCGGCTCTTGAATGTGGTATCCGACTACCTCATTGAGCTCACCAAAAAGACAGAGTCTACCCTGGACGACCAGCTTGTCCCCTTAATAAACCGTGCGATGAAGATATTTATTGTTATTTTCGGGGTACTGGTAGCAATTCAAAACCTGGGAGTTAATGTGATGTCGGTGCTGGCCGGTATCGGTATTGGCGGTTTCGCCTTTGCCCTGGCAGCGAAAGACACGGTGGCGAACCTTTTTGGCTCGCTCATGATCCTTTTCGACAGCCCTTTCCAGGTAGGCGATTGGATCGTTGTAGGCAAGGCTGAAGGAACAGTGGAAGAGATCGGGTTCCGCTCTACCAGGGTGCGGACCTTTTACAATTCGATTATTTCAATCCCAAATGCCGACCTGGCCATGAAAGAGATCGACAATATGGGGCGAAGAGAGTACCGTCGGGTAAGAACGGTTATTGGCGTAACCTATGATACTCCCGCAGAGAAACTTGAGGCCTTCCTGGAAGGGATTAAAAATGTTATTAAAGCCAATACCGTAACCAGGAAAGACTACTTTCATGTGGTATTTAACCAGTACGGCCCTTCAAGCCTGGATATATTGCTCTATTTTTTCTTAAAAGTACCGGATTGGTCAACGGAGCTTGTGGAGCGGCAAAACGTATTCATTGAGATTCTACGGCTGGCCAAAGAACTGGAGGTAGAGTTCGCGTTCCCAACTCAATCGCTTTATGTGGAAAGCTTCCCGGAAAAAGAAGCTTCCCGGACTCCCTGGGATAAAGATGTGGATTCAATCAAAAAAGTGGCGAAAGATTTTGGTCCCGGCGGAAAAGAGGCCCATCCTTCGGGACAGGGAATCTTTATTCCTCCTCATACGGAGAAATAAGCTAAAATCAAAAAAGGCGATTTTTAATAAATCGCCTTTTTTGATAGTATATCAGCATTAATACTTTTTTCTCTCTTTTTTATGATTAAGCCTGTTCATAATATACAGGGCCGCGAATGCTCCAATAAACCCGGCGATAATATTGACCCCGGCTCCCCGTGACAGGAATTCCAGAACAATAACCGCGTAATCATAAAAGAACTTGTCGAGAAAAAAACCTCCAATGAGCGCTCCGATCAAACCAACCACCAGTCCGCCGATATATCCTCCAAAAAGATCTCTCCGTTTTAAAGAATAATATATATAGGACATTACCGCTCCTATGGCCAGGTAAATCGCAACTGCTTTCAGTGTCACCAATAATCCTCTAATACTCTCGGACATACTCTACCTCATTCTTAGTAATAATATAGAATGTCTCTTTTCTCATAACGAGGGGTTTAAACCCCTCGTTATGAGAAAAGAGACACACTTTTTTGAGTCATATTTCTATGATCTGTTACAAGATCAATCAAAAAAATATATCTCCTTTTCCTTCCCTGATTATTTCGGGATAAGATTCCGAAAAATCAACAACAGTTGAGGGATCAGAAATCTTTGGACCGGCATCAATAACCAGGTCCACTTCATTGGCATAAACTTTTTCAAGATCTTTCGGATCAACAATATACTCACCTGTTGCGGTATTCACACTGGCAGCCATAATCGGTCTTCCCAGGGCGCGCACCAGATCAAGGGCAATATTATTATTGGGTATTCTTACGCCAATTGTTTTTTGATTTGTTATTACAATTTTTGGGACCAGTTTCGATGCTTTAAATATGAAGGTATAGGCTCCGGGTAATGCCTTTTTCATGATTTTAAACGCCTGGTCGGATATATTTCGAACATATTCATTGATCCCCACAATATCCGTAAAGATAAAACTCAGGGGTTTCTTTTTTTCTATTTTTTTTAAGCGGTATATCCTTTCAATTGCTTTTTTGTGGTTTATATCACATCCGTAAGCATAGACCGTATCAGTTGGAAAAATGACCACTCCTCCCTGTTCAAGGACATTCACTGCCTGCCGGATCAGCCGTTTCTGGGGATTTTGCTCATTTATGGAAACAATCATGCGACTCTGCCTCTACCGGGAATATTTCTTATCATATATATTATCGATATAATCAATAATTATTATTAACAAATAAAAACGGAAAAAAATATGGTTTGGCTGCCGGAACGCGGGGATACAAATTAAAAGGGCTTTTGCAGTAGTGCATACCTGCAAAAGCCCTCAACCTGGTTAACTGAAAATTAGGAGTGTAATCAGTTATTATCAATCTTTATTATTCTCGGTATTACCCAAAATATCTTTAAAATTTTTTAATGTGATTTTAAAAAAAATCGGAGGTGTCAGAAAATAACAATAGCTGTCAAAAATTGACACCTCTTTTAACAAAAATGTATTAAAACCAAAAAATAATTAACGGAACTCCCTTTTTCACCCGTCCTATACCATAAAAGCTCCAATTAAGAGCAAGAAAAAAACACAAAAAAATAAATGTTGGCACGAAACTTGCATCTAATATAGATAGAAAAACAAATAAAAAACTCTTTATTAAGAGTAAAGGGGGGATACAATGGATACAAAAAAAGCGAAAAAAATAGAAAAAAGGTACCAGCTTTCAAAACTGTTGTTTGATGACAAACCGGAAACAATATTCAAAGAAACGAAAAAAATATTTCATGATAATTACCGGGAAATTCAGTTAATCAACCACCTGGAAGCTGCTTTCTCTATTATAAAACAACTTTTTAATGGAGAACTTCCCGGGTACCAGGCATACAATACCCTGTATCATGATCTTGAGCATACCATGGAAACACTTCTCGCAAGTGTAAGACTTCTTGACGGTTACAATCTCAGTAATCCGAAACTCCCGGGAGAACAGGCGCTTCACCTGCTCATTGCCTCTCTTTTTCATGATACGGGCTATATCCAGGAAAGTGAGGACATCCTGGGAACAGGGGCCAGGTATACAAAAAATCATGTGCAGCGAAGTGTGGATTTTTTAGAAAAACAATATGCCCATAATCAATTGGTAGACACAAACAGTATCGCGCGTATGATCCGGGCTACCGACCATAACAGCTCTATTGACTCTATTCCGTTTGCTTTTCCCCGGGAAAAAACAGGGGCTCTCATTGTCGCCACTGCCGATCTCCTGGGACAGATGTCTAACCGGTCATACCTGGAAAAATTACCCCTGCTTTTCTATGAATTTAAAGAAGCAAATGTTCCGGGATTTAATACCAGGCTGGATATTTACAAAAGCACCTTTGATTTTTATAAATTTGCCAAAAAAAAATTCGTCCTGTCCTATGAAAATACCTATCAATATGCCAGGAAACACTTTGCTATTCGGTGCGGCATTGACATGAATCTCTATACCAGGGCAATAAAAAGACAAATATTGTACCTGGATTCCATTGTTAAAGAAGACAGCAGGCATTTTCACTTAAAATTACGGAGAGGGGGTATTTTTAACAAAAAAAACTCATTCCGGAGGCCTGCAATAAGAGCTCATGGCACGATTTTGGGTCATTCTTCAGCCGGAATATAAAACCGGCTGTTGTTCATTCCCTCTCAGTTAGCGTTCATTCTCGGATGCTTGACGCAAGTAGTATTCAAGTGTATATTAATACTACTAAGAAAGCAGGAGGGAACAAATGAGAGCAAACGAACTGGCAAACCTTGGAATGATAATTGAGCATACTGACGAGTCAATAAAGTTCAATTTAAGAGGCATTTTGATAGTTACTGATATGCATCAAATTATGAAAACCTGGCTTCAGCAGCTCAGTAAAAAACCAAAAGTGATTGAAATTGACTGTTGTGAGCTAACCTTTGTTGATTCCTACGGCATTGGGACCATGGTCTGGTTTTTTAACACTGCTGCCGAATGCGGCACAAAAATATTCTTCTTAAACCTGCTTCCCAATATCACCAATACTTTTGAAGCAGCCAAACTAAACAGTTTTTCACGATAGTTTTCAGTTGCCGGTTGTCAGTTGTCAGAAAAGATCCCGGCAAGCGGTTTCCCCGATTTCTTTGCAGTCTAATAAAAATAATAAAAAAATGCTTGAAAAATCTTAGCAAATACGGCCACAATTCCATATTAAACTAAGAAAATCGAGGAAATTGATGAAATTCAAGACAAGTTTACTTATTTTTATCCCCCTGCTATTGCTGCTATTCTCCTGCAGCAGCAGCCCTACAATCAAGTTTGAATCACCAAAACATGATTTTGGTGTTGTTAAACAAAATCAAAAGCTAAAACATATATTTACCTTTAAAAATACAGGGCAAAAAACCCTGAAAATAGAAAAGGTTAAGGCCACCTGAGGCTGCACCGGCGCTCTCCTTTCAAAAAAGGAGATCCCTGCAGGTGGCAGCGGACAAATAGAAATTACCTTAAGTACCGGCAAAAAAGCCAAAAAGCTCAAAAAAACAATAACGGTTATATCCAATGACCCGTCAGCAAAAAAACTCTTTCTCACTGTTACCGCTAATGTTAGTGAAGAAGTAGAACCGGTCAAAGAAATCGACGAAATCGAAGAAAAAATAAAAAAAGATAACAAGAAAAAATCCCTTTTCAAGTGATAACTCCCAAATAGAGGGATGCGACCCCTGCGAGGGGGCCGAAGGGGCCCAAAAGACGCAATTAGAGACGGGAGTGATGCCTCTTAGCTAAGAGGCATCACTCCCGTCTCTGCCGCACCACCATCTACACTACTCTCCCCCCCCCCCCCCAAAAAAAAACTGTTGTTCATTCCCCCTCAGGTGGTGTTCATTCCAATTCTATTGCCGGGCCTTAGTATTTTTAGTATATTTTCAATATCATTTTAGATAATTAAACCATGAGAGGACTTTTATGACAACGAAATTCAATATTCAAATGACCGCACTGCTTACGGCTGTAGTGCTTACCTTTATAGGATGCGAAGCCGGACTTTCCCAGAGTGGAAGCTCAGAAGATGACGATGGGTTCAGCTTCTCCGAAATGTATGCCACTATTGCCACTTTGCAGAGCAACAACAGCACCCTGGATTCCAATATTGCCACAGTGCAGAGCAGTATCGATACCGAAGTGACCCAGCTTCAAGAGCAAATTACCGCTCTGGCTAAACGGATTTCGCCTACAGGCACGATAAACCCGTTTGCGGGCTCAACAGATAAAGTTCCTGATCAATGGCTGCTCTGTGACGGAAGGGCTGTAAGCCGTTCGGATTACAGTACTCTGTATGATGTTGTTGGTACGTCATGGGGTACCGGAGACGGCTCAACTACGTTCAATCTGCCCGATCTCAGAGGAAGATTTCTCCGGGGGGTCAGTGACGGTTCAGGCGTAGATCCTGACGCAGATTCAAGAACCAATTCCTATGGCGGGAACACAGGAGACGCAGTCGGTACCTATCAAGATCATGCATATGAGGAACATTCGCATAATTATTGGGATATATATCTTTCTGAGTTTGGGGCAACAGCGATTATTACTTCTTTTGGATCTGCCGGGGGGGTTGATAACGATAATGGTCAACATCAAGTCCACAGGACTTCAGATTCAAGTGGAAATTCCGAAACCCGTCCTACAAATGCAGCGGTTAATTATATAATCAAGTATTAAGTTAAGAGAGCTCTCGAGAAACTAGAATCTAGAACCGGGGCTTCCTTCATCATAACGAGGGGCTGGAAGCCCCTCGCAGGGGTTGGGGGGCCGATGGAAACAGACTCCGGTATCGACACAGTTTCTTCCGTATATTTTCCCGGCCATCCGGTGTCTGAGCGGAGCCGAAGACCCGGGAGCCCGGCTTTAAAACTATCTTGACAAAGTTCAGGGTGTCATTGTTTTTGTTCAAATGGACATGCATGAACAAAAAAAAATGAAAAGACTCTTTGCCGGGAGCGGCTTCTCCCCTTCTCCGGGAGAAGAAAAACTCTTCCGCGATTTCTACGACCTTCTGGTTGAATACAATGATGAACTGGACCTTTCCCGCTTAAAACGTTTCGACGATATTATTATCAAACATTTTATTGATTCTGTCCATATTACCCAATTAATAGATCTCCCCTCTCCTCTTGTGGACATTGGCACAGGAGCGGGATTTCCCGGCATTCCCCTGAAGCTGGTAAATCCGGACCTGCATATTATCCTTGCCGAGCCCCGGCACAAACGGGTCTCATTCATGAATATGGTTATTGATAAACTGGGCCTTGAAAAGATCGAAGTCTACCCCCACCTGGTTACGGACAAGTCCTTTTTCGAAGCCCGGGGAGTTATTACCAGGGCTCTTGAATCCGTTGATGAAACCCTGCACCGCGTTAGCCATTTCCTCCCTGCCGGTGGAAAAGTAATATTCATGAAAGGTCCGGGCGCGGATAAAGACAAGCAGGAACTTTCGGAACAAAACCATAGCGATTATTCCCTTGATCATGACATGGAATACACCCTTCCCGGCACCGGTTTCAAAAGAAGACTGCTTGTATATAAACGGATCTCTTCTTCCCTGAAAAAGACCTATAAAATATTTATCAATCCCGATGAAACCATAGGGTTTCCCATTAGCTCAAAAGAGAATAAACGATTCAAAGAACTTAAAAAAATCACCTCCATTGAAGGGATCAAAAAAAACAAAAAGATTATTATATCCGGAAAAAAGCAGGTTACGGAGCTCCTGGAACAAAAGGATCATTCCCTTGAAAACGAATACCTGGTCATTTTCGATGACTATGTAGAAGATACCGATTCTTTCAATGAACAGCTCACTCTTTTTAACAATTCCGGCAAGCTGCTCATTTTAAAAAAATCACTTTTTAACGAGCTCGATACTTTTAGCACGGGCGCGCCTCTGCTGGTGGCCGGCCTTCCGCACCTTGAAGAATGGGACTTCTCCCTTGAACAGGGCTGTACACTGCTGATCCCCTTTCAGGACCCTGCCAATGTTGGCGCGGTTATCCGCTCCGCTGTTGGTCTCGGGGTTAACAGTTTCATCATGCTTCGGGAATCTGCTTCCCCGTTCCATCCAAAATCGATCCGCGCTTCAGCCGGAGCTGTTTTTAAGGCAGTGATCAAAAAAGGCCCTTCTATTTACAGCCTGCCGGACCATATTGAAAAGCATTCATTACCGGTGGTTGCCCTGGATAAAAGAGGCCGGGAAATAGACTCCTTTGAATTTCCGGACCGGTTTCTTCTTTTACCCGGTATTGAAGGCCCCGGGCTTCCCGATCATTTAAAAAGCGAAGCGCTCTCAATCCCGCTTCAAAACAATATTGAATCGTTAAATGCCGCAATTGCCGCATCAATTGCTCTTTACGAGTGGAGAAGACGTGGATAAAAAGATCCGCTAATGGAAAAAAAACAGAAAACCTTATTGTATGTACTTGTCCAGGTTACTGTTGCCGGCCTGCTCTTCCCCGTAATTAAACATGTATTAAACCAGGGAGTTGATCCGCTCAATTTCTCCTGGAAGATCAATGCTGTATCATCACTGCTGCTGTTGATTTACGGCTTTTACCGGGAACGGCTGGATATTTTCAGGCTCAGCAGAAAAACACTCATTAACATTATTATTGTTGGGTCCCTGGGCTCGGGATGCGCCTATGTCATCGGTTTTATTGCTCTCAAGCATACATCAGCAATAAATTACGCTTTTATTGTTCAAACACCGGTATTTTTTATTCCGCTCCTGGCATACTTCTTTCTCAAAGAACGTCTGAAACCTCATAAAATTTTCCTCATATTTCTTCTGCTTCTTGGGGCTTACCTGGTTTCCACATCAGGCAAAAATATTATCCCTCAAAGAGGTGATCTTCTGACCATACTCAGATCATTACTGTTTTCCATTGGTATTATTATTACCAAAGTAACCCTGTCGAATGTCTCTGCCGTGACTTTTTCACTGTACCGGGGTATTTTCGGCGGCCTTTTCATAGTATTATTCATGTTTATTGGCGGTCTCTTCTTCCCGCAAATATCTTTTGATTTTCATTCGAACTGGGGTTGGGCTTTTGCTATCGGCATCCTTGCCGCTGTTGTTGTCCTGGCTACGAACAAGATCCTGGAACTTGCTTCCGCCTCTTTCCTCAGTATGATGCGCATGGCAACACCGGTTATCGCCATTGTTTTTGCGATTATTATATTAAACGAATCAATAAACCGTTTTCAAATAATCGGCGGTATTATTATCATTTTTTCAGGGATTGTCGTTTATAAGAAAGAATAAGTTGACAAACAAGCCCGTTCCCTTTTTTCATAACGAGAGGAAAAGAATATGAAGATGATACCGATTATAAATACTAAAAAATGTACTCTCTGCGGCAAGTGCATCGACATTTGTCCCAAAGATCACCTTGTTAAAGAAAAAATTAAAGAAAAAGACCAGGTCAGTGTTACTGTTGACGAATGCATGCTTTGCTCCCATTGTCATTCCGTTTGCGCCTTTGATGCCATCAGTTTTGACGAAACAGCATTGAAAAAAATATATTTCACCTCCTTTAAGTATACTGCAAAATCGATCCCCGCGGGAAAAATCGATCCGGAATTCCTGGTGAACGCTATCCGTTCCCGGAGAAGTGTCCGGAAATATACGAACCAGCCCATTCCCAATGAAATAATTTCCGACCTGCTGGAATTCGCGGTTACCGCCCCTTCGGGAAGTAATGAGCAGGAATGGGAATTTACCGTTCTTAACGGCAGGGAAAAAGTCTGGGATCTTGCCCAGGAAATAAAAAAATTCTTTATTAAAATAAACGCCATTGCGAAAAATGTTTTTACCCGTTACCTTTCGGTCCTTGTTGCCGGAAAAACCCTTATTACCTATTACAAAGAACGCCTTGAAAGCGTTGAACAGGGCCTTCGGGAAGCTGAAGCCGGGAAAGATATTCTTTTCCATGGAGCTCCTGCCGTAATTATCTGTCACAGCCCCATGGGCCGCAGCACCCCGGTTGAAGACGGCCAATATGCCACGTACAATATAGCTCTCCTTGCCCATGCACTGGGTCTGGGCACCTGCTACATCGGGTATGCTTCCGAGTCAATTAACAGGGTTCCAAAAATAAAAGAATTGCTGGGCATCCCCAAAAATAACAGGGTCCATGCGGTTCTAACCCTGGGCTATCCCAATATGACGTTCTCCAAACTGGCCCTGAGAAAAAATTATTCCGTTTATATGAAATAATCCTCCGCTGTGTACTTGTACGGGCACGGCGCGCCGTGCCCGTACAAGTACGGATTTATGCCGCGTCTGCCAATATTTTATTATTGATTACGATGGAGCGGCACACCAGGGGATTATTTGGGGCTCCTTTTGCCGCCAGGGCGTTTTTATATACCTGGGATTCGTAATTGGTTCCCATGATATTTTTATACACCCCATAGGGTATCATGTTAAAATCCTCGCTGTGTACATTAAAAAAATCCGTATAAATAAAACTTTCCGGCAATTTATACCGCTCTGCTTTTTTCCAGTCCTCTTCAACCCGCTTTTCCAGGTATTTCCCCTTTTCTTCATCAGTTCCCTCTACCTGGTGGCTCCGAATAGCTACTTCCCGTATAATATTGTCCTCTACAATAGCATATACATTAAAAATCATTTCTTTTTGCGCGTCTCCCATTTTTTTTAACCTTATCATTGTGATCTCCATTTTTTAAATATTTAGATCTTTCGTTGTGCACTACAAAAGCCCCTTATTAATAGAGCATCATTTTGGGGCAAAAAGTAACAAACTTTTTTTGAAAAACCGAAAAAAATTCAAAAAAATTCAAAAAGGGCTGCTTTCCGGTTGATTTTAATCAACCGTATAGTAATCTTGTTGTTTTGGTGGGTTTATAGATATAGGAGTTTTCATGAGAATCAGGTTTACATTGTTCTTACTTTCGATCCTGCTAATCCTGTTCCTGGCGGTATCCTGCGGCAGCGACCCCGAAACCAGGGCAATACCCGGAGCAATCTCGGGTACGATGGACCTTTCCGGCTGGAATCCGGACAAAAACGGGTTTGTGAGGCTTAATGGTGAGTGGGAATTCTACCGGAACAGGCTTCTTGAGCCGGCAGACTTTTTAACGGAACAGGTAAACAATTCCGGCCAAAAAACATATCTTGATACTCCGGGAAACTGGGGTTCCTATACCGATCCTGAGACTAAAAAAGAAGCTGCTGTCAGTGGATTTGCTACTTTCCGGCTCCTGGTTACGGGTCTTCCCCGGGGAAAAGATCTCTCTCTTTACCTGTCACGGGCCGGTACCTCGTATAAATTATATCTTGTTCCCTTTGAGCTTTCGGAGAACTCAAAAAAAAATGTTGATATACATAAAACAAGCAGGCTGCTTCAAAAGATTAAACCTTTTATGGCAAACGGGCTCGTGGGAACCTCTGAAAAAGACTCTGTTCCACAGTACAATCCTCAGCTAAAAGTATTCCATAATAAGTTTGATGCCGTTTATATTATTATCCAGGCTGCCGATTTTTCTCACGGCAGTCCCGGTGGATTATGGGAACCCCTTATCCTGGGTTCGGAAGAAGAGCTGCGGGAATGGGTCAGCGGAAACCAGTCTTTAAGCTACTTTGTCCTGGGCATTCTTTTTATATCGGTCTTTCATTATATGATCTTTTTTATAAACAGGAGAAATGAAAAATCGAGTTTATATTTTGCTCTTTTTTGCCTTTTTATGGCCGTCCGCTTTATTTCTACGGAACGGTTCCTGGTTACATGGTATTTCCCCGATCCCGATGCCTTCATTTTTGAGCTCCTTAATAAAATAGAATACAGTACTGTTTATATCTTACCGGCGCTTTTTTATAGTTTTATTTATAATATCTATCCCAAACTGTTTAAAGAATTCGTGCAAAAAATAATCTGGGGAGTGGCCGCGCTTTTCCTTGCTGTCACCGGTATATTCAGCCTTAATATTTACGGTATCATTGTACTGGGCTTCCATGCTATTCTTGTTGCCTTATGCTTTTATATTACTACCATTCTTATTATTGCCCTGTTCCGAAAGAACAGGTCGGAAAAAAAAGGGGCCTGGTATATTTTAGGGGGCTCTTTTGTCTTTTTCGCTGCCATTGTGAACGATATTTTAACGTCAAACGAGATTATTGACACGCCATTTATGGTTACCTATGGCTGTCTCCTGTTTATTTTATCGCAATCCCTGCTTCTTTCGTTAAAGTTTAACTGGGTTTTCCGCTATGTTGAAAAGCTGAATATCAGTCTGGCGCGTTTTGTCCCTACGGAATTTATTCACTTTTTAGGCAAGGATTCCATTCTTGATGTGAATCTTGGGGACTCCATTGAAAAAGAAATGGCCGTTCTTTTTTCCGACATCCGGTCTTTTACGTCCCTTTCGGAATCAATGAGTCCCGATGAAAATTTCAGGTTCCTGAATTCCTACTTAAACCGCGTTAGCCCCGTTATCCGGAGCAACAACGGATTTATCGACAAATACCTGGGCGACGGGATCATGGCCCTCTTCCCCCATAGCACGGAAGACGCAGTTTCCTGCGCCATTGAAATGCTTGAGACCGTGAGCGAATACAATGTTGCCAGGAAAAAATCCGGGTACCAGCCAATTGAAATTGGCTTTGGTATCCATCGCGGCGACCTCATGCTGGGGACCATTGGTGAAGAGGAACGGATCGACGGCACGGTTATTGCCGACGCCGTGAATATTTCTTCCCGGCTCGAAAACCTTTCAAAGCGGTTCAAGGCGACTATTGTCGTTAGCGAGGATATCATCAATAAACTGACCGATCCCTCATTGTTCGATTTCCGGATGCTGGGAAAAGTCCGGGTTAGAGGCAAACAAAAAGCGACGTCGATTTTTGAGGTTATTGGCAACCAGGGCAGCAGTATTAGCGACCTTAAAATAAAAACCATTCCCCAGTTCGAAGAGGCTATCCGCTTGTTTAACCGGGGTAAATATTCCGAGGCGGAGAATAACTTTAATAAGATACTGGCTATGAATCCCAAAGACGGCGGGGTGCTGTATTACCTGGCGAAGTGCAGGGAGATGGGGGTTTAGGAAAGAGTGATCATTGCTCCCGAGGGGGTGCGCCCCTGCGAGGGGTGCGAGGTTGCGTAACCTCGCTTTCATTGTTATTCCGAGACTATATTTTTCACTGTATCTATGATCTGGTCGTTTTTTGCTATTTTGCCTTCGCCGGTGTCGCGGCAGGCAAGGACTCCGGAGCGGGGTTCTACAAAAATATACCTGCCGCCTTCGTTTTCCAGAAACTCTATGTTTTTCCGTACGATTGAATTATTCCACATTTCCACGTTCATTGCCGGGGCAAGGGCTATTTTTTTGGTGCCGGGCAGGGCCAGGGCCACGGTGCTGAGCAGATCGTCCGCGATTCCGGAGGCTATCTTCCCGATGATATTCGCTGTTGCCGGTGCAATAACCAGAACATCGGCCCATTGCGCTATGGATATGTGCATTACCTCTTCGGGGTTCGCGTGTACAAAGGTGTCGGTATAGACTTCGTGCCCCGCAAGGGTCTGGAACGTTAAGGGGGTTACGAATTTTGTCGCGGCTTGCGTCATCATCACCCTCACTTCCGCTCCCTCTTTTAAACAATAATTAACCAGGGAGCAGGCTTTATAGGCCGCGATCCCTCCGCTTACGCCGATTAAGATTTTTTTATTCTTCATGTTTTCCTCTCTCTTAAGAAACTTCTTTTTAAATAGGGCCTGCTTCCGGGAAGAGAGACGTTGCGTGCAACGTCTTTACGGGTTGGTTTCCCGGAGATTTGTCCCGGGTCAACACCACAGAGGGGAATCCCAGATAAACACCGCGTACGGGCACGGCGCGCCGTGCCCGTACGCGTACCGATCACCGATTACCCGGACCAAAGGGCCTCCCTACACTCTCGCCGCTATGGTCTTTAAAACATTAAGAGCGATAACTTCTTTTTCCGTAAAAGATTCAATATTCTTTTCCGGATCAATAATAAAGGCTTTATGATTATTCGACACCGTGGTAAAATCATTCGCTACAATGAGATCGGCTTTT
>JAAENB010001084.1 GCA_024224995.1 bacterium | reverse complement strand
ATACACACACACACACACACATACATACATACACAATCCCACTATCATATGTCAACATGGCCGAGTGGTTACGGCGATAGACTTGGCATCCATTGGGCTATGCCCGCGCAGGTTCGAATCCTGTTGCTGACGTGATGGCACTATGGCCGAGTGGTTAAGGCGTTAGATTAGAAATCTAATGGGTTCTACCCGCGTGAGTTCAAATCTCACTGGTGTCGTAATAACAAGTATAACTTTTTTTGTGTGTGTGTGTGTGTGTGTGTGAGAGAATTAATATATGCTCTGACACACAAAAAAAAATAATAATTGCATACTGCCTGAAGTGGGATTCGAACCCACGCCTCCGAAGAGAACCGAACTTGAGTCGGTCGCCTTAGACCACTCGGCCATCCAGGCATTTTTATTTTATTGATTATTTGACATATATATATGTATATATTTCGTTACCTGCATGCACACACCACAGACTTTTCACTTTGTAAGTTGCAACTCATGCACATACATACATACCATCATACACTACGCATATAGTAAAAAAATGCCTGGATGGCCGAGCGGTCTAAGGCGGCAGACTTAAGTTCTGTTATCTTCGGATGCGTGGGTTCGAATCCCACTTCAGGCAATTTTTATT
>JAAENB010001083.1 GCA_024224995.1 bacterium | reverse complement strand
GGTTTAACCCCTCCGTGGTGTTGACCCCCGGGCAATATCTTCGGAAACAGGCCCGTAGAGGCGTTGCACTGCAACGTCTCTGAAACCACCCCGGGTAAGATCCCCGGAAAAAGACCCTATTTAAAAAGAGTTTCTTGAGAGAGGATTGGGAATAAAAGAGGCAGCTTACTCGATTATAATCCGTTTACCCGGTTTCATTACCGTAGGATCGTTCTCATAATCCTCATAGTAATTACGCAGGTTCGTATCAAGTTCATCAATGTACTTATTGTATATATCAAAGTATTGTTTCATTTCCTCGGAAATTGCCCTGTTCCGGGAATCCAGGAGTTCAATGAGGGAGTCCATCTCGGCTCTTCCCTTTGTCATAGATTCTTTAATCGAATTCATGCTGCTCATGCCCTTATAAACCTCAAGCATATACTCAAGTGACGTGGTATCACGCTTTGAGATCTCAGAGACAGCTTTTTTGATTTTTTTGATAATCGTATCATGGAGAACAATGGTAGACAGGATCGACCGGCAAAAGGCCGATATGTCGGTATTGAGCTCCTCTTTCACAAATACCTGCAAAGCCTCGTAGGTATCTTCATCAATCCTGATGTTTATTCTTTTATCTTTAACTGATTCGGGCATAGAGTATTACCTGTTCATATGTATGACGTTATAAGTATTTGATGTCATGCGGTACGACGAGTATAAGATTTGTTGTCATACCCGTCAAGTGTTAATTGTTTTTTTCAATAAACTGAAGGATCTGCTGCCGCCCTTTTTCTGCTCTATCGTTATTGGCTGTTAGAGAAAAATCTTTCCTCATAAGATTGTATTCTTCCATTGAATAGCAGAAAACCGTCTCTTTGCATGCTTCAAGTGTTCTTCCGTGAATTTCCAGTAATTCAGATAACTTGTTTTCCGGACCGGCTTTAGACAACTGTTCAAGGATCCACATTGTTGAATAAGGATCAATTATGGCAATAGTGTAAAGATACCAATCTTCGATATTCTCTATGATTATTTTTTTTATGTCATCACTAAATAATTTGTGCGCGGGGCAGGAAAAGTCCTCGCAGGTCTTCGCGCCATAGAGCGCCATATCCCGCTGCTCTTCGCCCGTATGAAGCGGGTGGATGAGGCAGCCCGGTTTGCCCTGAGGGAGAAATCCGTGAAAGGGGCAAATGTGAGAAGAGTAATCCCTGCAATCAGTAGTCTGTTCCGGGTAGCATCCTTCAACCTGGTACCGCCAGGAATTTTCCGTTCGGAACTCCCCATCGTTCAGAAAGCGGGTCAGGTTCTTCCGGGATAGATCGGAATGATTCATGAGACCGCAGCAGGCTACGCAGGATTTTGTATTATCGGGCTGGCATAAATGCATAATGTAGTCACTTTCAGATGTTTGTACATTCATGTAAAGTATCTTTTTATACTTTACATAATATGCTAACTGCTCAAAATTGGCGGCAAACGTTATTTGCAGTTATAGCGATATCCCTGTGAGAGGCGCAGCTAACGCTGCGCTAAGATGGGGGGGG
>JAAENB010001082.1 GCA_024224995.1 bacterium | reverse complement strand
GAAAACAGCGAAAAGAGAACGAAACTTTAAAGGTGAAGACACGTTACAAAACACCCTGTGGGAGTAAAGGATTTTTCAAAAAAAGCCCCGGGACAAATATGTCCCGGGAAGAGCTCTTTAAAAGAGCTCTGAGGTCGTGACCCTGTTTAGAGCTAAGCTCTTTTAAAGAGCTCTGAGGTCGTGACCTTGTTTAGAGTTAAGCTCTTATAAAGAGCTCTGAGACCCCAGGCTCATAAATTACTTCACCTTCCGGAACAATGTACGGAGCGCTCGCATTTCATACCCGTACAGCATTAGACAGAACTGACCCTGCTCTGTGACTACATTGGAACTGTAGCATTCTTCACCGCTTTCCAGGTCCGGCGGGAGATTTAGAATAATTTCCTTAAGAATACGTACCAGGGTTTCCCGTTCCGTGTCGTCCAGGTCCGGGCTTATTCCTTCCTCGTACCGGGTTGTGGATTCGAAGTGCAGGTTGTTTTGATTCTTTCGCGGCATAGCTTGCCCCCTTTTAAAAATTAATTTTATGATTGACAATCTTCAAAGGAGAACCGATTTACTTAGTTGTAACCTATGGGCTCTCTTTTTGGAGATTGTCCGGGAAAAGCCTCATTCCTTACGGGGAGTGGGGCTTTTCTTTTGCCTAAAAACAATACATACGTTTGCAATACATATGTCAACACAATTTACAACAAAAATAAACTTTTTCCTTGATTTTTTTATCATATTACAATACTACAGCAACCACGAATACAATAGAACCACCAATTGATAAAAGAATAAAAGAGCTCCGTAAAGAAAGGAACCTGAAGCAGGGTGAGTCGGCAGAGCAGATGGGGATGAAAGTAGTATAGGCCAGATGCAGCTCGCAATACTATCAAGTTTCTGACCAATTTTTCCCCTCGCAGGGGTCGCACCCCGCTGCTCTCCGTTGACACTCTCATAAAGAGCTCTGAGAAGTTTTCTCTTTGAGAAAAGCTCCTATAAAGAGCTCTGAGATCAAAAACCCCTCAAAAAACGGCTTTTTTTGAAAAAAATTCAATTTTATGCAAAAAAATTCAAAAAAAATTTCATCAAAAGGCCTTCCCATTCGTCCTATTAATGAGGGGTAAAAAAGTTTGCCCCAAAAACCTGTTTTGGGAGGAAAATATGGCACATCCGAAAAGAGATTGT
>JAAENB010001081.1 GCA_024224995.1 bacterium | reverse complement strand
TGCTACTGGCAGGATCAACCAGGGAGGGGAAAGCGCGAGCACACGGAGCCGGGCGTGCCGGGGCGCGGGGCGCGGCGGGGCGCGGGCGACGCGGCGGTGGCACGAGGAGGCGGCGGCGGCGGCGCCGGGGGGGCCGGGGGCCGCCCCCACCCGCACCCGCACCCCACGAGCGGGGAAGGGGCGGGGAGGAGGCGAACGCCGGGGCCCGACCGACAGCCCGCCCCGCCCGCGGCGAGGACGGCCGACCGCCTACGCTCGGGACCGCGAGGGGTCGCGGCGCGCCGCCGCGGCGTCGCGGCGCGGAGGGACGAGGGAGGGGGGAAGGGGGGGCGGCCCCGCCGGGGCTCTCCCCGCACCTCCGCCCCCCACCCACCAAAGCGACGCGGCCCGCAACCTCGGCGGCCCGGGAGCGGGGCCACGGGCACCGGCAGGTCGCTCCGGAGGCCGGCCGGCGCGTGCCCGCTCGCCCGCGCTCACGCGCTCGCACGGACGGGGGGCGGCGGCGGCTCGGGCCGAGGCCCGGCCACCCCTCACCTCCCCGCCCGCCCGACGGGAGCGGGGCGTCGCGGGCACGGCGGCCGGTCCGCGACGGCCGGCCGGGGTCCCGGCGACCCGCGCTCGGGCGAGCGCGCCGGGGCGGGGCGCGGCGCGGCAGGGGGACGGACGGCGGTCCCCCCAACCTCGCCCAACACGCAACGACGCCGGCGGACGGGCGGCGGCGGCGGCGGCGGCGGACCACGGAGCGGCGCCGCGGCAGGCCCGGGAAGCGAAACACACCGGGACGCGGCCCGGGGGTCGGCAGACGCGACGGACGGGGCGGATGGACGGACGGGAGACAGGGCCGACGAGGCGCGGCTGGCTCGGCCGCCGCCGCGGAGGCGCGGCGACGACCTCGCGGAAGACGTGGCGGGCGGGGGCGGACGCGCGCCGACGCGAGGGAGGCCCGGGGGCCATCCTAAGGGCACGGACGCGAGTCGGCCGCCGGGGCACGACACGGGGTCTCACCGCCAGAGGCCTCCAGCGCAGGGGCGGTCCCGCGGCACCCAGGACGCCGACTGGCCTCCTCGGCCCCCCACAGGGTGCCCCCCCTCGCGGGGCTCGCGCCCACCACCGCCAAACACCCACGAGCCGCGGCCAGCCCCGCGACAACAACACTCTCCCGCGCGCACACCGGCCGCCCCACGTGCCCCGCCACACGCCTCCGCCGCCGCGCCCGACTCCCCCGCCTCAGGGACCGTGAGCACTCCACCCGGGGACGCCGCCGGCCGCGGCGGCCGGGGCGGGCGACACCCTCACGTGGGCGAGGCCGGCTCGATCCCAGACGGGGAAGGGGGCACGGAGGGCTGGGGGCCGGGGAGGGCCGGCGGCCACGGGGAGGGGGCGGCACGCGCACACACACAGCGGCGAGGGCCGCGGGGCAGGGGCGCAGGGGCGCCCGCCCAGGGACGGGAAGGGCCGAGGCGCGACCGGGCCCGCCAGGGAAACAAGCGCGGGGTCCCACCGCCACACACACGAGGGCGGTCCCACGACGCCTGGGACGCCGGCCGGCCCCGGCCACCCTGGGGTCTCCCACGACCCGGCCCCGCCGCCGGGGCCCGTGTGCGACGGTTTCCCCCCGCGTGACACGGAGGGACCCGTCCGCCCAAACTCCACCTCCTCCGTCCTCGCCACATCCGCCTTCATCTGAGTCCGACCCCCGGGGCTCGCGCCCCAGGGAAACGCTCCCGAGCGAGGCGACCCGCACCGTGCCCACACACCGCCCCCGGCCGCGACTCGCGGCGAGGGCAGGCGCGACGGGCTCCTCGCGGCTGCGGGACTGGGGAGTCGGGACGTCCGTGCGTCCCCGAACCCCACCTCGGGCTCGCCACCGCGCGGGTCACCGCACGCGCACGCACACGCGCACACACGGCCCCGCGCCGGACGCCGGCCTGGCGGGACCCTCCCCCGACTCAGAGGGGGGAGGCGCGGGCCGCGGTAGGCAAAGAGCGGCGCTCGGCCCCACCGCGGGGCCGGCGCAAGCCCTCCCGCGAGGGCGAGGGCCTCTGCCGCCCACGTGGCTCTGGCAGTGGCCACCGTGGCCCACTGCACGCTTGGGAGGGGCAGCGGCTGGGGGGTCCGGTACCCCAAGGCTCCCTCTCGGATCGCTAGAGAAGGCTTTCTCACCGAGGGTGCGTCATCCCCCACCCATCGTCTCTGCCCTTCGGGCCCACGGAGGCGCTCCACGAGCCACCAAGTCCACGACCGGCCGTGGGAGGGGTGGGGGGGGTCTGCGGTATGGGTAAGCACACGGCCCGCTGGAGCGTTCGCGGCCACAGCCTCGGGGGCACAACCTCTGCCGCCCCCCGGGCTCGTCCACCGGGCTCCGGAAGGGAGGAGCACGCCCGAGAAGCGCGACAGACGCCCCCTTCTCGCAGGCCCCGGCCCAACGCGATCGCACCCACGCCCGTGTGCGACTCCCCACACACACACGCAAGTGGGGGGCGGCGGCACACGCGGCGTCGGCCCGGCCACGAAGTCGGTCCCCCCCACGGCACACCGTGGGAGGGCGATGGCGACGAGGCGGCAGGCCCCCGTCCCCCTACCGAGGGAGAGAAACAGAGGCAAGCCCCCGCGCCCTTTACCGTCTCGACCCCCCCAAGAGAGCCACTCACGGGACACACCACCGCGGCGGAGACCCCGAGGAGCACGCTGGGGAAAAGGAACGACACCACCGCTCGGCCTCGCGCGCCTGAGGGACGACCTGGAGCGCTCCAGGGGCACCACAGAGGACCGAGCAAGTCACGCTCACGCGCCGGCAGCGGGCGCGCGGCGCAGCGGCGGGACGGCCCCCACCGACGCGGGGAGGACCGCCCGCGAGGCACACGCCAAGGAGGCGAAGCGAGGGCGTCTGCTGCGTCCGAGGACCACGGCCCCGCCCACGCCGTGAGGCAGGAGGCGGGAGACCGCAGGTCAGGGCCGGAGACCACCACCCCTGCCTCCCACACACCCCTCGGCAGGCCGGCAGGGCGTGACAAGAGAGGCGAGGGGCCCGCGGACAGAACGAGAAGAGCGGTCCCGTTCGCCAAGAACGTCCGTCCCTCGTCTGGCGCGACTTAAGGCCCGGCCCAGGAGAGCGCGACATCACCACATCGATCAGTCGATCCAGAGAGCCAGGGGCCACGAGGGCCCCGAGGGGGGAGGGGCACGGCGAGGACCCTCACCGGAGGAGCCTGCTTCAGCCTCAGCCGGCACCCAGCCCGCCCCTTCTCTCTCTCTTGCCTTCTCGGGCAACAGTGGCCGACGACCCCGCGAGGAGAACGCCTGACACGTGGCACGGAGCCTGCGGGGTGGGGTCGTCTCAGCCACCACCGGGTGCCTGCGGCGGGGAAGGGGAGTCACACGGGGTAGAAGACCCACGCACCACCTCGCCCCGCCGCCCTCGGGTGAGCCAGAGACCGGAGGCGGCACCGCGGGTCGGGTCAGCCGGGCGCACACACGAGAGCCGGCGCGCAGGCCCAAGCGGGCGGCTCAAGTGGCAAGGGCCGGTTCGGGCGCCAGACGGCGGTCCAAAGCCCAGCGCCCTGCGCGCGTCCAGAGTCCCAGAACCCCCAGCGAGAGACGCCAGAGGAGACCGTGTCAGCACCTATCTGGTGGTAAAAAAGGCCCATTTCAGGCGAAAAAAATCACGGCGCCCGGCAGCGGGGCCCATCCACGAACCTCGGGGGGGCTCCCCGGGACCTCGGCCCGGCTACCTCTCCCCAACACTTCCCCATCCACAGCAGCCCCGGAGCTCTCTCGGGGCCATCTGGTCGACCCGAGGAGCGGGGGGGGGGGGGGGGGCGGGGGGGCGGCAGAGGGGGGCGGGGCGGAGAGCGGAGGAG